>JBLINZ010000205.1:0-10269 GCA_047639375.1 Mariniblastus sp. | reverse complement strand
GACAACAACCACACACGCGATCCTCGGATGGCCGAAAAGGATGCAGAACTCCAATTCGTCGCCGATTTCAGCACGAGCCTCGATCGAATTCGAGCCGACGTGGATGACCCCTTATTCCATTTCCATCCTTTTCGCAATTTTGCCAAACTTGAAAAAGGCATCTCGTCGCTCCAGGAACGTGCGACCAAAATCCCAGAGTTCATGCAAATCCGAATGGAGTCGTTTGCGGAGACAGCCCGCACCGAATACCACGCCTGGATGACGTTCAGTGCCTTGCTTGGATGCTCAGCCATCGGCATGATCGGTTGGCTGATGTTGAGATTCAGAAGCCGTATCATCCGCCCCTTGGAAACGCTTGTGGAAGGCTCACGGCAAGTCGCCAACGGAAATTTCGACTATCGAATTGAACTCAACACCGATGACGAAGTCGCTGAACTAGGCGATGCACTGAACGCGATGACGGCCAATTTCCAGGAAATCAATTCCGACCTCAATCGACAAGTTCAACAGCGCACTAAAGAAGTCGTCCGTAGCGAAAAAATGGCGAGCGTTGGATTCTTGGCCGCCGGGGTCGCCCATGAAATCAACAACCCACTCGCCTCAATCGCTTGGTCAGCTGAATCGCTTGAATCCAGAATCCATGACATACTCAATCCTGAAGAGGGCACTGACCAGGAAACGATCGATACCGAAATCGCCGACATGAAAAAGTACCTGCGGCGAATTCAGGATGAAGCGTTTCGCTGCAAAGGGATTACCGCCGGCCTCTTGGATTTTTCCCGGATGGGCGATGTAAAAAAAGTCTCCACGAATCTGTCTGAGATTGTCGATTCCGTGATCGGCATGGTCAAACCGCTGAGCAAATACCGCGGCCGCAACATCGAATTTAATTCGAATTGCTCAATCGTAGCCGTCGTCAACGAACAAGAAATGAAACAGGTGGCACTCAACCTGATTACCAATGCACTCGGAAGCATCGACGAAGGCGGAACCGTAAAAATCTCATTGTCCAATCACAACGGGAATGCACTGCTCACCGTGACCGACGACGGATGCGGGATGACCGAAGAAGTCCGACAACACTTGTTCGAGCCGTTTTTCACCCGCCGCCGAAACGGGCAGGGAACCGGACTGGGACTTTCAATCACTTACCAAATCATCGAAGAACACGGAGGCCGAATCACCGCCCATAGCGCGGGACCAGGCCAAGGTTCTTTGTTCACCGTTAGCTTGCCATTGGTGGAACATGAACAAAAACGACTTGCCAAATCAGCCTGAGAAAAAGATGAAAAAGAAATCCAATCAAAAATCGCTGAAGGTCTTGTTTGCTGACGATGAACTCCATCTTCAGGAATTGATCGCTGCAGAACTTCCACGGATGGGGCACACCGTGACGGTTTGCCCGGATGGCTCCACCGCCGTCGCCGCCGTAGAAAAAGACACCTACGACTGCATCATCGTGGACCTCGATATGCCCGGGCTCAACGGGATCGACGTCATTCGACGTACCAAAGAACTCGCGCCGACCACCGAAGCGATCGTCTTGACCGGCAAGGGATCCACAGAAACCGCAGTCGATGCACTCCGCTTAGGCACCTACGAATACCTCCAGAAGCCTTGCAAACTGATCGAGCTCAAGGCGCTGCTTCAACGTGTCGCCCTCCGCCGAGAACTCACCACCAAAATTCACGCCCTCCAACTCAGACTAGAACGAGTCGAAGGCCAGCCAACAATGATTGGCAACCATCGGTCCATGCAACGTGTCAAAGCGTTGATCGAAAAAGTCGCGCCCACCGGATCAACGGTGCTGGTAGTAGGAGAAACCGGAACTGGGAAAGAACTTGCCGCCCGGGCAGTGCATGATCAAAGCGATCGGGCCGATAAGCCGTTCGTGGCTATCAACTGTGGGGCACTGCCAGAAAACCTGATTGAAAGCGAACTCTTTGGTCACCGCAAAGGGGCCTTCACAGGAGCTGATGAACAACGCCAGGGCCTGTTCGAAGTCGCCGATGGGGGCACGCTGTTTCTCGATGAGGTCGGTGAACTCCCCAAATCAACTCAATCGACCCTGCTGAGGGTGCTTGAAAGCGGTGAGATCCGACGCGTTGGTGATAACCAACCTTTCCAAGTCGACGTGCGAATTGTCTGCGCGACGCACCGGGAGCTTGGCAAGATGGTCGCCGACGGTGAGTTCAGGCAAGACCTGATGTATCGAATCAACACGTTCGAAATTCAACTGCCGCCGCTTCGTGATCGGGTCGAAGACATTCCGAAACTCGCCCATCACCTACTCGGACGTCACCGCCCAGAAGCCAGCCCAGAAAATCGTCGTCTTGAACACGCTTTGGATGACTCAGCTATTCAGCTACTACAATCGCACAGCTGGCCTGGCAATATTCGCGAACTCGCCAACGTGATCGAACATGCCTCAATTATCTGCGACGGCCTACCCATCACCGCAGATGACCTACCTCGGCATTTTGGCTCCAGCTCATCACCCACGATTTCAATGGCAACCGCCGGAAAATCGCTGCGTGAAATTGAAATGAACACCATCCACGCCACGCTGGAACAATTCAACGGAAACAAAACGGCCGCCGCCCAACAACTGGGAATTAGTTTGAAAACGCTCTACAACAAACTCAATAGCGAATGCCTCCGACGAGCCGCCTGACTTCCGCCCAATCGGAACCGCTCACGGGCCATCCGGTGTACGAATCAACCGCGGATAGTCTGCGCGGGCCTATCTGCGATTATCTGCGGTTGAAGCTTTAGCAGCCTGCGGCCCGCTCAGGCATTTTTCGTGCTACCGGGGCGAAGTCAACTCGCCATTTACCTCGTGGCAGCAAGTCATGGCAACTTGCTTCGTAACAAACGGCGATCTGAAGACCAAGACGATTAACCGACTAAAACGCGGGAACGCGGGAGATCAAACGTACGAGTCGACGATTGGCTTACCGTCAGTGACTCAACCAACAAGCTCTTTTAGTCTCACTCACAAATTGCTGGACGATTAGCAAAACCCAAGCGCCCACCCTAGCACGATCAACCCCAACGCCAAACTTCCACTTCTCAGAATCCGCATCGCAAAAGTTGTGCGTTCGACCTTCGTCTCTGACTTATTTTCCATGACATTTCCTTGCTTAATCTTTGATCGGTTTGAACATCCAACTGAAGTGACACTGACCACGATGCAGAATTCATGCCAATTGCATCGACGTCTGCTCCCCAGATTCCAACGGACAAGCCGCTTGTCACAACAGCCAAGTTTTCCGGCAATTTCTTGTTGTTTTTCTAGCTAACGTTCTGTGATTGCTAGATCCCCTCGTCGACTCGACCTGCTTGGCGTGGCTTTTCCGCAACATCCCGGGGCTTTTCACGACATTTCCCCGGGCCGTGTTCGCCCGATTCAGCTCTTCTTGCGAGACACGGCCATCCGCAAATTCCAAACACAATTTGCTTGACAACCCCTGTCTAATTGCCTACCGTACTACCACGATAGTACACATGGCGCCAAACGGCGTGCGAAATCCGTGTTCAGTTCAAGCAAGGCATCCCTCCGATGTTTTTCAAAATCAACCCCAGCAACGGCGTTCCCGTTTACGAACAGGTCTCTCGACAGATCATGTTCGCGGTCGCCTCGGGCTCGATCAGCCAAGGTGAAATGATTCCTTCGGTTCGCGAAATGGCTCGCGAGCTTGCGATCAACCCCAATACCGTTGCCCGAGCATTCCGCGATCTCCAGGATCAGAACATCCTTCGGACCGTGCGCGGGACGGGGATCGAAGTCACCAAGGGCGCCAAAACCAAGTGTGTCCAAGCCCGAACTCGGGTCATTCGAGATCGGCTTCGTGATGTTTTTGCGGAAGCCCACCAGAGTCAGATCACGGACGTCGAGCTTCAGGACATCATTCAAGCCGCACTTGAGAATTCAAAAAAGCGAAAACGCTAAGCACACAGTATCCGATTTGATTCAAACGAACTCAGCCTATTTTTCGCGGGGAAAACCAAATGAAACCAGTGATCCGGCTTAAGAATCTCAGTCGCCAATACGGCCAGAAAATCGCCCTCAACAACGTCTCACTCGACGTCCCCTCCGGGTGCGTGTTTGCGTTCCTGGGCGAAAACGGGGCAGGGAAAACCACGGCTATCAAGTCGATCATGGGACTCGACAAACCTACCAGCGGCACGGTCGAGGTCCTCGGAATGAATCCGCAAACCGCCGGCATCGATGTCCGACGCCGAGTCGGCTACGTTTCGGATTCACCGGCCCTTTACGACTGGATGACCGTCTCCCAAACCGGTTGGTTCACCTCGGGATTTTATCCGCCCGGATTCGAGGATAAATTTCGGCATTTATGTGAACAGTTTGATCTGCCAACGGATCAAAAAGTCAAATCACTTTCCAAAGGCGGACGGGCAAAAGTTTCACTCGCACTTTCAATGGCTCACGAACCTGAGCTCTTGATCATGGACGAACCGACGTCCGGCTTGGATACGCTCGTCCGTCGTAAGTTTCTGGAAAGCATGGTCGATGTCGCCGCCGAGGGCCGAACCGTTCTCTTATCCAGCCACCAAATCCCTGAGGTCGAGCGGGTCGCGGATCAGGTCGCCATCATCCACGAAGGCCAAGTCTTGGTAAACGATCGGCTAGACAATCTCAAACAGCGAATCGAACGCTGGGTTGTGTCTTTTGAAGAGACTCCAAAGCCGCTGCCAGCATTTGCCGGACAGATCATCAACCACGAAGGCGTCAACCAAAAGCGGCAACAATTGGTGATCAGCGACCCCGGCCCCGACGCCCTGTGGCAGCTTCGCGATCACCCGGGCGTCGTCAATGTCGAAGTCCACACGCCATCGCTCGAAGAAATTTTCATCGCCTTCCTCAGCTCCAACGAATCACCCGCCAGACTCCGTCGTAATGCCAACTCGACCAGCCCCGTGACGGTTGACACGCCTGCCTCGAGCGACGCCAAAGGAGGCTCAGTTCAATGAGTGCTTCGTCCATCCAAACTCCGCCCAACCTGCAACCTAGCATGCGATTGCCTTGGATTTCATCTAGGTTCATGGCTTGGAAAGAGCTCAAACAGAACACGCCTTTGGTTTTAGTGTTCGCCGGATTTTTGGCATTCATTCTGGCAATTTTTGGGTACGACAAATATTTCAATTCTCCCCAGCCCGCCAATCAAGATGCCGGCGCATTTTACCTGATTTATGTTTTCATCAATCTATTTGCCTTGACCATGGGCGTCTTCCTCTTCGCTCCAGAGAAAGAAAACAAGACGGCCCAATTGCTGCGACAACTCCCCATCTCAAGTGGGTTTGCCGTTCGCTCAAAATTGTTCTACGGCCTGATTTCCATCTTGTGCTTTGTCTTGATCGGAGCCGTGTTCCAAGGCCTCGAGCTCCTGTGCTTTCAATCGACAATCAAGTTCGATGTCAGGACAGCTGGGACTCCTGCATTTCCCCTGATCGCTTTCGGAGCGATCTTATTTCCATTTGAGTGTTATTTCTGGGGAGCGTTATGCTCTTTGGCAATCAAGCGAACGATCTACGCGGCAATCGCCGCCACCGCCTGCGTGGTCGTCGCAAGTTGGCTCGTTCCGACCATTGTTGCATCTTGCTTTGGCTACAGCATTGCCAACCGAGACTTCAACTTCAAAGTGCTGGCGTTTCTTTTTTTAGCCAAAGCCTTCCTCTTGGCAGTTGGTGTCTTGGCCTTCCAACGGGCCGGCACCCGATGGTTGGGTAATTCGCCCCAACAACGAACAACCAAAAGAACCAACTCACACACCGTCGAAGCCAGCCAATCAGTTGTTTCTAATCTGACAACCCACAAAGCATTAACGGCCCCAACCGAGATCCCGGTGGCGTCTTCGTCCGAAGTTTATCGTGTTCTGATCTGGCAGTCATTCGCGCAATTCAAGAAAGAATTTCTACTCGCAATAGCGATTGGACTGCCACCCGCCATCATGGGATGGGCCTTCATGTTTGATGCGTTTGGCGGGAGCCCCCCGCGCTCACGAGTCACTCAGTCGATCATGACGGCGATTATTGGACTAGGTCTGATGGCTTGGATCGGATCGCTGTTGACTTTCTCAAACGACCATCGCGAGGGAAGGTATCGTTTCTTCCAGCAGCACGTGGAGCAAGGCCGACGATTGTGGTTTGCGAGATTGCTACCGGTGGTTGCCCTAGCAGCGATCTCCCTGCTAGGCATATTCGCAACGTTGATTGCCGCAGGACTCTTTTCAACGCGACTGTCCTCGCCACCCATCGCGGGCACCGGACTGGCTTCCTGTTTTGCCATCGTTACGATCATTTCAGTCGGACAATACAATTCGATGCTATTTCGCTCCGGTGTGTTTTCGTTTTTGTTCATGATCTTGATGACGTTGGGGATTGGAACGTGGATCACCCTCGCCTGTGTTTTAGGCGGCAATCTATTGCTGTTCGTGCTTCCCATTCCCTTCGCGCTCCTGGTGATCACCTGGTGGCATTCTCCCGCTTGGCTGGCGAACAAACCAGGCTTGCTGAACGCCATGGCCCCGCACCTAGCCGCCGCTGCTTTCGCCTGCACCCTCATCGGTGGATTCTTCTGGGCGAGATATACAGAGTATCCGCCCTCCGAGTTCTCCCTCGCCCCGCTTCAACGGCAATATTCATTCCTAGACAACGAACGACCACCCTCGCTCGAACGCTCGCGATTGATCCGAAACGCAGCAGCCGCGATGGTTCACCCCGACGGTCAACCGATGCTGAATTTCAACGAACGAACCGAATTGCTGATGGCCCCAACCGCCGTACGCGAGTTAGTCGACCAAGGCTACCTCGAGAAAAATGCTGAAAGCCTTGAGCTGATCAAGTCCGCCCTCCTGCTCGACAACCCATCGGCCGTTCTTGATCCTAACTCGCAAATCAAACGCGCCCAACAAGTCTTACGCCTGCGACACCTACTGGCAGTCGCCGCGCAACACGCCGAACTCAATGACGAGCTTGACGTGGCCCTCGACCACTGGCTGCAGCTGGTTCAACTGGATGAATTTTTTCCAATTCAAGAACGCCGAACTCAACCTGCCTTCAAAGCCCTGCTGCGCTGGGCTGAGTTCCCCAGGCAAACGCCTGAACGATTGAAGCAGGCGATCGATGGACTTTCATTTGATGCAACCCATTGGAATCGCCACGCGAACCAGACGCATTTTTTCGGACAGCTAGATTTCGAAAATTCCTACCAAGAGTCCCACAAAGATCCTTCCACCAATAGCTTCGGAACTCCAGCCTTGTTCTTTCGAATGCCGAATGTGCTCAAGCGGCGTGAAATGGAACGCAGCCGACGAATCGCTCATGAATCAATGATCAAGATGCAACTCAATCCATTCGTCAATCGATTAGCAACTCAGTCTCGATTGACTCTCCCAAGTCTATTTTCAAACAAGAGCATTCAAGCGAATCTCCAAGCCCTCACACGCATTCAGATCGAACCCCAGCCATCAACCCTTCGTGTAACGAGCCCCATTGGGATGGAATATTTCCAACCCTATTATGGATACCAGAACAATCGTTTGCTTCTTCAAGAAATTCAGAACCGGCGGTACGTCCAAGTCAGAATGGGCCTAATCGCCTGGCGTCTCGAACACGGCACTTACCCTAAAAACATCTCAGACCTTGCTCCAAAATATTTCGAAACACCCCCACTAGATTTGTACTATGGCGGAAACTTTGTTTATGAACCGCTTGGAATTGACCAGGACGTTAATTTTGAAACTTTAGACAATTCGAGGATTGACCGCGGAACGCCATTCCTGCTGCCCTGGTCGACCATTGAGCATTTCGCCGCGCCGCCGATTGCCTTCAGTCAGAATCAAACGGCAAGCTACTCGGACGCCTCAAACGTTGTCGTCCACTACCACAACGACTTTTCGTTCGAACTCCCCCAACCTAAACCGTCAGAATCCGGTCCCGAGCAATGACCTCCCAGCGTGAATCGAGCTTACCGTTCACCACGACATTGGCGAATTGATGCACTGCGGAGACCGGACAGGCGTGACGCGGGATGGCGATCAAGTGATCGCCTAGTTTGAATTGATCGGCCAGCTCCGTTTTGATGACCAAGTGCTCCTCGGAGTGCATGACCTCTTGGGCATCCGGGATTCCCGGAAACACCAACCGACGACCAAATGGCTGATCCGCCGCACAGGACTTGTGCCCTACATCCAGCGTCAGGTGCTTGGCGCGGTTGCGGCTAACCACCCGAGTCAGAATCCCTAACGCCGGTCGGAAATTCAATTCCGGAAATCGCGTTGCCATGTCATCGTCATAAAACGTCGTCGTCCCCGGGCTCAGTTCTAGATTCGGTTCGTCGTGCTCAGCCAAAATGGGAAACGAGCCGGTCCCCGCGGTAACGATCCGGGGGACTTCCAATCCGCTCAACAATAACTGATCACGAAACCGAATCAGCTTGTCCCAGCCCGCGTTGACTTCACCCGTTCGCTGTTCAAGATCCGGCTGACGATGATGACCGTCGTACCAATGCAGTCCGCTCATCTCCAATCCATCCGATGTGAGGACCATCTCAAATAGCTCAATCGCGTCAGGCCCCAATTGGATCCCCGTTCGATTCATCCCTGAATCAAGATCCAAAAGCACACCCAACCGTCGAGCCGCAGCCGTTTCGTCATGGGAGTCTTGCTTAGCAATCACCGCCCGCGATAACTCCGCCACTGGCTTGGGATGATCGACAAGACAGCTGAACCTTGTCTCGGGGAACTTGTCTATCAGCCGAACCAATCGCGCGACGTTGGGACCGACGGGCTGATAAGCCAGCAAGACATCCTGAACACCGCATCCCGCCAGCATTTCGGCTTCCGCAATGGTCGCACACTTGTGCTTCGAGATACCTAGCTTGAGCTGCATCGCGACGATTTCACGCGTCTTATGCGTCTTGCAGTGTGGACGAAGCCGTTCGGGACCACCGGCCATTCGGACCATTTCCTGAAGATTGTGCTCTAGTAATTCACGAAAAACCACCATCCCAGGTGAGAAAATTTCACTCGCATCGGCAATGAAATAAGCATCCCGTTCCTCGGATTCCGGCTGGGCGAGATTTGGCTCTGAGTCAGGCATAGCTTTCCAATGGGAGAAAATTCAATCAATCGAATCTAGAATTCAAGTCTTACGCCAACTCTGGTTGAACCGTAGTTTAACACGCCGAACCCGAGGCAAATTGGTAGCCCGATGCGTTCGGGCTAGTTGAGTTAATGACCGGTTAAGCAGGGGCAATCATAACCCGAATGCGTCAGGTTACTAATCAAATCAAAGCCTCGCCGGATTGCCATTCTCCGCTTCGTGAGATCAAAAAATAAACATGTCAGTCTCGGAGCACGGCTCCCCTTTGTTGAGACCAAGAATGAGCTAAAATCTGCCCATCAATCACTCACCGAGACTGACGCACCATCAGCGAACGTTTCACATGGATAGCATTATGAACCAACGAAAGATTCTCGTCACGGCGGCTTTGCCCTACGCAAACGGGCCGATCCACCTGGGCCACCTCGTCGAATACATCCAGACCGATATCTGGGTTCGTTTTCAGAAACTTCGCGGCCACCGCTGCGTTTTCCTGTGGGCAGACGACACCCACGGAACGGCCATCATGATCCGGGCTCGCGCCGAAGGCCGCTCCGAAGAAGAGGTCATCGCGGAAGCCAACGCGGAACATCAACGCGATTTTCGTGGGTTCGAAATCGAATACGACAATTACGGCTCCACTCATAGCGATGAAAATCGCAAGTTATGCGGCGAAGTCTGGCAGTCAATCCGCGCCGCTGGACTGGTCAAAGAAAAAGACGTCGAGCAGCTGTTCGACGTAGAGCAGGGGACTTTCCTCGCCGATCGGTTTGTCAACGGAACCTGCCCCAATTGCAAGGCGCCCGACCAAGCAGGTGACAATTGCAGTAAATGCGGCAGCACTTACTCACCGGCCGAGTTGATCGATCCGATCAGTGTCTTGTCTGGAACAAAGCCAGAAACCAGAACAGCCAAACACCTGTTCATTGAATTGGAGCAACTGCACGGTTTCCTCGATGAGTGGACCCAATCTGGCGATCATCTCCAAACCGAGGTCGCCAACTACCTCAAAGGCCACTTCCTCGGTGATCCGGCCAGCGAAGAAGGCGCCAAGCCGCTTCGCGATTGGGACATTTCCAGGCCCGCTCCGTATTTTGGCTTCGAAATCCCAGACAGCCCCGGTAACTATTGGTACGTTTGGTT
>JBLINZ010000204.1:0-10367 GCA_047639375.1 Mariniblastus sp. | reverse complement strand
ACAGACGCTGACCACGGCTTGGCTAGAAATCGAACAACGATTGGACTAGACCGCCACAATGCCTTTGATGTGCGGATGAGCCTTGTAATCAGATAACGTGAAATCTTCAAACTTGAAATCGAAAATAGAATCGATCTCAGGATTCAATGTTAGTTTTGGCAACGGATAAGGCTCACGCGTGAGTTGAAGATCGACTTGTTCGAGGTGATTCAGATAAAGATGAGCATCGCCAAGCGTATGCACGAACTCGCCTGGCTTGAGCCCCGTGGCCTGGGCCATCATCATCGTGAGCGCCGCGTAAGATCCGACGTTGAAGGGGACCCCCAAGAACACATCGGCACTTCGCTGATATAGCTGGCACGACAACTCCCCGTTCGCGACGTAGAACTGAAAAAAAGCGTGACAGGGTGGAAGCTTCATCTTGGGCAGCTCCGCAACATTCCATGCACTCACGATCAGGCGTCGTGAGTCGGGATTCGTCTTGAGTTGCTCAACGACTTGTGAAATCTGGTCTACCGTTTCTCCATTGGCGCCTTGCCACGACCGCCACTGCGATCCGTAGACAGGGCCCAGCTCACCGTTTTCGTCGGCCCATTCGTTCCAGATCCGAACGCCGTTCTCCTGCAAGTAGCGAACGTTAGTGTCACCGCTGAGAAACCACAGCAACTCATGAATGATGCTTTTAAAGTGCAGTTTCTTCGTCGTGACCATGGGAAACGAGTCGCGTAAATCGAACCGCATTTGATAACCGAAAACACTTCGAGTTCCCGTGCCGGTCCGATCCGTTTTCTCCACCCCGTGGTCAAGGATGTGGGTCAGCAGTTGGTGGTATTCTTGCATGACTATTTTGTAGGGCTTGGCCCCACAGGATTCAAGGGCCAACCTTCCCGAGCTTGTTGATTTAATCGCTGGGTAAAAATCGGATTCTAATCGGCTGGATTCGCCTCATGAGATGGTAACCCGACGCGAAAGGGCTTGTTGATTGAGTGAACCGTGAGCCGCAAGGCACTAGGTATTCCGAAGAGGCCGGCCGCTTACACGCCACGGGGCACGGCACACCAAAGCTCGTAAAATGGCCCAAAACTGGCGACCCATTCGGCAAATGGTTTGCCGGCGTTGATTAATTCATCAAGCTCAAAACAACCCCTCGGGTTTCAATTGTCGCCGCAGACACGAACCACAAACCAACAAGCCCTCCCAAACTGGCTCCCGAACGCCAATTGGTGAACTACCATCCTTGGCCTGTTTATGATCCGTGAGAATATCGCCCTGCTAGGTGTTTACCGCTGACCAAATTTGAATCAGCTATTTACAATCCCTAAATCTCGAACAGAATCCGAGCTTGTTTTTCATTCACGACGCCAGTCCTTGAGCGATCCGATTTCAGAACCCGCCTCTTCACACGTCCATTCTAACCGGATTGCCGACATCAACCTGCTGTTGGTCGCTGCCATCTGGGGCGTCAATATCGCGATCATGAAGCTGGCGCTAAATGAGATTGACCTGTTTCGGTTCAATTCCATTCGCTTGACGCTCTCCGCAGTTGTGTTGGGTATTTTTGTATGGGTTGAAAACAAGAAACGCAACGACAGCGCGCTCGCGAAGAAAGCTGCGCTCGACGAAGCCGCCCCCCCACGAGTTCGAAAATGGCTGACGATTGCGGCGTTTGCGATCATGGCCGGCGGCGTTTACCAAATTCTATTTGCAGTTGGCATGAACCGAACCACCGCCGGAAACACGGCGTTGATCATGTCGTCGATGCCAATGTGGACCGCCGTTTTGTCCTTCGTCCTGCTCCGTGAGAAACTTGGACTGGCTTGGGTCGGCCTGACCATCACGTTTCTCGGCACCTTGGTAGTCACGCTCCAAAAAGGCGGTTTTCAATTCGACTCCGAAAGCCTCGCTGGCAACGGATTGGTGCTTTTGGCGGCGCTGGCGTGGGCGATGGGAGCCGTCGTTTCTCGGCCGATGCTAAAATTTGTCTCGCCCATTCGGCTCGCTTTTTTTTCCACCGCGGGCACGCTGCCCATTCACTACGCGATGCCCTACATCATGAATTCGCCGGATGTCGCCGAGGTCTGGACACCCAAGATCGTGGCTTGCATTTTGTATTCAGGAATCTTCTCGACGGGTTTAGCCTACGCGATGTGGAATTTTGGAGTTCAACAACTTGGCCCCTCCCATGCCGCCGTCTATCAAAACCTGGTGCCCCTGATCGCCTGCATCGCCGCTTGGATTTTTCTCCGCGAACAGATCTCGGCGATGCAGATCATCGGCGGCTCGCTGATTATCTTCGGGTTGTACATCACAAGACGGCTTCGCCCCAAGCCAATGAAACTCCCGAGGGGCAAGCCCGCTCAATTCGCTTCTGATTCGGTTGGTCAAGTGGTCAATTCGCAACGAATACCGTAGCGAATGTCGCCATGACTTTAGGACCTCCATCGGCCGAACCCCTTGGTGAGTCTCACGACACCTGAATCACAGGACCGTTCGACCGCTTGGACTTGACCCATTTTGGACTTTCCTCCACAAATATTTTTGCTGTCAGGCAAATAATCAGTCCACCGTTAATTTGGCTAGATTTGCGACGGCCGCCATCCGAAAACACTGAAAGACTTGCTTGCAATGCACGTTTCTTCTTCCTCCAACCTCATTCTGGCCTGTTTTCCAATGCCGAGAGACACGTCAACGACCCAATTCTTGATTTCGTAATCACATGCGCAAGATGTTTTTGGTAATTCTTCATCTGCCACTCGCCTAAGCTCTGACCCCGAGGCTTTTCACGATGTACTGGTTTTCAATCATCGTTCCCATGCTGGGCGACCGTCGATTGTTTGACGATACGCTGGCATCGGTTCTTCGAAATCGGCCGAACAACAGCCAAATCGTCGTCGTCCACGATGGCGCCTACGAAGATCCCTACGGCCTCAAGGACGAAGTCGATTTCATTGCGGCTGACTCGCCGGCGGATCTTGCCGGGTTCTTTAACACCGCTTTTCAAGCAACCGCAGGCGATCTGATCGCGATGATTCGTCCCGGTGTTGAACTAGCCGAAGGCTGGAACGAGACCGTTGAGCGTTCGTTTGATAACGCAGACGTTGGAAGCGTTACACCTTTGTTGGTTTCTCAATCGAGTCCCCGTCTCGTCGCAGCCGTGGGCGTCAAAAAAGGCCTGGGATTTCAACGGCAAATCGTCGGCACCCATTCAAAAATTGCTTCACGACGAATTCGCAAACTCCTGCCGCTAGGGCCAACAGCTTGGGCGGCATTCTATCGTGCTTCTGCACTCGAAGACGTCGGGCCGGTAGGAGACCAACTCGATTCGGTTTATCTCGATCTCGATCTGGCCTTGAGCCTGAAGACACTTGGTTACAAGAACACGGTTTGTCCGGAATGCGTTTTACAGCTTAACGACGACTCTGGATTCAACGAAGAAATGAGCACTGCACACGGCCAGTCGGCTCAACGAGCCTACCGCCGGCACGCAGCCCAATCATCGACATCGTCACCGCTAATTCCATCGGCCTGCGTTTTCGCCATGGAAGTCCTGGCGGCTCCGCTGAAACCCTGGAAACTCAAGCACGCACTTCAACGATTGACCGCTGGACGATCCGCCCAGGCGGACCAAGCGTATGCTGAGCATCTCACGACCCAAGCCAAGCAACGCCTATCCGCCTCGATGAACGGGGTGCTAGTTCATGCCTCGAACTCAGAAGCGGTTTCGCCCGCTGACGCGTTTCAAGATCGACGCGCGGCTTAGCCAGCCGTCTCTCAAATTCGTTTGATGATTAGGCGTCCGTGCAAACGTGGACACTGGCAAGAGAGACTTGCGAACATTGATGGCGAGGCACCCACCTGAATTCTCCCTCGCTCAGGGGGATTACTGAGCCCTCAGGCGGCGGGTTGCCCTTGTCTGCTTCGCGAAAAAAATGCCAATCTCGGAGCGAAAGGCGATTAACTCAACCACCCCAAATCGCCCACGCTTTTGGCAGGAAAATGATTCCGCCAATGACCGCTGCAACGATTGACACGACCAAGACCGCGGCTGCGGCCGTGTCCTTGGCTTGCTTGATCAACGGATCAGTCTCACCCGTGACTCGATCCGCCATTCTTTCGATTGCTGTGTTCAGCAACTCGAATCCCATCACCGCTCCGACACACCCAGCAACCAGGGCCCATTCTAGTGCAGCGATCTTCAGCCACACGGCTGTCGCCACCACCACGATTGTCGCCAAAAAGTGAATTCTTAGGTTGGGCTCGGACTTAATCGCGTGCGACAATCCCGCTACTCCAAATCTGACACTTCGAATCAATCTGGTCATTCGTTCCTCAAGCCTGTGAAACAACTTACGCCGCAAGAAATCGTCCAGCAAAATTCATTCAACCTGCTACCAACCGTCGCACATTCGAAGCGTTGTCAGGTGCGAACGTCGGCTGCTCCCGTTATACTACATTCAGCAATTTTCTATTTTCGGGCGGAGCAAAAATGTACTTTCGAATGGCCAAGCGAATGCTGATGGAGACCGACAAGCGGCTTCTCTGGAAACTAGCCTGGAACATGGGATTCAAGGGCTGGCGAAGCGTGCAAAAGCACAAGAGCCGACTCAAAAAAGGACAGTTTTTCCCACCGTACCTTTACATTTCGATCATTAACAGCTGCAACCTGCGTTGCACCGGTTGCTGGGTCGATGTCGCTGCTAAGCAACATAAAATCGACGTCGACCAGATGAATCGCATGATTACGACGGCTAAGAAAATGGGAAATTCATTTTTTGGATTGCTGGGCGGTGAGCCGTTCATGCACAAAGAACTGTTTGATATCATCGAAGCCCATCCCGATGTCTATTTCCAAGTCTTCACCAATGGCCACTTTATCACCGACGAGGTCGCCAAACGATTGCGGAAATGCGGAAACGTGACTCCCTTGATTAGCGTCGAGGGCACTGAGATCATCAGCGATGAACGTCGTGGCAAACCCGGCGTGCTGTCGGCGACCATGACCGGCCTGCAGAACTGCTTAAACAATAAAGTCATGACCGGCGTTTGCACCAGCTTATGCCAAACGAATTTTGACGATCTGCTTCGCGAAGCCTGGATCGATCGGCTGATCGAGATGGGCGTCATGTACACGTGGTATCACATTTATCGACCGATGGGGCCGGACCCCGCTCCCGAGCTTGCCCTCACGCAGGAACAACAACGAACCGCACGGCAGTTTGTCGTCGACATGCGTTGCAAAAAACCGATCATCGTAATCGACGCTTACTATGACGCAGACGGCAACGCACTATGCCCCGCCGCGACCGGGTTCACCCACCACATCAATCCGTGGGGCGATATCGAGCCATGCCCTATTATCCAGTTCGCCAAGGAGTCGATCCACGACGAGCGCCCACTCGATCAGGTTTTCAACGAGTCGGAGTTTTTGAAGGACTTCCGTAAGACCGCGGCCGAACATACTCGCGGCTGTATCGTGCTGGAACGTCCAGATTTAATCGAGTCGCTGGCCGACCGGCACGGTGCAAAAGATTCAACGGCGAGAAAAACAGCTTTGGCTGAACTTCGTGCCGCCCAGCCCCATTCGTCTCAATATTCACCCAGCCTCAAGCCGATCCCAGAGAAGAGCTGGGCTTATAGACTGGCCAAGAAAATCGCTTACCATGATTACGGCGTGTACGACGAACACTTTAAAGAATCCAATTGGCAGGACCCAACAGAATCGGAACCTCCTACGCCAGAGCCGGAATTGGTCCAAATCAAATAGCCACACTTAGGCATTGGGAAATCAATTCATGGACGCAATCCTACCTATCCTCATCTTCGGCGGGGTGATCGTCTTGGCCGGGGGCGCCTTCTACTGGGCGCACGTGCTTCAAAAAAAACGTCGGGAAGCATTCGAGGCCACCGCCGAATCAATGGGGCTCGTGTTTTTCCCAGATGGCAATCAGGATTTGCTGACTCAGCTTGGCGATTTCAAGCTCTTCAATCAGGGCCGATCCCGGAAGATGCGGAACCTGATTCAAGGCGACAGTGGCGAGGTTAGTATCGCCATTTTTGACTATCAGTATACAACTGGGAGCGGGAAGCAATCCCATACCCATGTCCAATCGGTGGTGGCTTTGCAGTCAAACGAAATCGTATGCCCCGATTTCACGATGCGTCCCGAAAGCATGTTCGATAGAGTTGGGAGTGCCCTTGGGTTTCAAGACATCGATTTTGATTCGCATCCCGAGTTCTCAAAAAGGTTCGTCCTCAAAGGCTCAAATGAACCCGCCATTCGCGAGTTCTTCACACAAATCGTCCTCGATTTTTTCGCCGCCCAACCTGGCATTTCAGTCGAAGCCCAGTCGGGAAGCCTGTTTTTCTATCGGAGCGGTAAGAAAATCAAACCGGACGAGGTCAAAGACAATCTTGGGCAGGCCTACGAAGTGTTCGGCATGCTAGCCGAGGCTCAGGACGCGTAAGGAACACTGCCACGCACGGATCGCACTCCAACGGAAGCACTCGCTGAAAACCTCACGAGGTTTATTAACATCTTTCGGACGCGATTTAGTCGGAAGGCCATCGTTAACCCTGACGGGACCATCGATCCTGAAAGGAGCATGGATGGCAGCCGGTGGTTGAGCGGCTGCGACCTTCCCGCGATGTAATATTCCGCAAACTGCATCGAATGATCTCTCGCTAGCTCTGAGTCGAAACTGAGCATTCGATTCTATCGCGAGAAATCTGTCGAACTAAAAATCTAAATCGTTGAGCTCGTCGACTAGGTCATCCAAGTCATCCTTGGGTTCGTCGGCTTGATTTTCATGACGGCGGGGCATCCCGACCGACATTCCAACCGCATCTCGTCCGACCGCGACTAACTGCTCATCTCGCTCAAGCGCCGCCAATTCGTCTGCCGACTTGCCTTCTGCGGGAGCTCCAAACAATTGCGACAAATCAACTTTGAGTGTCGCCATGACGTCCGAAGAACCCGCAATGGCTGGAGTTTTGTGCTGCGGGAACATGATTGCATTTTCAGGGCACACTCGGCTACAAGCCGGGCATCCCTTGCGACAGTTGTCAGGTTGCTCGACGAGAATCGTGTCGATCGCATCGACGCCGTAGACTCCAAACAGACAAAAATCAATGCACTCCATGCAATTGGTACAACGACTGTAGTCAATCACCGGATACCATCGCCGTCCGCCGGACTCTTCGATTCGATTTAGCACGGAGGGTTGATCAAGCCCCACACCATCAGCGGCCAAAGCCGTGTCATTGGTGGGCGACTCCATTCTTGCCGCCGCCCCATTTCCGCTGCCATTGAGCCCAACCAATCCATTGACCGGACTGGCACCGTTGGGTTTCACCGGGGCAGCGTTGATGATGTCACCAAGCCCCACGATTTTAACGGCGTTCTCCTGATGAATCCGCTTAACCTCGTCGATGAACTCAGAAGCTCGATTCGAAATCTTGAGATCCAAGCAATACAGCTTACGGTTGGGAATTTCCCGTGACTCGATCACGCGTTCTTTTTTGTCCGCTTCTGAGTCTTCTTCCGGGATTTCCTCGTCTTCATCTTCGTCGTCATTGGTCAACAAGACCTCGCCAACGTGACCATGAATCGAGTTGCGATCGAGAATCCAATGCGCGGCTCGTTCGAATAGCCATGAAATCACGACGGCGTTGCCTCGGATCTGCTGCAGCGCCAACATCCCCGTGCTATCCGGCTTGATGTCGTATAGGTTCGGCACGATCGTAACGTCGATGCCATTCTCAAACAACAAACCGGCAACGATATCCTCTTCCAGTTTCCGTTTAGCCGGATTCTTGCTGGGACTCTGGGAAACGACAACAGAAATACGTTTGGCCATAGATCAATAGCTTTTTCAAGGTTCTCAAATTCAACAGGTAGACAAAGGGAATTCTAACAGAAAAAGGACTCAGCGGACGTGCCACGACCCCGAAACAACAAAACACATCCGGCCTTCGTCAGCCAATTCACGCTGGCTGGACGATATTTCAAATGTCATTTCAAATCGTCCTTGATAACGACTCGCATCGGCTGCGTCGAGTCCGCACTGGCTTGGCCGAGCCTTGATGTTTCGGTAACGGGCTCCTCCGTCCATTCCAGCTTGATCGTGACCGACCCAATTCGCACGACCCCAGCAGGATTGAGAACCGCCCGTTTATTGACTTTTTGGTCGTCGACATACGTTCCGTTCATCGACTCAAAATCACGGACCGAAAGTGCCCCCTCAGCGTTAAGAAAAAACTGACAGTGACGACGACTGATCGAAGCGTCGCCGATCGCTACATCGGAGTCCGGACTACGCCCGACGGTGGCAGGCAAATGCAAAATCCATTCTCGCTCAACCGTTTCTGCGGACGTGTTCAGAACTTGAAGCTTGTATCGCATGACTGACTCGCATTGAAGGCACAGAACGCTCTTGGATCATTAAATCACGATCCAGGAAGGCAACCAATCTCAGCTTAGCAGATCCGCCTGCTAGGGAAAGGAAAATAGTTTGAAGCTCCTCCGCTTCACCACACATTCTCTCACCGCTGCCATCGCTCCAACCAGCATTCCGAAATCAATATTCTGGCGCTCCACAGATCATAAACAACAAATCCAGCTTGCAACGCATTCAACCTTCGTCCATTATTTTGTACGAGACACAATGGTTTCTCACTTCAAAACAATCAACTCAAATGGAATTTGCGATGAATATTGGCGGTCTAATCGGTGGCACCATTGCTTGAATTGCCGGAGCTATATTATGGGCCGCGATTGTATTCTACGCGAATGTTGAAATCGGATACTTGGCGTGGGGATCGGAGCTGCCGTTGGTTTTGGCGTTTCACTCGGATCGAACAATGGTGGAGCCGTGCCTGCTGCGATGGCAGTCTTGATAACGATCGCCTCACTGCCTCACTCTTAGGTGGAAAATACCTCAGCGTTGAATTGCAAATGCGAGAGATTGAATCCCAAAGCATTGAGCTGACTGAAGACGATTTTACGTTTTCCTTTGCCGACAATGAAGCGTTTTCCCAAATCGAAGCTGGCAAACAACTTCAATGGGCCAGGGGAGTCAATTACGAAACGGTCAACGAGTTAGAAGATTTCCCCAAGACATCGTCGACAAGGCGAAGCAACAAGTTAAAGCGTTAAGCGCGGAGGAAAGACAAACGATGGGCGCGGAGATCACCGAACGATACCGCGAAAACTTTAAGATGTCCAAAGGCGAAATTGCCAGACAAGGATTCGTTGAATCGTTTGGCTTCTTAGATATTCTCTTCTTCCTACTCGGAATCGCGACCGCAGGAAAAATTGCCCTCAGCGACAAGGCCGATGAATGATCGAGCACTAACTATTCGTTCAATTGGCCTTTGATCGTCCGCTGGGTCTTGGCCCAGACTTCGTCAAGCAGCTCAATGTATTGCTCAGGCGTAAGAAATTCCGGTTGCTGAATTTTCACATCTAACAGCCAACCCTCGCCATATTTATCCGTGTTGATGGCGGACGGATCTTCCATCAGCGACTCGTTAAACTGTGTCAACTCTCCGGCTGCGGGCGCGAACAACGCACTCTCTGCCTTCTTACTTTCGATGCTGCCAATCTCTTGATTGGTTTTCAGCACTGACGGCGCATCGATCAACCAGTCGAGGAAATACACATCCTGCAATAGCCGGACAGCGTAAGCGGTGAATCCGAATCGGAATTGATCCGTCTCACCACCCGCCACTGGTTGAGCCCACATGTGATTTTTGGCGTAAAGTCGATCCGTTGGAAACACGGCTTCGAACTCACCCATCATAAAGATCAAGCTGGAATCGCTTGACGATTCGTCGATCATGTGTAACGAATCCCTTGGTGCTCGGCTTCGAAGAACGGCGGCAACATGGCATCGGCGTGCAAGAACCCTTTACGAGTCAACTCAATCCGCTCCGGCCCGATGACTAGCATTCCGTCTTGAGCATGCTGCTCGAATTCGTTTTTCCAATGCGCCGTGATATCGACATTGTACTTATTCTTAAAATAACCAACGTCGAGAAATCCACGCTTGAGCAGCAGGATCATTTCGCGAACCAACAACTGATGAGGGGTTGGCTTAAGCGCCCGGCCCAGCGGCAAGCGATTGTGCTCCATGAGATCCGCTTGATACTCCTTCATGTCCGCTTTGTTTTGATAGTGCACACCCGAGACGTGCCCAAAACTTGCGATCCCCGTCGCCAACAAATCCGAACCCTGCCAAAGATTGTCGCGGTAACTAAAATTCACTTTGTTGTTGTCTTTAACAACTGTGTAGGCACTGCTAATTTTATAGCCGGCCCCAAGGAACTCTTCGTAAGCGTAGTCTAGCCAAGCACGTTTGGTTTCCCAA
>JBLINZ010000203.1:0-10438 GCA_047639375.1 Mariniblastus sp. | reverse complement strand
GACCGCAACCCAACTTGCGTCCCAAGACAATCCCAGCGGACTTGGACGCCGCCAAGAATTTGACAATCGCAATCCGGCCCCATCACAAACCGTCCGCTCGCTGAACGACATCGTCGCGAAGAATTTGATGGCTCACCAAACACCAACCATCGACCGGGCTAACTACGGCCAAGCCGCCGGGACTCGCGATTTGGTTCAACAAGCGGCCTTGGAAATCGATCCACCGCGGCGTTCGAATCCACCTCCCCAGCAGCCCCTTCCCAATCGCGGATGGCGACAATCCAAATTGCCCGTTGCCTCACGCATGAATTCCGGTTTCAACCCAAACCTCGGCTCAAACCGCGAGGCTTATCCAAACGACTCTTCTCAGGAAGAATCCAATCGTAGATTCTTACAAGGCAACGACGACCCCGGCTTCACCAACAACGCCACCCCGTATGGAGCGATGGGGGACGACACCGATCGCGTCCCAGCCAACTCAATCCCTGACTCACCGGTCGCACCAAGGCAACGCTATGCGAGCGCCGATCTTTCCGCGCCAAATCTTGCGAAAGAGATGAGCCGACTGCAGACCTTTGGGGCCCTCCCGGGTTCCACTGTGATGTCTCGTAACCTCGACGAGCTAGAACTAAAACTCACTCAAGAGATGCTGAAAGCAACGTCAGCTTGGCAACTGAATGATTTGGAAAACGCCGCCAACGGCCTGTTGCGATCCGCGACCAGCCAGCAGGAGCGGATGGCCTCGCAACGATATCTATTGAAAATCGCCAGCTGCAAAGAAGTCCAAGCCGGATACACCAGCAACGGCTTGGCCGCCGGAAACTTAAACGGCACCATTGGATCAGGACTCACCAGCGACGTCGGGCTGGGAACGATGTACGACGCCCACGGGTGGTTAACAGAAATGGTTCGGGACAGTGGCAACAGCCAGTCGAGCTACGCACTTCAAGACGCCAGCGGGAAAATCACGCACCACATCTCTCCGGCCCCGGGTCTGAACTTGCATCGATACCTCAAAACCAAAGTCGGGATCATTGGCCAGCGGGGATATCATAGCAAGCTAAAACTTGATCACGTGACCGCCCACCGTGTGATCTCCCTGGAAGAGCCCAACACGATCCGACGGTGATTTTGGGCTCTCGTGGAAACAATCCGGCCTGCCCAACAGGGACGTAGCTTAAGCACGCTTGAACAAGCGAGTCGGCTCAGATGACAGACGACATGCTAACCCGTGGCATATTGAAAAATCGCCGCATGGCCATGGCTCACTGACCGACAGCCCCCGGGCCTGTTGATTTAATGCCCAGTAAAGCGTCAGCAATCATAGCCCCGTCAGCAATCATAGCCCGAATGCGTAAGCGTGGCAGAGCCCTCGTCAATGGCACGCCTTCGACCGTAATGCGTCCTCGCTTACGCGTCGAGGTACCATTTTCGCCTTCGGCCCACTAAATCAACAAGCCTCCCCTAGCGGGGTCGAAGTGAAGCGACATATAGGCTGGCGATCATACGGTTTCACCGACACCCTCGGACGGGAAAAAGTGCCCATCCTTCGGGTTCAGATCGTTAGAGTCAGCACACCGTCAGGGTGCGACGGTCGCCAGGCAGCGACGATCGCCTAAACGGTTTGCCAGCTGCGTGTCGCTCCACTTTTCAGAACAGCATCGCAAATCTTTTGCGTCTCCAACGCGTCACGGAACGTCGGCCCGGCAGGCGTGCCGGTCTCAAGCCCCTTGAGGAAATCCGCGACGTGGTGAACGAAACTATGCTCGTATCCGATATTGAGTCCGGGAACCCACCAGTTGCCCATGTACGGATGGTCAGGATCGGAAACGTGAATGGTTCGCCAGCCACGCATCGGGCCTTCCAAACGATGATCGAAATACTCAAGCCGATGCAAGTCGTGCAAGTCCCACTTGATCGAGGCGTCTTGGCCATTGATCTCGAACGTGTAAAGAGCCTTGTGGCCGCGGGCGTAGCGAGTTGACTCGAACAAACCCATTGAGCCGTTGCCGAACTTGCAAATAAACGCACAAGCATCGTCGATCGTGACTTTTTCAACCTTGCCGGAATCCTGGTGCATCCGTTCCTTGACAAACGTCTCAGTCATCGCGGTGACTTCGTCAATGCCACCATTGAGCCAAAGTGCCGTGTCGATGCAGTGGGCCAACAAGTCGCCTGTGACTCCGGACCCAGCAGCCGCAGCATCCAATCGCCAAAGCGCTTCGCCGCCTTGTGGCAAGTCCTCGGCTATCGTCCAGTCTTGCAAGAAGTTGGCTCGGTAGTGATAAATTCGACCAAGGTTTCCGCTATCGATAATGTTCTTCGCGAAGGTCACCGCTGGCACGCGGCGGTAGTTGTACCAAACCATGTTGGCAACGCCGGCTTTCTCGACGGCCTCGCACATCTCTTCGCCCTCTTCGGCATTCATCGCGATGGGCTTTTCACAAAGAATCATCTTGCCGGCCTTGGCCGCCGCAATCGAAATCTCCTTATGAAGATTGTTGGGCACACAAATATCGACAGCATCAATGTCGTCCCGAGCAATCAGTTTTCGCCAATCGGTTTCGACTGACTCATAGCCCCAATTGTCCGCGAACACTTGGGCCTTTTCCGCATTGCGAGCACAAATTGCCTTCAGGACCGGCTTGTATTCCAGATCGAAAAAATTAGAAACCGTCACGTAGGCATTGGTGTGAGCCTTGCCCATGAATCCGTAGCCGATCATTCCAATATTAAGAGGCTTCTTCGTCGCCATTTTATTTCCTGCTTGTAAGTATTTGTATTTCCATCAATGCGGCGGGACGCCTGTTCAGCTTCCATCGTCAATCGATGGACTCAGTGCCAGCGAAAATCAGGCCCAACCGTGCGCTTTCTGAACATCGATCATCGAAGCCAGAATAGTGTTCCAAGTCTCAGGAGTTTCAAGCATCGCATTTGGGAACATGCATCCGTCCCAACAAATATGCTTGATCCCGCGATCGGCGGCTCCTTCAAGCCAGTACTTGGAGCACTCGACAATATCCAATTTTCCATTGGGGTCATCCGCCGGACAATGCTTTCCTGTTTTGTCATGATCACCCGCGCCGTGCACGTCGCCATCGTTTTGGGCGACGTGGAAATCGATTGTCCACGGCCGCAATTTGTCGGTCATGGTTTTATAGGCCGCCCAGAACTCTTCTTCGGAATAACCTTCCTGCAACAACGCATGCTCGGGTGCGTTGTATCCCATCAAGTAGAGATAGGTGTGTGCGAGGTCGGCTTGAAAGCCCAGTGTTTCCGGCATTCCGACTGCCTCGAGCAAGTCAAGCATGTCTTTCCATGAATGCATGCCGGCCCAGCAAATCTCGCCTTCAGCCGCTAGCCGCTCACCATGATCGGCCGCAATCTTGGCTGCTTCGCGGAACGTGCCCGCGATCTTGGACGTGTTAGCGACGGGGTCTTCACGCCATTGGTCGACTCCAAATTCGGCCGAGTCGATTCGGATGCTGCCGTAAGTTCGCACGCCATGCTCGTTGAACACTTTGGCAATATGGCACGCCTTGCGAACGGCAGTCAGGAATTTGTCGGTGGCTTCTTTGTCGCCCATGGCGCTGTCGCCGACCGTGCCCGGCCAGACGGGAGCCACTAACGACCCCACGCAAAGTCCCTTGCTTTGAATTAAGTCCGCGATGACTTTCAATTCGTCATTGGTCGAATCAGGATCGGTGTGCGGTAGAAACAAAAAGTAATCGACGCCGTCAAATTTCCGCCCATCGACTTCAGCCGCCACGGTCAAATCCAGCATCCGCTCAAGACTAATCGGAGGCTCCTGCCCTTCGTCCGTTCCTTTACCAACAAGTCCTGGCCACATCGCGTTGTGAAGTTTCGGTTGCATGTCTCTATTCCTGTCTGGTCGCGTAAATTGATCTGGTTAAATTGATCTGGTCAAAACTGTTTCGAAATACGCTGGTCCGGCGCCTACTCGACCAAACTCGCGAAAATCTTCCACCAGCATCTTTAGTTTCGGTAGTCGCCAACGTTGGGAAGCTGATCCCAAGTATCGGGCCCAAAGTACCTTAGGCCAACCAAAGGCTCGGAACCTGTGTTCTCGATCTCGACCCCGTTCGTCGCCGCATGATGTGTGATGAAAACTTCGTCGTCTGTCGTTTGGCCGTATCGCATCATCACCGGCGTCTGAAGGTCGAGTCGTCCCATCCGCCCCTTGCCTTGAACGGTAATCCAACTACTGGCCCCCGGATCACTCAGCAGGCAGGTGCTTCCCGGATCGATCGTAAGCTCCCGAGCGGTGAACAGCTGTTCGCCGCCAACCGTGCCGTACACGATCCAGCGATCGCACCAGCCTGGACCTTGGTCAGCCACGATCGGCTCAAGGTAATTGTTGTCCTTAAAACTTGGATCGACATTTTTCTCCCAATCGAGTTGCCCGATAATAAAGTCAAGATCCTGGTGCTTGTCCGCAGGCATGTCCTTGACCAAGAGTGACCAGGGCACGTAGCGGCCTTCGACGATGTTTTGAAACATCCCAAAAACGTCGCTGCCCCACTGAGGTTCGTAGGTACACAATGAGCCCGGTGCGTGGAGGACGCCCGGTGGAATCAACCAACCCGTGCCGCGTTTGAGCCGGTAGGCCTTGGAAAGATCAAGGATTCCGTTTTCGCCCTTACTCCAATTCGCCAAGCATTTCCGTAGGTCGTCTTTGGTCGTCCCTGGTTCTAAACCCATGAACGTATGCGGGAAATTGTTGTCGCAGTTGTTGTATTGCGGCGGGAAGTAATAACTTTCTGGCTTGCCTTCTTGCCCCACCAAGGCAGCATCGGCTGCGCTTTGATGCATGTGGTGCGGAATTGGCCCCATGTTGTCGAAGAACTTTGAGTAGACCGGCCACTTTTTGTACTTTTCCCAAATCTTCGCCCCGATGAGCTGCTCTCCCGACTCATCAACCGCGTCGCGCAAGAGAAAGACCTGCCCATCAAACCGGCAATAGCTCAAACCCTCGGTGGCTTCCCGGTTTTCGTTCGCACATTCAGTCGTGCTTCCAAACCAACGCTCATCGATTCCGCCACGCTCGGCACCCATGGCATAATAGTCTTCCGGATGCAGCCGTATTCTTTTGCCTGGATGAAGAAAACTTCTCGGAACCCATGTCGGGGTCAGACGAAGAAGCCCCTCCCCCTCATTCATGGCACGATCTAAAATATGGCTGACGTTGTCGGTCGATACGACAGGAAGCGATTGGGAAGACGCCATCTGTTAAAATTCTCTGAGATTGCGGACTGTTCAGACGTTAAAGTTAGAGTAAAAATCTTAAGCTGTTTCGATCACATTCGCAAGGAACTTACGCCAATTGGCTGCATTCCCTCGCTGTTCTAATCGGAATTATTGGAACTCGGAAAAAAATCACAGTTTCACTGGAAAACCCATGCCCATTCAGATCCACGATCTCTCTGAGATCCGCCCAGCCAATTCTCACGAATTTGATATCGGCACCGATACGTTGGGATTCAAATGGCAACAATTGCAATCAGGAAAAAGTGCTGGAGTTGAGCAGGTCACCCTTCGTTGTGGTCAGAAAACAATTACAGTCCTGGCAACGCGCGGCATGGGAATCTGGGAAGCCACCCATGGAGGCGTTCGATTCGGCTGGAATTCGCCAATCGATGGTCCAATCCACCCCCAATGGGTTCCGCTCTCCGAGCCAAGCGGATTGGGATGGCTAGACGGATTCGATGAAATGCTGGTCCGCTGCGGACTCGCCGCCAATGGAGCACCTGAGTTCGACTCCCGAAACCAATTGGCCTCACCGCTGCACGGCCGAATCGCTAACTTGCCGGCCTCCAATGTCCAAATCGAAATCGACGATCAAGCGGAAACGATTTCCATCCGTGGCACCGTCCACGAAAATCGTTTCCACATCCAACGTCTTCAACTAGAAACTGAGATCACGTTGCGAGCGGATTCCCACGAAATCTCCATCGCCGACCGCGTGACCAACCTCTCGGATCGCCCCGCTTCGTTTCAAATGCTGTACCATAACAATTTCGGTCCTCCGATTCTCGAAGCCGGCAGCCAATTTTTTGCCCCCATCAAAAAACTCGTCCCGCGAAACGATCACGCCGCCCAAAACGTCGAAACTTGGAATCAATTCCAAGGCCCAGATCCGACTTATGCCGAACAAGTTTATTTTGCCGAACTCCATGCGGGACCAGACAACCAAACACTGGCCGTCGTGACAAATCGAGAGAAAACGCTGGCGGCCAGCGTTCGGTTCGACGTCTCGACTTTGCCCTATCTTTCGATCTGGAAAAACACCGTGGGCATGGCCGATGGGTACGTCACGGGAATTGAACCTGGTACCAATTTCCCAAATCCACGCGGATTTGAGGAACAACACGATCGAGTCGTGCGACTGCCACCAGGTCAACACACGGATCTGAATCTAGCGATCGGCATGCTCGTCAAACCGGCTCACGTCCAGGCTGCCCTTGAGGCCGTTGACAACCTGGCTGGCGATGCACAGATCCTGGAATCCCCAACGGACAATTGGTGCTCGGTTTGAAGCATACCGACTCTCCCGAAACATCCGAACGAGCCCACAAGACGACTGCCTGAGCACCAAGTTTCCTTCGGAGGCTCTTCGTTGAATTTGATGCGATCGCCCCATCTCCGAAGAACCCCAAAGAGAGGGTGGCGTGTTAATTCTGATTTGCCGAACTAGTTTGCGAACTCGATTTCCGCTCCCAGTTTCGTGGCATCGAATTCGCTTTTGCTGTCCTTCCATTGGAACACCTGCCTTCCCATGACCCACGTAGACACCGGCCAACCGGTCAGCTCTGAGCCATGCCAAGGACTCCAACCACATTTGGCTTCCTGCTGCTCGTTGAGAATCGTTTGCTTGAGATTCAAATCAACTAACGTCAAATCGGCATCGCACCCAATCTCGATTCGACCTTTGTTCAGAATATTCCAAACCCGAGCCGGCTCGGACGACATCCACTTGACCACTTGCTCCAACGAACACTTTCCCTCGGCAACTTGATTCAACATCAATGCCAGAGAATTTTCTACGGCCGGCAAACCTGAGGGGCAAGCCGGGTAGGGCTGACGCTTTTCTTCCATCGTATGCGGAGCATGATCCGTTGCGACGACCGTAATCACGCCATCCAGCAACGCCTGCCAAAGTTTCTCGTTGTCATTTTTCGTCTTGATCGAAGGGTTCATTTTGATCAACGAACCCAACCGATCGTAATCGTCGACGTTGAAGAACAAATGATGCGGGCAAACTTCGGCCGTGATCAAGTCGCCACCCTTGGCAATCAACTCAATCTCATCCGCCGTGGAAACGTGCAACACGTGAAACCGATGCTGGTGCCGCTGGGCCAAGTCGATTGCTCGTTGGGTCGCGATCACGGCAGCCCGATGGTCGCGGACTTTTGAATGATCCGCCACGTCCGTCGACGCGGCATACTTCTCCGCGTTCGCCCGGACCGTCGTCTCGTCTTCGCAATGAGCACAAATAGGCAGCGTCGATTCTGCGAAAATCTTTTCTAGCGCGGACTGCTCATCAACCAATAGATCCCCAGTGCTACTGCCAATGAAAATCTTGATTCCAGGCGTTCGCCGAGCATGCTTAAGCTCACCAGCGTTGTCCGTGGTCGCTCCGATGTAGAAACCGTAATTTACCAAACTTCGGGTGCTCGCCATTTTGAGTTTCGCATCCAATGCGACTTGCGTCACGGTATTGGGAACGGTGTTAGGCATCTCAAGAAAACTCGTCACGCCGCCCTTGGCACAGGCTCGCGAGGCGTGGGCCAAATCTTCCTTCTCGGTCAAACCCGGCTCACGAAAATGCACCTGGTCATCAATCACGCCGGGCAAAAGATGTAACCCCGTTGCGTCGACAGTTTGTTCCGCCTCGGTTTGAACCGCCACATCAATCGCGACGATTTTTGAGCCGTCGATCAAAACAGAGGTTTCGGTAGCGCCAGATGGCAATATCACAGTCGCGTTCTTGATTAACGTCTTCATAGTCATTGCTTGAAAAAGGAGTCCGGATTACTTACCTCGAATCATACGATCTCAAGGCACGTTTGTCTTTGAGGGGCAACGACTCTGCTCGCGCCTCCTCATCGAGTTTGAGAATTGACGCGTAAGCAAGCCGATAGTCGCTTTTCGCTCCGAGGCTCGCATTCAATTGTTTTCAATCTCACGAAGCGAGAATTGGTAACCCGCCGCGAAAGGATTTGTAGATTAAAAATGCAAGACGATAGATCGTTTAACGATTGGCCCGCAGGCAACAGCTTCAAACGCAGAGCGTTTGTAGGCGTGGGCGATTGCCCCTCGACGGCAAACCACCAACGAGGGCTCTGACTTGCTGGCGAATTCAGGCTACCGCCAAACCGGCGACTGAATCAACTCGCCCTGACTTTCGTCGGGTTGCCAAGATTGCTACGCATCCAGCAATAAATCAACCGACCTTAACTTCGTCGAGTTTTCTAAGTCGCTGCCACCACCACGTTAAATCAACACGCGCCTACGGGTTGGAAATTCCTCAAGAGGTTGCGATACTAGACGGTTCGCGACAGATCACTTTGCAACTGAGCGAATTGCTCTTCAACAACGCCCCGCCTGTGGAATCCATTCGATGCTCAACAACGAATATGAGAAACTCGGCCAGTTTTATTTGGGCAAAGAGTTCGACCTTGAAACCAAAGAGCGCACGAACAATAAATTGCTGTACGATTCCCGGGATCTAACGACTCATGCCGTCGTCGTCGGAATGACCGGCAGTGGAAAAACCGGATTGTGTATTGACCTGCTTGAAGAAGCCGCAATGGACAATATCCCGGCAATCGTGATCGACCCGAAAGGCGACATCGCCAACCTCTTGCTGACGTTTCCAGACTTATCGCCAGCGGATTTCCGTCCTTGGGTTGACGAAGGCCAAGCGGCTCGGAAAAACATCACGCCTGATGACTACGCGACCAACGAAGCCGAAAAATGGAAAGCGGGCTTGGCCGATTGGGACCAAACCGGCGAACGCATTCGGAAAATGCGCGACAAAGTCGAAATGCGAATCTACACACCTGGAAGTAGCTCAGGCCGCCCGTTGACGATTCTTAAATCGTTCTCGGCGCCGGGCGCCGAAGTCATGAACGACATGGACGTGCTGCACGATCGGATCAGCTCCGCCACGTCCGGGCTTCTAGCGTTGATGGGCATCGACGCCGACCCGATCAATTCCCAAGAACACATTTTGATTTCCAAAATCCTAGAGTTCAATTGGCGGAAAGGCATCGATCTAGATCTTGGCAAACTCATTGCCCAGATCCTCAAACCACCGTTTGAGCGAGTGGGCATCATGGAGGTCGAAGATTTCTACTCGAAAAAAGACCGCCATTCCCTGGCGATGACGATCAACAACCTTCTAGCCTCGCCCTCGTTCGCGAGCTGGCTTCAAGGCGAGCCGATCGAGATCAAGTCGATGCTTCACAACAAGTCCGGCAAGCCTTGTATCTCGATCATTTCAATCGCACACCTCTCCGAAAAAGAGCGGATGTTTTTCGTGACGATCATTCTCAATGAGATGATCAATTGGATGCGTTCGCAAGCCGGCACGTCGAGCCTGCGAGCACTGCTTTACATGGACGAAGTATTCGGCTACTTCCCACCCACCAAAAACCCTCCGTCTAAACAGCCGATGCTGACCTTGCTCAAGCAAGCCCGCGCGTACGGGCTTGGCTGCGTACTCGCGACCCAGAACCCGGTGGACCTTGATTACAAAGGCCTCTCCAACGCGGGGACCTGGTTCCTGGGCCGGCTGCAAGCCGAACGAGACAAGGCCCGAGTGCTTGAAGGACTCGAAGGGGCTTCCAACCAAGCCGGAGCCAAATTCAACCGCGGCGAAATCGAGCAAATCCTGGCAAGGCTCGGGAGCCGCGTCTTCTTGATGAACAACGTTCATGACGATCGCCCGATCGTATTCGAAACTCGCTGGGCGATGTCATACCTACGTGGCCCACTGACAAAAAATCAGATCCGAGAACTGGTTCAATCGGATCCGAATTACGACTCTCAAGCGATCGCGGCGGCATCCACGCGACGCCCGCGGCCAGGCGCCGCACTGACTGCCCCAATCGAGCCTTCCGCCGATCACCAAAAAATGATTCCGGATTCGGTCCAGCAGTTGTTTGTCGAACCCAACGAATACGTCTCCGCAGAAGACCGACTCGTTTATCGCCCCGCCCTATTTGGACGCGGCCGATTGCACTTCGTCCGAGCGACTTACAAAGTCGATGAGTGGAAAGAGGTCCAGTTTTTGGCCAGCGTTTCTGGTGGAGAAATGCCAAACGAGATTTGGGACGAAGCGGAACAACTTGAGTCACGATTAGACTTCATTAAACAGCCGTTCGAAAACGCTGAATTCGGCAAAGTCGCAAGG
>JBLINZ010000202.1:0-10498 GCA_047639375.1 Mariniblastus sp. | reverse complement strand
CTCATTTTCGCCAGCCCGAAGGAAACGACAGCCATTCCAAACAGCGCCGTATCTAACCCACTTAATCCACGGTAGCTCACCACTTCCGGGTGCCACATCCCCACGGCAATTGGAATGGCAATCGAAGCTGTCAACAAAGTCATCGCCAACCTGCGTCGATTGATTTTCTCACACAACCCACACAACAACACAAACATCCCGAGATCCCAAAACAAATGCTCGCCTGTCCAATGCATCCAATGACACGTCAACAAATTCACGATCTGGGAAACCCAAGACGTCGTCGTGTCAAATTCCAACATCGCTCCACAAGCCGGGAACACAAATTCAAGGCCAAACAATGCCAACGTTGCGACCGTGATTCCCCAGGTGATGGGCCACGATGATAGAGTCTTGAGGAATTGGCTCATTGTGATCTCAATCTTTGACTATATAAACATCTGAAGCAGGGAACTCAAATCTGACAGTTCAAGAGAAACCAGATTAAGACAAGCAAGCCACCGAGCGTTGTGATGCTCGGTGGCTCAACAATCCTTCACATTCAACCCGACGATTTCACAAGCTTCAATTTCTTGCGGCGTCGAGCCGCAGCGGCAGCTCCCAACCCGAGGCAAATCGAAGCCGTGATGGGATCAATCGCTCCACCACCGCCGCCACTATTTCCGCGACGAGTGGACTGCGGGGCTGCCGAACCAAGATCGAGATCTCGGTTTTGGGTGCTGACCGGCTGCGTCGAAATCGGCTGAGTCCCATCATCAATACGACGACGGCTGCGGGAGGAATTGACTCCCTTGTCCGAACTAGCCTGCTTGCCGTCTTTCGCTTGCGGGCCGAGGCTGGCCAACGAAGAATCACGCATCTGCTTCAATTGCTCTTGGACTCTTTGTCGAGCCTGACGGTCTCGCTGAATCCGAGTCGCATTGCGCCGTTCGATTTTCCAACGGCGGTACTCACGGTCATTCTCCAACACGATAAACGAAGCGTATTGGCTGACGATTGAATACCCCTCACACAACTGGACAATCGATTCCTTCAACGCAGGGGTCTCTCCAGACCGTCGAACTTCATTCATCAACGTTTGCACGTTGGCGTAGGCCCACATCCGTTCAATCTGTGGATTATCCTGATCCAGCTCAGGAAATTCCATTTTTACGTTTTGCTCAAACGGACGCCCTTGCACGTTACCGCGAATCGTCACGGTGCCGTTACCAGAGTTTTTGTAACGACCAATCATCCGAACAGGAGAGCCATGAAACAAGTTAGGCAACGCTCCGGGAAGAACGTCATAGACCTCGACGCCATCAAAGGCAATGGACAACTCGGTGGCGACCGGATGCACGAGCTTGCGTCGAAACGATTCGGCTTGGCGTTCAAAATCATCGCCTTGAGAAATGAAAGCAGCCAACCCGCCGGCCTCTTCTGCCAGCTGTTTTAACAAGGGCCGATTGACTTCGTTACCCACGCCGACGCAGAAGATCCGAGTGCCTTCAGGAGAAGCCTTGATCGCACTCAAGAGCTCTTTTTGCTCGGCTTGATCCGTCATTCCATCAGACAGAATCACAACATTCAAACCACGATCGGGGTCCTTGTACCGCAACGCCGCATTGACGGCTGGGCGAAGCGCCGTTCCACCACGGGCTCGCTGAGACTTCAGAAACTCGCTGGCCGCTGCTTTGGTTTCGTCGTCGACCGACCGTAACTCTTCAAACCCAAAATTCGGCACATTGTTGAACGACATTACTTCACATCGATCGTCAGTTCCCAACGATGAGATAAATGCGCCCGCAGCGTTGGTCGACAATCCCAGTTTCCCTTTGTTCTTCATGCTTCCAGAAATGTCCAACACAAACACGTAGTCCATCCCTCCAGCCGCGGCTGCCAATTCCTCACCGGCTGTTAGCGTTAACAAAAAGAACCCGTCCTCCCGATCTTGTTTGGATGCGATCATGTCCAACCCCGTCCGAGGCCGCTTGGTTTGAAACGAAATCACAACGTCACGGCTAAGGTCACCCGCCGTTGTCTCCATGCTCGCTCGAGCGTATTTGGCGTTGTGCTTAGCAATTACAAACTCACCGCCATGCGATGGGCTTTTTAAGTCCGTGATCGGAATCTCACTGTTGATATCAACCGTCAAAGCAAACTTGCCGGTGGTTCGATCGTCAGCGCCCTTAGTCGAGGTCGCCAATGGGTAAACGTACGTTGCCCAATCATGATCGAAATCCAATTGCTGATAATAGGTCACCTTGATATGTTGCTCCGCCCCGGCAGCGATCGGGAAGACTCGCATCTCGAATCGCTTGTAGTCGACTTGCTCTAGCAAGCCAGGATCGATTCGCTTCGATTTGTAGCTTTGATAGATCTGACGAGCTCGTTCTTTTTCGACGACTTCGCCAATCATCTCCTTGCCATTGATGATCATGCTAAAGTTGCTAACGCTGCCGCCGCTAGGAACCGGAAACGTGTACAAGGCTTCCACGATTCGATTTTCCGTGTTGACGAAAATCTGATTGATTTCAGTTACTGCAATTCCATTGTTGATGGTCACCTTGACGTCTTGCTCCTTGATCTTGAGCACGCCGCCGAAACCACCATCCGCGATCAACAGCCCCGACGAGCCGCCGGCGGCTGCAATCGAGCAGCACGCACCGATCAAGGCCACGTGAAAAAGAGCGATCGCCACCACCAGCTTGCCTTTCCAATGGTCGAATCGGATAAAACTTCGAGGCCGAGAATTGAGTGAGGTCGTAGACATATGGATCTCCGAGGCTGGGGCCCGAGACTGAGGGCCGTCATTTATTCAACTGGCAATGTTGCCGTAAGAACCCTTTCGCAAACCAAATGCCAAACTCGGAGAAATCCACCAAAACCTGGTTTTAACCGAACATGATTACGATTTAGCGCCGGAATACGAAAGCACCTCCGAAAACACGCCAGCACCAAACGTACACCGCATGTACACTATATGAGCACGATGTTCATCTCCTCCAGAGACACCACCATGGCACTCTTTAAGAATTCCGAGCGAACGTTCGCCGAATCCGTTTCCAAGATGTCATTCTCAAATCCGTTTCTCAACGAACGAGTTGAACTTGAACGCGAAGCCCTCGGAAACGACTTCGACGACGAGACGCTTCCATTTTGGAGCTGGTCGCTGGTCGATGAAGCCGATCGTCCCAATGTGATTCTCTTGAGCCAACGGGTAAAAGACCTCACCGAGAAGTTGCGATCACGAATCGCAGACGGTCAAGCCGTTACCGATGCTGAGTTCGAACTTTACGACGACCTCGCGCACTACGTCATCTACTACGCCACCATTTCTTACGGACCGGGCCGGCCTAACGACCGAGAAACAATCACCGCCATTTGGAATGAGTTCAGCACCTGTTTCGACTACTGGATGAAAATCGATGGCCGCCGAGCCCCAAGCTGCGAACGTAAAGTCCACGTGTTCAGCTACCTCAGTCAACTGCAGGACGCGTTCTTCAACATTTTCCATTGCGTGCTGGGAAGATCGTGGTCCATCGCCAAGCTTCGAGCCAGGATCTGGCAGTCGATTTTCACCCACGATCTGCGTCGTTACCGACGCTCACTCTATGAAAGAATGCACGAAGTCACCACGCTCATTACAGGCCCGAGCGGCACCGGCAAAGAGCTAGTCGCCCGTGCAGTTGGGCTATCGCAATATCGAGAGTTCAATGTCCGGACCAAAAAGTTTGCGGGGGCTGAAGATAATCGGTTCGTGGCCGTCAATCTTTCCGCATTCTCACCTACTTTGATTGAGTCCGAGCTGTTCGGCCACGAGAAAGGCTCATTCACCGGCGCAACCGATCACCGAATTGGCTACCTCGAATCGGTCGGCTCACAGGGATGCGTATTTCTCGATGAAATTGGTGAATTGGATTTGGCGATCCAAGTCAAACTTCTCAGACTCCTACAAAGCAAACAGTTCCAGCGGATTGGCGATACCAAACTACGAAAGTTTTCCGGCAAGATCATCTCAGCCACCAATCGCAACCTGATGACTGAAATTGAAAACGGAAACTTCCGCGAAGATTTTTACTATCGACTATGTTCCGACATCATCGAGACGCCGGCCCTGATAGAACAAATCGAAAACGACCCACAAGAGCTAGAGTTTCTTGTTGAATTGATTGCCAGCCGGATTGCCCCCGGCGACGGAGCCGAACTGACCGCTGACGTCGTCCAATGGTCTCGCGAGAAAATGCCGCCCCATTATCGCTGGCCTGGAAACATGCGCGAACTAGAACAATGCGTGCGAAACATCATGATCCACAACGATTACTTGCCCCAGTCAAACACAAATTCAAACGCCAACCCAACATGGATCGACTCCATGAATGACTTGAGCCTGACCGCCGATCAGCTACTCGGCCACTACTGCCAACTGGCCTATTCACAAACCCATAGCTACGAAAAAGCAGCCGAGATCCTCAAGTTGGATCGACGCACAGTCAAAGCAAAAATCGATGCGTTGAATTGAATCGCTGACAGAGCCCTCTTCGATCCACCTCGACATTCACTTTTCCAATTTCTCGTAGTCAGGTGCGTCGAACAACTTCCGCAATCGATAGTATTCGTTCTTCAGTTTCGATTGAGTATCCACATAATCAGGATGGTCATAGAAATTGACCATTTCGCCAGGGTCACGGACAAGATCGAACATCTGCCACTCATCCGATTGAGGTAAGTAGAACAGCTTGTGAGTTTCCGTTCGAACCCCAAAATGCTGGGGCACCGCGTGCTCGCCAAGTTCATAATAAGCGTAGTAAAGTGACTCACGAACCTTCTTTGAACTGTCGGCGAAAATCGGCAACAACGATTTCCCTTGCACGTCAGCTGGAATTTTTTCTCCCACCATTTCCAAAAAAGTGGGGGCGTAGTCGATGTTCTGAATCAAAGCTTTCGGCCTGGCACCCGGCTGAACTTTACCAGGCCAGCGAATCACGAACGGCATCTTGAACGACTCTTCAAACATCCAACGCTTGTCGAACCAACCATGCTCGCCCAGATAAAAGCCTTGATCCGATGAATAGATCACGATCGTGTTCTCTGCCAATTCGTTGTCATCAAGATACTTCAACAACCGGCCTACGCTTTCATCAACTGCCTTGACGGTCTCAAGGTAGTTGCGGATGTAACGTTGATATTTCCATTGCACCAACTGCTTTTCATCAAGCTTGCCAGCTTTGTAATCTTCAATGAACAGCTCATTCTTGGGAGCAAAATGCTGGTCCCATTGCTTTTGCTGGGCGTCCGTCATGCGTTTGTATTCGGGAGTCCCATAGTTTCGAAACGACGGTAATTTGGCGCCACTCAATTCATCGTCGCGAACTTTCAGGTCATAAGCCCACGTCAAATGACGATCGACTTCCATTTCGTTGGTTGCCAACGTGGAACTGCGGTTGGCGTAGTCATCAAACAAGCTGTCGGGCTCAGGAATCTCGACACCGTCGAGTGTCCCCAGATGCCGTAACGCCGGAGCGAACGTTCGATGAGGAGCTTTGTGTTGACACATCAAGAAAAATGGCTTGTCCTTGTCGCGACCCTCCAACCAATGAATCGATTTATCCGTCGTCAAGTCGGTGGCATAGCCTTCAAACTTCTTTGACGATCCATCCATCTGCTTGAAAACTGGATTGTAGTAGTTGCCTTGCCCCGGAAAAATTTCCCAGTAATCAAAGGCGACGGGATTCGATTTCAGATGCCACTTGCCAATCACGGCCGTTTGATAACCGGCGCCGTGAAGTGATTTGGCGACCGTCCATTGAGACTGATCGAACCCCTGGCTGGTATTCCTCATGAATCCATTTTTGTGACTATGCTTGCCAGTCAAAATGCATGCCCGGGACGGTCCGCAAATCGAATTCGCACAAAAAGAATTTTGAAACAACGCTCCTTCGCGTGCCAATCGGTCAATATTCGGGGTCGGAGCAACACCGGCCAACGGCCCCTCGTAAGCAGAGATGGCGTTGACGGCGTGGTCGTCCGAAAAGATGAATAAGATATTGGGGCGATCGTCGGCAACAGCCGAACCGAGCAAGCTTGTCATCGTGACAAGGATCAATGCAAGCAAAACGGTGACTTGTCTCATGCTGAATTCTCTTAAATTTTCGAATAGGCTGCTGAATCAATCAATTTAGCAATTTTCTGCTACCGCGCACAAACGATCCATCGCAAACTCATGGCCTTGAGTGCGACTCGCAGGCATTTCGCCACGGATAGACTGGTTTCTGACAAAAAAGCAAAAAAATGGCACGGTGTTCGTCTGCTTGTGTATTAACACTATATCAGCCGGAGTAATTTCGTTCTGGCCGTGAACTAGATACCTCAAGGCGAATCAATGCGAACGAAAACATTCAATCAAACGCTACTTGCCAGTGCGTTGCTGGCCATCCTGTTGCTGGCCCCCATTTCACAAACCCAAGCCCAGAAAATCGGAATTGAAGCCGGCACCATGCTGGTCGTGGAATCAAAGATTGCACCGGCAGGCGAGCAGCCTCAGACAGTTTACAATTTGTATGAGGTCGCAGACGGTTTTCAAATGGCCGTCTATGGCGAGTCTTTCACCGTGCGAGACGCGAATTTACTTAAGGAATTCTCAGTCTCGGCTACCGAGCTCAATACAGTCCCAAAATCCTCGCCGGGTAATAAAATGGAGATCCACAAAATGAATGCCAAGACACTGGATTTCGATGGCCAAGACATTGGCATGACGGCCGGCGCGGTCTACGTTTTCAAGGGAAAAATGCAAACGAATGGCAATGAGACGAAATACGTCATCCCCGAATACGGTTGCCAACGCTATGAACCTACCGAAGAACAGTCGTTTCAGTACAGTCGAGGAATCGCTTGGGCGGCCACTCAATCTTCCAAAATCAAGGTTAAGACTGGCTCGATCATCGCGATGGAGGTAAGAATCAGCGAAGGAAGAGTCTACAAAACGACGTGGAATTTCTACGAAGCGTCGAGTGACTTTCAGCTGAGTGTTCCCATCAAAGGAAAGACGGTCGACAACACCGATCGTCTGAATACACTCGCCCGCCAAGCCAGCCATCTCAACACACTCCAAAAGCACGCCCGCGGCAGACAGAAAGAACTACCAGCAATCCACACACCAATCCTCAACAGCAATGGGGATGACGTTGGAATCACAGCCGGAAACGTGTACGTACTTCAAGGAAACTGGCAAGAATCCGGTGGCCAAACTGAGTTCAAAATCAGCGCCAAAGGCTGCCAGCAGTTCGAACTCGACGAAAAACAAGCCTTCCAATTCAGCCGTGGCATTACTTGGAATGGAGAAGTCCAGTAAGGAGAGCAATTCGAGAATTTCGCCCCGAATCCAGAGCCTCCAGACATCGGCGATTGCCCCTTTCGCCCGGGGCCAAAATTCGATTCGCGAGACCAGAGACATGGTAGCCTGACGCGTAGGCGCGTGAGATAGTCGCCTTCTGGATCTCCCGTGAGGCGGAGTCAGTCGAGCCGGTTTCCGTTAGAGCCAACTGGAACGCCTGTGATGATGCAAATTGTCACGGGCGTTTTTTGCTTTTGTGAGTGAACGAATTCTTTTGGATTCTTAGCACCAATCGCTGCGTTTCCAGTCTGAGGTTCGGGTAAACTGAATGGCTCACAATCCAACCTAGTTGGCCACGTCTAGAACGCCGGACTATCGACATGAAACTTCGACTGCTCATCACCGCCCTTGTATTGGGGCTTGGAATCCAAGGTGCGACTTTGGCGCAAAAGCCGCTGAAAGTGTTCGTGCTCGTTGGTCAATCCAACATGCAAGGCCAAGCCCATGTGCGGACCCTGGAACACATTGGCATGGATCCGCGGACAGCGCCGTTACTGCACGAAATCCAAACCGACGACGGCAAACCCCGAATCCACAAAGACGTCTGGATATCGTACTTATCGAACGCGGGCGAGAAACAAGGCCAACTGACCGTCGGGTACGGAGCCGATGAAAACAAAATCGGCCCAGAACTGACGTTCGGAATCTTCGCCCAAAAAGCGTTGGACGAACCGATTCTGATCATCAAAACCGCTTGGGGCGGCAAAAGCCTCCACACCGATTTCCGGCCGCCGAGTGCCGGGCCCTATGAATTCAACGAGAAACAACTCGAGCAGTTCAAAAAGCAAAACAAAAACTTGGCTGAAATCAAAGCGGCCAAAGAACAAGCGACGGGGCACTACTACCGACTATCGGTCGCCCATGTGAAAAAAGTGCTGGCGAATATCAAGCAAGTCTACCCGCAATACGCTCCCAACCAAGGATACGAAATCGCAGGCATCGTGTGGTTCCAAGGCTGGAATGACATGGTTGATTCAGGCGTCTACCCAACTCGCGATCAACGGGGTGGATACGACGAATACAGCGAAGCTCTAACACATTTCATTCGCGACATTCGCCAAGACCTTGCCGCGCCGAATTCACGGTTCGTGACTGGAGTCATGGGCGCCGGCGGGCCTGTCAACGAATACTTGCCTGACCAGCAACGCTACCAAAAAGTCCACCAAAATTTCCGATCCGCAATGGCGGCTCCGGCCGAGATGCCTGAATTCAAAGGAAACGTCGTGAATGTTCTCACGGAGAATTACTGGGATCGAGAACTGCTTGAACTGAGGGCTCGTGAGGCGAAAGTCAAACAGAAACTGAAATCGCTGCAAGCCAAAGAAAAAGCCAGCCGCGAAGACGCCAACGCCTTGCGAGAGAAACTTCTCTCGGAAGAATTCACCGCCCACGAACGTAACGTCCTCAAGAAAGGCGTTTCCAATCTCGAGTTCCACTACCTTGGCTCGGCAAAAATCATGGCCCGAATCGGTCAGGGATTCGCCGCAGCAGCAACGGACGACGTTTCGAAATAGGCCCCCTAGGAACCGACGAAGACCTAGCTTTCCGAACGCCCACGGCCAAGGCGAGAATCAGGCAACTCGTTTGCGATTTGGGCTATGATTTCTGCATTAGAAATAAACAGCTAGTGAGCCGTGACGCGTAAGCGGCCGGGCCCCTTACGAATACCCGGTGCCATACGGTCCACAGGCTCACAAACTCAACGACCCTTTATCCGCAAATCGCATTTGCGATTTAGATAACTACATGCAACAGACCATGAAAATGAAGAACAAATGGATCGGAGCTTTACTGCTGGCAATGTTTGCCACCCAGCTGGCCGCTCAAGACACCACTCGTGAATCGACTCCGGTGTGGCCACAGTGGCGTGGGCCGACATGGAACGGCGTCGCTTCGGAAGCCAACCCGCCTGTGAAGTGGAGTGAGACGGAAAACCTGGCTTGGAAAACGCCGATCCCGGGCAGCGGGCACGGAACACCGATCGTATGGGGCGACCGGATTTTCCTCCAAACCGCAATTCCGCTCGACATGGAGATGCCGATTCCTGACGTCGTGCCTCCGGGGACGCCGAACATGAAACAGAATCCGGGCGAGTCGATCGGGACTTGGACGCCGCAGCGATTTGCGATCGTTTGCCTCGATCGTGCGTCCGGCAAACCGTTGTGGACTCGGAAAGTTCTCGATGCGATGCCGCATCAAGGCCATCACCACAAAGGCGCCTTCGCGGCCCAGTCATCGGTCACCGATGGCAAACACGTTTACGCCTACTTTGGATCCTACGGCCTCTATTGTTACGACTTCGAGGGGCGGCTCGTGTGGAAAAAAGACTTCCAGCCACAGGCCTTGGAAGCCGGGCTGGGCGAAGGCAGCTCACCAGCACTTTTCGAAAACAAGCTGGTCATCGTCGTCGATCAAGAATCTCAATCGTTCGTCGTCGCCATCGACAAAACTACCGGCAACGAGATCTGGAGACAGGATCGCGACGAGCCTTCGAATTGGAACACCCCACGAATCTTCACGCACGACGGTCGAGACCAAGTGATCATCAACGGAGTGAAAGCCCGATCGTACGACTTGCCCACCGGTGAACTACTCTGGGAATGCGGCGGGCACACCGCGGGCGCCGTCCCGATGCCAGCGATTGGCCACGGCATGGCGTTCACCGCCAGCGGCTGGCAGCAAGACGTACTCCAAGCCATCAAATTGGGACAGCGTGGCGATCTGACAGACAGCGAACACGTCATTTGGAAACTTCGTCGCGGCACGCCCTATGTGCCCAGCCCGATGCTCTGGGGTGACGAAATATATTTACTGGAAGACCGAAGTTTCTTTTCGTGTCTCAATGCAACGGATGGCAAGCCTCACTATTTTAAGCAACGCTTGCCGGGGGCTCTCAATTTCAGTGCGTCTCCCGTTGGTGCGGCCGATCGAATCTACCTCTTGAGCGAAGAAGGCAAAACGGTAGTGGTCCAACGCGGCCCCGAACTGAAAGTCTTGGCCGTCAACGAACTTGATGAGTCATTTCATGCTTCGCCCGCCATCGTGGGTGAAGCGATCTATTTGCGAGGAGACAAGCATCTGTATTGTTTTAGAAAATTGACACGGTGAATAACGATCACGTTGGCT
>JBLINZ010000201.1:0-10517 GCA_047639375.1 Mariniblastus sp. | reverse complement strand
TCGAGACGATTCGTTGAGTCGGCTCGACTAGTTCTGGAGGAACTTCGACTTGCACCACACCCACGTTGGCGTCTTCACGATAGTCCAACTCGCTGGTCACGAGATGGAAACAAGAAAGCTGACCACCAACTGAAAATAATCGTAAGTTTTCGCCCACTAGTTTTTCTTGAATGAACTGCGGTGGTTGGCTTGTCAATCGGTTTTGATCCGCAGCTAAATCGGCGACGGATACCGTATGGGCACCGCCGTTGAGTGGCTTCGCCACCTGCGATTCAGGGTTGGGAATCGTCACCAAGGGAGAGAGATTGCTCATCACCAACGTGTTGGGAATCTGGAATCCTGATTGAATTGCCAAGCGCAGATTGAACGACTTATTGTTAATGTCAGTTATCGTTCTACGATTGAGAATCCGCGTCTCAGGCCAAGCGAATGTGTAGGCCTGGATCGTTTCGAAGGCGGCAAGGTTGTGGTCGGCGTTTCCGCCAAATACGTTCCAACGCATGAAAATCGCCGACGGCCTCAAGCGGTTTTCGCCCAGATCGAGGTCGGGCTGGTTGAAATCCCAAGCGATATTCAAGCAATCGGGATGGTCGGTGTCCCAGAAGAAATAATCTAAGTCACGCAGATGGGCTTGGTCGACGATTCGCTGAGTGTTGGGGTCCGATTCGCCACCGACGATGAGAAGTTTCATGGTTCACGCTTGGAGAAGTCCGTTATTCGAACATCATAGCATGAGCCGGTAGGGACAACAGTCAGGAGGTGATTGAGTTTAGACGCCGATCGGTCGGTCGAATCACCACTGCGAAAATCACCATTTGATTGTCCTCCTTACTCAACTAACAGCGTTGGCTTTTTCAGGTTATTCGCCGTGTTTCGATCGATCAGTAACGAGAATGGATCGACACCGGCGAGCGCTGGTTTTTCGTTCACGGTAAAGGTGAACTTACGATTGGATTCGGTTACCAAAAATCGCTTTCGGTAGAGCGTTTTGCCGAATCCATTGGAGCTGGATGGTTTGGAAAACGCGCCAATCTCAATCCAATCCTCAAACCTGACTTCGGATTCTCGTCCTTCGGATTCAGCATGAAGTTTTTTGAAATTGACCTCGACGGTGACTTCGTAATTGTCTTCATCAGTCTTTTTGTATTCCGATGCGATCGTTTCGTTTTCGAATAACGTGATGTGTTCGAAAAGATCTGCAAGTAAACCGTAATGTTCAGGCGGAGTCTGTTCGCGAATCGCCGCAATCAAATCGGCTATGGTCGGATAAGGACCATCGGAGTATGCGGTTCATAATTTCGCGTGCATGCACCTCAAATGACAGACGTTGGTTTGAATACCTATGCGAACGTGATTTTGTCGATGAGTTGAGAGGCCAAGGAGCCCTTCCTGCATTTTTCGAAAAAGGCACCCCGGAATTCGGGGTGCCCTGCGTTTCTATTCACGACGTTCATTAAGATTAACAAGTTAGAAGAACGACTGGACGTATTCGGATACGAATCCAAGGTTCAGACGCGCCGCTTCTCGAAACGCGTCGACGCCTTTGACGATCACGGCCATGTCAAGCAAGCCGAATGTGTAAGGAATCTTGCGACCCTTGAGGCTCTTGACTTTGCCCTCGATTCGCTCACGCTTGCCAAGCTTGCGCTTCGCCGCAATCCAACGGGTTTTGGCAAAATCAACCGCCTCGTACCGCTTCATCAGTTTCAATTGTGCTGAATAGGCGCCCGGTCGTCCGACAGCGACTTCATCGTTCTTGCAATCGCGCTCGACGTGGCGGAAAGCCTTTTCAGCGGTTTCGTAGTTTTTCTTAAGCCGGTTGTGCTTCCGCAATGCAAGTTTGCGAAGAACCACGATCCAGCCGCAAAACATGCCATACAGCAATGCCATGATAGATCCTTTTTCGTGCTGGAGTTTGCCTTCACCAAAGCTCAAAACAGATTGGCTTCGACGTGGGCAATAATAAATGCATTTACCTGTGACCCCATCACGTTCCATGAGCGGCTAACTATGACTTCGGTGGCGTTCGAAAACAGGTGCGCAGCACGGCCATGGTTTGCAACTCGGGTCAACAACGAAGGCCTGCCGCCGCTGGACATCGATGAGGATGGCGGTCCTCCGATCAGCTCGAGCGAAAGGTGCTCGAGTACTCGGTAGGCATTCAGAAATGCGAAACTTGGTGTTGCAGTCAGTCCCGGGCGGACCACATAGAAGGCACTTCCCGTGCCTGGCTTCCAAACCATATGGAAGGATCGTGAACAGTGTCACTCTCACCGGCTAGATAGAAACAGTTTCTATCGTTAGGTTCACCGACAAGTGGAGTTTTTCAAAATCGTTTTGCGCGCTATCGGATCCGAGGCCGTATTTAGCTCTTTGACCGAGAGCCGCGACTTAGTTTCCCGGCCCGCAGCACAAATTTGTCTTTGACGGCCACCAAGCAAAACTCTTGGCGGTTGAACGCGAGCTGCCGAGCCTTGACGACCTGAAAGCCCAGCTTTTTAGTTTCCGCAATAAGTTTTGGAATGCCTGAAACCATTTTCCAATCCGAGAGCTTCAACGTCAAAACCAAACCGCGAACATCGACGGCGTCATGGCCAACGATCTCTGCCACGTTTTCTAGCGTGTACATCGGGTCCATGTTCAAGTCGGCCATGAGCCATCGCACCTCGCGGAAGTCGCGTTTCTTAGCTTCGTTGCCACGCCGTCGGATGTGCGTGAAGCTTTCGTGCTCAAGAATCTCCGGCTCCATCTCGGCTGGATCGATCCCAATCACTTGAGCGCCCATTTCCAACAACAACTGACAGGCGCCTCCGGGAGCGCTTCCGATTTCCGCACAAACGTCACCTGGAGAAATCGTGATCCCAGACCACTTAATGGCTTCTTTGAGTTTGAAATAAGCTCGACTAAAGGTTTCAATCGATGTATTGAAATTGGGAACGCCGCCTGGCCAACGACCGGCCACCGTATTGGCAACGTGATAGCCGTACCACCATTCGGTCGGTTCAACCATCACGACATCGAAAATCAATTCGTCGGGTTTGGTTTCTCGATTGGCAATTATTTTCTTGTCTTGCGCGATCGGAGTTTGCTCAAACAAGCCGCCGACCTCTCGGGAAAGCACTGAGACGCCGGGTTCGAATCCGTTCCGACCAGGGATCACGGGATCCCGTTGCCAGACGTGCACATGTTTGGCTTCGGCAAATTTCTCAGACTTGGAAACCTCGTTGACCAAAGCACTGGCTTCATCGCCACTGATTTTCCCCAGCGACCAACCGTATGTTCGGGCCAAGATTGATTTGAGTGTAAATCGCTGAGGCAACGGATCTGCCGGGTCTGTCTTGAACGTAATAAAGCCCGGACGTGAGAATGCCAGTTTGAGATTATCATGGTTCTTCATGATCTCAAGCTTGGTGGCTGATTCTGCACCGTTTTGGCAGATCACGAAAATAAATGCCCCATTTTCCTGGTCAGCGTGCGAATTTGGATCGGAAGTCACAGCCGCCGTTGGAGTTGAGTCGCCCGCTGCAGGCGTGATGGCTGGTGACTCTTCGGTGTTTTTAGGGGCTTGATTTGGCATCATTGTCTTTAAAGGGAAAATTCTGGCTTGATTAAATGCTATCACTTTTTGCCGAAAAGCGAACGAGGGGCTCGGAATAGGTGTTTTCCAGCATTCCAACTGAAAATGGCTGTCTATTGAGACATTAACACATGGAATACAGCAATTGACTGCGATTGGACATGTCGACAACGGCCAAAATCAAGTGCTACTGCGATCGCCCGTTCTCAATTTCTACCCGCCCTCCCAGAACAGTAAGCTGATTCGACCTGATTCTAACCCCTGCTGAGCTCAATCTAGCCAAGGACTCCAACGAAAAACCCCAGCAAAAGTTTAACGTCTGATTGATCTAGGTAATGGTTATGGCATGGGATAAAATCAACCCAAGTCACACTCGCAATTTGCTCGTGCGACGACCTACTCGAACAGAAACTGATTTCTGTTTTTGTTTCGCTGACACCCATCAGCAACAAAACCCAGGCGCAAGGAGGGCACCTTCCATGGCAGAGACTGTCAAATTTATTCACGCTTCCGATCTTCACCTCGACGTCTCGATAAGTGGCTTGACGGAGTTGCCCAACCATTTGATCCAAACATTGGCCAACTCGCCCTACGACGCGGCTCTTAAGATTTTCGATCTTGCCGTTGCGGAACGGGTAGACTTTGTCTTACTCGCTGGCGACCTATTCGATTTCGAATCGGGTAACGCCCGAGCGGCTTCGTTCTTATTGGCTCAATTTGAACGATTGGCTGAGAAGGACATCCATGTCTATTGGTGTGCCGGTGAATGTGACCAGCCCGACCGCTGGCCAAGTTCTATCGAGCTGCCTGAGAACGTCGTTACATTTTCGTCATCGATTGTTGAGCAGTTGGACCACCGTCGTGACGGGGAAGTAGTCGCACGAATCATGGCCAGTGGTTTCGATCCACAGCGTCGAAGCGGGGCCGATTTCTCGGCACCTGATAGCGAAGTATTTAACATCGCGTTGACGCACGGCGAGTTCGAATCAACTTCTTTAAACGCTCAAAACATCCGCTATTGGGCTTTGGGTGGACGTCACAAGTCAACCAAACTTGAGAAAACCGGAACGATCGTCGTTTATCCCGGCTCTCCACAGGGGCGGACGCCGAAGGAGACGGGAATTCATGGATTCCGATTTTGTCGCGTTGATTCCAATGGAAAACTCCGTGTGCAAACCGTCGAGTCGGATCGAGTTCGCTGGATGCCACAAAAAGTCGCGATCTCGGAACAAGTTCTGATGAGCGAACTCAAAAACGAGCTTGGCGAACGAGCTTTGAAAATCATGACCGACACGACGGACCAAGTTGTGTTATGCCGCTGGTTCTTGGCTACCGAGGGCGACTTCAATCCAGGCATTCGCAAACGTGAATGGAGAAACGATCTCCTGGATTGGCTACGCGACGAGTTTGGCCGTTCCGACAAAGGCTTATGGTCGATCAGTCTCGACGTTGAGGCTCCCAAGAATCTTCCGATCGAATGGTATGAGGAAGACACGCTGCTGGGCGAATACTTGCGGGCAATGGGGCGGTATCAAAGTGATGAATCGCTCAAGCTAAATCTGCATGAGTACATGCCACAAACGGTCAAGAACAAAGTCACTGAGGGAATGGCCCTCGTCTTGGACAGCCAGCGTGACACGGTTCTGAGAAAATCGACCATGGTCGGCGTCGAGTATTTGGCCAAGCACAAGGAATTCGCCCATAGCCAAGTGGACGAAGACTAACCAATTTTTATAGCGAACCAATAAGACCGGTCGAATGATTCGACCGACAACCAACATTCTGTGCGGAGCGCTCGAGGCGGATTCAACGATTCAACGCCATCGAACTGCAAATCACAGACTGCGATAAGGAGAAGCGCGGTGAAAATAACGGATCTTCAAGTAGACGGGTTCGGTGTCTGGAAAGGCCTCACAGTTGAGAGTCTATCGGACGAGATAACCGTCTTTTGTGGCTACAACGAAGCCGGAAAAACGACGCTGATGCAGTTTGTACGCTCCATGATGTTTGGCTTTTCGTCAGACCGATTGGACAAGTACACGCCACCGGTTTACGGCGGATTGGCAGGTGGTTCGCTCGACATGACCACGCCAACCGGTGTGTTCGAGGTCCAGCGGCACGTCGATCCCAATCGGCATTCTGATCCAATCGGCGATCTCGCCGTGACCGACGGTCATGATGGCTCAGTCCACGGCCGCGCCCATTTGAGTTCGCTGCTTTCGGACATCGATGAGTCAATTTTCACCAACGTGTTTGCCATCGGATTGCGTGAAATCCAGGAACTCGGAGCGCTCAACAGCACCGCAGCCGCTGAACAGTTGTACAAATTGACCAGCGGGATTGATCGTGTCTCGTTGATCGATGTGATGCGAGACCTTCGGGGGCGACGTGAAGAAATCTGGTCGGTAGAGCCCAAGCACGAAGCCCGCTTGGCCGAGCTTTCAGAAAAACGTCAGAAATTATTGCGTGAGATTGATGATCTGAAGCAACGCTCAAAGCGCTGGTCTCGAATGGCCGGCGAGGCAACGGATATCAACAACCAATTGGGAGATATCGAAAAACTACTCGTCGAAAACGATCGTCAATCTCGGCTGATTGAGATCGCCATGCAGATTTCCGAGCGCTGGCAAACCCGCAAAATGCTCAACGAGCAGATTAAGTCGTACGGGAACTTGCCCGAACAACGTGATATCTCCGTCAAGAATCTTGACCTGCTCAACTCCCGAATCACTCAACAAAAAGAGCGGATTGAGCAAATAAAATCGCAGCGCAAATCGGTAAAAACCGAAGCGATGGCGCTGCCAATCAACCGCAGCCTGTGGGCCCAAAAATCTCGAATCGAAGCCATCACTGAGCACATGCCTTGGGTCGAGTCGCTCCAACGACAATCGACTCGCTTGACCGGTGAAATTGACCGAATCGAAAACAGTCTTGTCGGTGAGGTCGATGGACTTGGTAATCAATTGAAGATCAAAGCCAAGGATGTGCTCGATTTGGGCAACCGGGGCATGGTCACATTGGAATCGACTGGAAAGAAGCTCAACGAACAAACAGATCGACTCACGAAGTTTCAGAATGACCTTGAGAAGATCGATTTTGATCTTGGGCAACATCAGGAACGACTCGGGACCTCGCTGGCGGATTCGAGCACTTCGGAATCGCTTGAAGACACCGGTCGCTACGTCAATCGGTTACGGCGCCGGATTGAGCTCGAAGAAAAGATCGACAAACTCAACCGGGGGCGAATGGACCTTGAGCGGGATGTCGACGCGGTCGTCAACGAGCAAGTCTTGCCGGTTGATAAACTCTCCTTCATTGGAGCAGTTTTCATCCTGGGAATCGTGCTGTTTGGATTCGGATTGATCGACACGATCAATAATGGACGTTGGCTGAGCGCGACCCGCGAACTGGGGATCCTATTTATCTTCATGGGAACCATCGCTGGATTTATCGCGTTTGCATTCAAATATCACTGGGAGCGGCGGGCCAAGGACGAATTGGATGACTTCCGTCACCAAATCGACATCGTTCGCCAGCAGCTCAAACGAGCCAAGCATGAGCGTGACGAGATCGAACGCCAGCTACCTTCCAGTGTTGTCGGACAATGGGAATTGGAACTTCAAGATGCTGAAAATCGTCTGATGCGATTGGAAGATCTTGTCCCACTCGAAGGCCGTGTTCAATCCACTCGGGCGACTCAAGAAGACCTCCGTCGTCGGATTTCGATGCAAGAGAAGGACGTTGCCAAAGCAGATGAGCAATGGAAAGCTAGTCTTCGGACGGCCGGATTACCAGAAATTCTTCAACCTCATCAGCTGAAAGAAATCATCCAACGTGCTGAACGCATTTCAACCTATCATGTTCGCTTGGATCAATTTAAAGCGGAACAGATTGAGCGAAGCAAGGAACTGAGCGCTCTCAATAATCGCGTCGACATGATGCTCAGCGATACCGGTGTTGCGTTCCACAGTACCGATTTGGTTGAGCGCTTGACGCAGCTCAACGTGTCGGTCAACGAGCAACGGGGATTTGTTAACACACGAAAAGAATTTTCGACGAAGTACAAGTCACTGCGTTCGCGATTGGCAAAATCCAAACGCGAATTAGACAAATTGCTTGGCCAGAAACAGCGGATGTTGGCCGCGGTTGGTGCTGATTCAGAGAGTACTTACCGAGCCTTCGATACCAAGCATGCCCAACGCAAAAAGCTCATTAAGAAACGCGAGAACTTGACTGAGCAAATTCTGGCCGCGCTAGGAAAACATTTCACTCAAGACGACTTGCGAAAGATGCTGGATTCTTACGGTGCCGCGGGACTCGAGCGACGCTGGGAAGAAGTCCAATCTGAAATCGAAAGCATCAAGGAGCAGCAGTCGCGGATGCATCAGCAACGGGGTGAGTTTCTGCAGGAAGTCAAAACGCTGGGCGAAGATTCTCGGCTGGATGTGGCTCACTTGGAACTCAACGCCATCAATGCTGAGATTGAGCAATTGCAACAAGAGTGGCAGGTCTTGGCGGCCAGCACACAGATGCTTGAAATGATTCGTGAGACGTACGAATCCAAACGGCAGCCAGAAACGCTCAAAGAAGCCTCGGGCTATTTGGAACGCTTGACAGAAGGAAGCTACACCCGGATTTGGACTCGACTCGTTGGCGAAGAGCTGTTGGTTGACAACGAAAATGATGAAACCATCCCGGTTGATAAACTCAGTCGAGGAACTCGAGAAGCGGTTTACCTGAGTTTGCGAATGGCGTTGGTGGGTGCTTACGCACGGCGAGGTGCCGTGATTCCAATGGTGCTCGACGATGTGTTGGTGAATTTCGATGGCCAACGTGCCCATGCGGCAGCTGAATTGCTTTGTGATTTTGCTCGCAACGGATACCAAATCCTGATGTTTACTTGCCACGATCACATGCGTGACATGTTCCATTCCTTAGGAGCCGATGTGCGGATCCTGCCCGATCACCGCGACGTGGTCGAATCGAATGCGACACCCGTGTCTTACAAAGGCAATCAAGACTACGTGGCGCCCCGAGTGCTCTTTCAAGAGCCGGAGCCAATGGAGCCCGCTGTGGAACGTACGTTAGAGCCAGAGTCGGATCAAACCATTCCGGTTGAGTACGTCGAGTACGCGTCGACCAACATGCAGATCGATCCCGATGAATACGATCCAGAATTGGAATACGAGCTGTCGGCAGTGACCACCGATCAGAAAATGGAGCAGCGTTTGCGTCACGAGCTGGTCTACATCTCACCAACCGCTTCAGCCCCAATCGATATTTCAGGTAACGATGATATCTGGTGGGAAACCAATGCGTCCGTGATTCGGTAGTGATGCAAGCCAGGGTGGGATGCCCCCTTTCGCTCCGTCGAAAGTTGGCCCCCTTTCGCTCAGTCAAAAGTTGGCCGCCTTTCGCTCCGTCGAAAGTTGGTCGCCTTTCGCTCCGTCGAAAGAGTGTCGATTGACATTCCTTCTCGCTGGTACAAGTACCCAATTTGCTCGTCAACTACCAACATTCAAGGTCTCGGTCACAAATCACAACGCTCTCACGCGTCAGACCATCAATCGAACTAGGTATCGCCGCTCTCACGCATCCAGTCACCAAGCGAGTTGCAGGCGTTGATCGGTCACGATCCATCAAGTTATTTGTACAGGCGTGAAATAAAATCGTTGAGCGTACTTTCGAAGCAGCGAAAGACGACCATCGATCCTGAAAGGATCGCAGAACGAAGCCGGTGGTTGAGAGGCAACCACACCGGATTGTGAGCACACGACTGGCTGGAAGCCAATTCCACGCTCCCAGAGCAATTCAACCAGCTTTTGGCGGTTCGGCCTTCAGCTCATCAAGTGCCGATGTTGCCGTTGATTTGACGGCTTCGATGGTCGTCGATTGGATCAACGTTTCCAGCCGTTCGATCGCCCGAGTTTTTTTACTGGATGAATTGGCGGTTTTGGCAAAGTCGATAATTTTAGCTTCCCGCATGAGCTGACTGTTGGCCTTTGTCGTATGTTGCTTTTGAAACGTCGCCAATTCTGTTTTAAGAATTCGCAGCCCGCCGAGCTCACGCTTGATCTCCAGGAACCCAAGCACTCCAGCTAGTTTTTTTGTGTCGTCGCCGTCCATGTCCATCACTAGCTGTGTGAGTTGGGTCTTGGCCTCATACGCGGTCTCCAAAGCCAGTTCATTGACACGAAGCGCCACGGCGGAGTAGCTCCCGATCTTACCGGGCTCGCCGATTTTTCGAACTCGCCCCAACGTCTTGATCGCCCTCGCCATTTCGCCAGTTTGTTTGAGTTTCTCGAATTCGTCGGCCGAGTCGGTTAGTAGCTTGGCTTCTTTAGCGGTCAGAATTCGGCCTGAGTTTTGCAAGGCACGTGAGAGCATGAGGGGGAGGTCATTGCCGGTCAAGGATCCCGATTTCCCATAGAGCGTTTCGCCATCCGCTCTGACGACAAATAGCTTAGGAATCGTGTTGCCTTGGGCGGGATGGTCTCGACGCCATTGCTGGTATTCCGGCGAGCTAATATCAAGTTTGACGGGCACGAACTGTGCCACGATGGGTGCGATCTCCCGGTCCGTATTCAACCGTTTCAAGAGAGCTGCACACGGAGGTCAGGTGCTGCGACCCGCGATTGCGAAAATCGGTCGTCCGCTCGCGGCTGACAGTTCCTTCGCGGCTGCCAAACTTGCCGCTGCGATACTGGATTCGTCTTGAGCTAGAGCCGCCACGGACGGAAGGCAAAGTGCCAACAAGAGACCGCTCAGGACGTTTGAAATTGTTCTGCCCATATTGATTGAAGTCCACCGATCCAAGGGAAATTCGCTTATCCCACCATGTTACTCGATCCAATTCAAATTGGCAGAGGCAAAAACTGCGTGAGGCGGGCGGGGTGCGTTCCCAGATCTATCGAGAGCCAGATTTCCGGCATTCCGGCGG
>JBLINZ010000200.1:0-10607 GCA_047639375.1 Mariniblastus sp. | reverse complement strand
TGCACACTCTACGGCGTACGAATTTGCTTCCGAACATCATCATCAGACACGTCATTTGGGAACTGACCAAGTTCTTCTTGATCTCGTCGTTTGCCTTTGTGGCATTGATGATGGTCGTGGGCGTCGTCCGCAAAGCCAGCGACGAGGGCATTGGGCCGGAAGTCTTGATCCAGCTGATCCCTTACATTCTCCCTGAGTCATTCATGTTCGCGATGCCCGCGACCTGTCTCCTGAGCGTCTGCGTCGTGTTCGGGCGATTGGCCGCCGACAATGAACTGATTGCGATTCAGTCGATGGGCTTGCACAAATCCGTGATCGTCTTGCCAGCTTTGGCGATCGCGTTTCTGCTCAGCCTATTCGCCGTATGGGTCAACGACGTGTCCTTCGCTTGGAGCCATTGGGGGATCGAACGTGTTGTACTCCAAAGTACCGACAAAATCATTTACGGCAAACTCAAGAACGAAGGCAGCATTCAAGGCAAAGACAATCGATACTCGATTGAAGTCCAAGGCGTTGAAGGTCGCAAGCTAATTCGCCCGATCATCACGTACTACGACGACGACAACAAATTCATAAAAATGATCGCCGAAGAAGCAGAGCTTTACATCCAACCCGAACTTCACAAGTTGGGCGTAGTGCTGTATCGCGGCTCTGGAACACGCGAAGGAATATTCCACTTCAAGTTTGATGCGACCCAAGAATTCGCGATTCCGTTGAAAAGTCCTGAAGACATTGCGAAATCATCCGGCAACCCCAGCCATTTGTACTTAAGACAAATCAATGGCGAGATTGAGAAACAAGCCCGCGACTTGGAACAACTCAAGCAAAGCCACTCGATTCGGGCCTGCAGCCAGATGATCACCGGTGATTTAGTTGGACTTACGAACATGGCCTGGAAAAAACGCAACACGGAACTTCGAGACGCCAAGTTCCGGCTGGATCGCTTACATCTGGTCCCGCACCGGCGTTGGGCCAACGGATTCAGCTGCTTCGCGTTTGCGATGATCGGAATCCCGGTTGCCTTAAAACTAAAGACGGCCAATTACGCGACCACGTTTGGGATTTGCTTCCTGCCGATTCTCTTCATCTACTATCCGTTATTCATGTTCGGACTCAACGGAGCCAAAATGGGGACCCTGCCACCCTATGGTGCTTGGATTGGTAACCTTGCCTGTGTTTCGATTGGTTTAGTTCTCATGTATCGTGAATTCAGACGATAGCGAAAATTGTTGGCTCCAGCCAACTTGAGCGAGACCAGGCAATTCAATCTAGTGAGAACCTTTTCATGGGCAACGCGATTTCATCGGGCAAAGCAGGACTGTTGCATCCGGCTGATGAAGAAGATCAAGCGTGGAACGAACCCAAAAAGCTAACGACCGCTCAATCGAAAATCAAGCTATTTCTATTCATGTTGGCGTTCACGCTGTTCTGGAACGGCGTCACGTTTGGTGTCGGCGGTGCCATTATACTGAAAGATGAACTCTCATTTCTCGATTGCTTGATGGTCAGCCCGTTTGTGTTTATTGGATTCCTGTTCCTGCTGATTGTTGGCTACATGCTCCTCGGCCTATTCAATCCTAAGTTTGAAGTCGCCATGAGCAAAGGAGCCGTTCCCTTGGGCGGCGATGTCGATATCGCTTGGGAACTGATCGGGAACTCAAAACGAATTCGAAAACTCAAGATTGAAATCCATGGTGTCCAGTCAGCGACGTTTCGACGTGGCACCAACACGTTTACCGATACCGAGACGTTTGAAGTCATTCCAATTTGCTCGGTCGAAAACACGACGGAGATTGAGTTTGGGAGCACCACCACGCGAATCCCAGTCGACACGATGCACTCGTTTAACGGTTTACACAATTCCGTGAATTGGGAGATCAAACTCAACGGCGAAATCCCTTGGTGGCCTGACGTCTATGAGACCTTCCCCTTCCGAGTGAAACCATCCATCGCACAGCCTCAGGAATCGCGAACATGAGTCCGATAACGTTCGACCAACATCCGGCTGAATACGTTCCTGGCAACACCATTTCTGGATGGGTCAACATCGATCGAATCCGCACCAATGATACCGAATTTGAAGTCCGCTTGATTTGGCACACCGAAGGCAAAGGCGACCAAGACTTGGAAATCGTTGCGTCCTTGCCGAAAGCAAACATGATCGGGACCGAACGCTTCCAGTTCGAATTCACAGCTCCCTCGCGCCCTTTCAGTTTTTCTGGGAAACTCATTTCCCTGAATTGGGCCGTGGAAGTCATGTTGCTCCCCGGTGAGTCTGAACATCGCGCGAGAATTGTCATCTCAAATTCTGGTTCAGAAATCATGCTGGACAAGTCTTTTGATAACAATTCGATAATCAAGGCTCCAGTCAGTTTCAGCCTGGATGATTGACGCAAACTTCCACGTGTAAGAGCCAAATTTTGAGCCACGCCCATTTCCTCCCCGCCCGTGAAAATCCGTTAAGCGTCAAACGCGTGACGTCAATTTCATACCGTCACCGTAAGCGAGATTGGTGTTGTGAGTTATCTCGGTTGGCTGAGTTGAAGTTTCAAGCGGCAATCGTTGGCTACCAAGGTAGTGGTAAGTCAACGTTGCTGGCAGAACTTCGCGATCGACTCGATCAAGCCAGCCACCCCAATCTCTACTTGTACTTGCCTCAAGAAAGAACCGAACACGCGATGCTGGTATCGCGAGCGATGGGTAATTGCGAAACGCATCTGGTTCTGGTGGACGGATTCGAACGACTCACGTTCTGGCAGCGTCGACGGCTTGTTCAACAAGCCAAAAACGGTGCGGGAATCGTGCTTACAGCCCACCGTCCCGTCTCGAGCCTCACGACTTGGATTCACTGCCACACCGATGAAAACCTGATGCGTGATCTCTTGGAAGAGTTGGGATTGAACGCCCCGGAAATTCAAGCGGCCGGCCAAATCGCGTTTCGAAAATCGCAAGGCAATATTCGAACGGCACTTCGTGATCTTTACGATCAGTTTTCCTCAGGCGAATTCAACGAGATTTTGTCGCGATAGTAATTTCGCCACTCGTAGCATTCGGGGCTGCCCGTCTCGAAATCACGACAGATTCGTGGGCGATGTTCATGGTGCCCGCACTGCCGAGTCTCCAGATTAAACCAAATGCAAGGTCCATCAAACGTCGCGGGATCGTCTCCGTACTCAGGCTGCTGGTAACTGGCAACAAAGGCTTCCCATTGAGCCCGCAACGCCTCAGGCAACGCATGCCAATAAGACTCGCCTGGATTGCCGGCTCGTAATTCTTCACGACGTTTTGGATCAGCAGCAGCCTGCTTGGCGAGCTTGGGATCGGCATCAATCTCTTGATCAGACATTCCAGCCCGTGGCAAGATGAACGCGGGATAGCCCATGTGCAAACAGCAGACGCCGCAGCCCTCGCAATCGGCAACCAAGGGCAGTGAAGTGGAATCAGTTTTCGAAGGATCGGCGTTGGGCATCGCGTCGGGCTAAAACTTGGTCGTGGATCAAAAAAGTCAGACGGCATTCTCGCTATTGCAGACGAGCTTGCAACGGCCCTTGGTCAATATTCGGCATGCATTCTTGACGACTCGCGACGACGAAAGCTTTGCCCGCCCAGCCATTGGATCCTTGGCCTTCATGTTTGCGATTGCTTTTCGTGCAGATTCTAACCACGCCTCAGGATCGCCGTCTTGAAACCCTGTTTTACCGATCAGATCGCTGTCCGCATCAAGGAACAGGACCATTGGATGCGACTCAACATGCCGCCCAAGTCGCTCCAGAAGTTCGCGATTCTGGATGCTCGCGACTCCCGGTAATTCGTCCGCCCGCGAAAAGTCGACTTTGACCTTGATCACGTCATCAGTCGACCAACGAGAAATCAAATGAATCATGGAGTCCGGACAACGCATTCAAGCGTTGGTGACTCGTGCATTGCATTCGCCAATCATTCGCCAATCATTCGCCAATCATTCGCCAATCATTCGAGAAGCCTCGACCTGGGAGTCGTCGTCTGGCCAAGGAGCACCTCTGCAGACACCTCGATTTCGCTTAAGCAGCGTGCCAACCGAAACTGGCAAGCCCTGTCCCAACGGGCGGATGCCCAAGCACCACCCTCCCTCGGGAGGGTCGAGAAGAACGAGCGGGAAGGGGAGCACGGGTGCCGGCTGTGAAACGTTTTGCGGCCTGCTGCCCGTATCGATAATTCAACAAACCCTTTGGGGACGCGACACATAAGCGAGTGGGAAAGTTATCGGTCGCACTACGACAACGACGTCGATTGCTCTCGCGAACTAGCCAAAGCCTCCAGTGCGATTTCTAAATAGTCTGGCTGGTCGTTTTCGAACAACCGCCCAAAATGTGATTCAGGATCGTCAAGCCAATGGCTAAACGCGGTCGCGAACAGTCCGACAAACTCGTAGTTACACGTCTGCAACGCTTTCAAAAGTTGACGCTCGGCCGCCCGCAACACGGGCGTCGGCACAGTCTCCAATGACTCTGCGGCAAACAACCCTGCATAAGTTACGTACTTAACGCTGCTGTCGAGCATCATTCCCGCGAGCAATATCGACTCGTCATCCAATAGTCGCAGCTTCGCCAATGCGATGATCGACTTCGCTCGAATCAAATCGTCTTTGTTTTCCGCCAATAATCGCAATTCAACAGCGATTGGTTCCGTTGCCAATTTCAACGACGTCACGGCCGAAATTGAATGCGCCACAATCGCATTGGACGATGACCTCAGCTTCTCCAACAACACCAACTCGTGCTGGGCCAAGACTTGATCGTCGATTTCAAAATGCCGAACCGCAATCACTTGCTTGGTAACTTGTTTCGCATTCGCCATTTCCTGCCATTGAGATTGTGATTGCTTAAGCAATGGACTGCCGCCGGTCGACGGATGAAAAAATGAATCCTCCGTCTTGAAAAGGAACTTAAGCGACTTGCGCATCGGTCGCTTGACCGTCGCCGGCAATCCATTCGCCCAGTCAGGATCTTGCTCCCCCCGAATCCAAGCGGCCAAGGCACTTGCATAGGCCAAGGCATTGGCGTCCAGAAACGGTCGCGGAACGGCGTCCCAATAAGTCACGTCCCAAAACGAGGGGGACTGCTTGACGAACTCAAAACGACTTTGCAACGTTCCCAGCCCGGTGTGAATGACCGCCAAGTCGACGATTTCTGGGAAGTGCGAATAGCCAAATTTGTTTCGGGATAAGAGATCCTCGACGATGCCATGGATGATGGTCGCCGCCGTCAATTCAGGATCTTGCTGCAAATCCGTGTTCAACGTCAAGCTTCGATCGTCCGCGTTGTATTTGCCTGGCAGACCGCCAAGTCCTTCGCAAGAGCCACCACCTCAGCCACCGCCGCCACACTTTTCCAACTCCGTCAGTTCCGTTTTGATTGTCAAAGTGCCAACATCATGGTGCAAATGTTGGCCCACCGTATGTTTGATGCCTTCTACCGCCAGCGTTCCACCTGCTCCGTAGAGGATGTCTTGAGCTCTCAAGACGGGCAGCGAAAACCGATCGAAACCAATCGACTCGGCAATCTGTTGCAAGTGAAATTCAATCCTTGCCTTGTCTTCGTCGGGCAAGTTCGCGGTCGGTTTAAAAAATGCCATGTTCAATCGTCCAGAACCATAAAATTGATTTTTGCCAAGCGTCCTTGGTGGAGCCATCTTGGGAGCGTCCTATAGCGGACGTGTTTTTGCCACAATGATCAAGATCAATCTGCCGAATTTCCAGTCAATCCTCGAATCACAACGGACGTGGCCGCCATTCCAAACGTTGACGTTACAAAGGAAGCGGTCCCGTAAATCACTCTTCGTTTCTCGCAGGCATGAGGAGAATCCTCAGCGTGCGGGCAAATGCAACGAAAGCCTTCCGCGTCCCACCCAGGCGCAATCGGCTCCATCACAACTTCATTGGAGAACACGACCGGCAACCCCACCCGCCGCGAAGTATCAAACCCGCGTCGAGAAAGCTCTTTGCGCAGCACGCGCGCCAATGGATCACCCTTGGTTTTACTAAGGTCGGCGACTTCGACTTGCGTTGGATCCAGACGGCCTCCCGAGCCGGTGACGCTCACGACTGGAATCTTGGCTTGGAGACAAGTCGTCAACAAATGCAGTTTCGCTGTCACGTTGTCAATCGCATCGATCACCTAATCGGGACGGGGAGAGAGCCGGGCTGCCGAGTTGTCGGGGCCGTAGAATGCCTGAACCGGATCAACGACCGCGTCCGGATTGATTGCTTGGATTCGCTTTCCTAGCAACTCCGACTTGGATTGACCAACGGTGCCCGGAAACGCCTGTAGCTGGCGATTGACGTTGGTCACGCACACGTCATCAAAATCCACCAATGTCAACGAGCCAACGGCTGACCGGGCCAACGCTTCGGCGGCATAGCTTCCGACGCCGCCCAGCCCAAACACGACAACATGTGAATTCATGAGCGTCCGAACCGCCGGTTCACCCACCAGCCGAACGAACCGATCCCAGCGTCGCGGAATCTTGACCGACGCTTCCTTCTGCTCGGCTTCCTTCTGCTCGGCTTGATCTTCCAAATGCTCCAGCGAACCGTCAGTTGACGAACCTTTCAAAACTCCACTGTCCTCGATTGACCGCGTACTGGCTGAGCCTGGTTCGGTTTCGGCCAAACGATTGTTGAGTTCGCTGGACTCCCAAGGACGGGATCTTCTTCGTTCTCGGGGAAGCTCGCATTCCGGAGAAGCGTCATGTGATCCGCAATTGGCGAGAAGCTCTGGCGATGAGTCTGTGTTTTCCATCCACGCAATTTAGCAAATCGAACCTCAAAGCAAAAGACAACGCAAGCCATCAACAGAACACCCATCACAGCCCAAATAAGGCTTGACGTTGTTCGAACTCGATGGACAAGCGAGGTAGCGTCCTAGTTATTAGCTGGTCTTATAGAACCGCTCGCCCCTGGTGACGGGTTTGTTGATGCAATCAAAACCGGCAATCCATTCTCCAAGCGGGCCTTCAATTTAGGGCCTTCTAACGGACTTTGTTGAGCCGTGACGCGCAAGCGGCCGGGCCTCAACCAAAACACCCGGTGCTTTACGACACACTGCTCACTTAGTCGATTTTGCATTCTCAAATAATGTCGACATCGAATCACCCATGGCCTTCCCAATTCGATTGAACCAAATCGCACTCCCCAAATAGTGATAGGCGTGGTCGCCACCGGTCAACTTCCATTCATCCATCCGTTCCCGCCATTCGGGATACAACTTCTCCGCAGCCTTGTCGATCAACACATCGGTTCGGACCGAATCCACGTTCCCTTCAAATTCCGGAATCTTCATCATCGAAAGCTGTGCTTCTTGGATCGTCAACATCGCGCCTTTGGCTGGCTTGGATCCGTTTTGCCCCATCACTCCAATTACGAATGGAAGATTCGGAGTCTTCAGATCACTGCGAACGTCGCGAATGAAATGCTTCATATTGGAAGCGTACTCACTCTCAGCACCGTACTGGTCGTTCCAACCTTGAAACCAAACGAACCCTGCCAGCTCAAGCTGCTTGCCTTTGAGCTCTGGAAACATCGTCTCATAATTCTTAAACGTCTCATCGACTTCTGACATCATGTTTCGATACGAGGAACCGTAAGCAGATTTAATCTCGTCCAAGGTCGGCAACGGATCATTTTTCTGGTTCTTCTCGTTCCTATTTTTGACTCGTTTCTGAGCTTGCTCCAGTTCGGCTGCAAGTTTTTCATCACTGGGCATACCAGCCGAGGGCGAGCGAAACAATTTGAACAATGAATGGCCACCCCAAGCCGGCTTGATCAGCAACACGGGCTCTTCAAAGCGATTGCCCATCGCAGTCCCAAACTCCAATTCCACACCCGTCCGATCGCGAGAACCATAACCAATCGTCAGCGGCCCCTTGCGACCAAGGTACTTGATAAACACATCGTCGCGGACAATCCACTTGCCGTCCGCCCGGAGGTGTTCGAACAAGTGCTTGGTTTTCTCGTCGGTGGCCTGATGCTCCAGCAATGCGTTGGGGGCCTTGCCTTCCATATTCGACTGACCCGCCAACACAAAAACCTTGACCGTTCCTTCGTCAGCTTGAACGTCAGCAAGGATCGCTGCCGAGAGCAACAATGCAAATCCAATTATGGCAATTCGTCCCATAGTCTTCGCTTTCTAGAATGTAGGCCGGAATCTTTCCGCTGCAGGAGCGACGCTCCAACAGCCTTAATTATTGCTTTCCATTCCACCAATTTCCAGAATCAATTCCTGCCGGGAAAGATGCAACCGAAGATCCAATGTGATATAAAGAAAAACGTGGGAAGCCTGAAAACCCCACTTGTGTTTTGCTGGTGAGAACCGGACCTCCACACCAGTCACCGTCCATTTCTATTCTGCTTCATTGAGGAATCGAGTATGCCGAGTAATCGCCGTCAGTTTATCAAGGCCACTGCAGCCACCGCCTGTGCAGCGGCAGCCACCGTGCAGACTTCTCCAACGGTCGCCAATTCGACCACGTCGTCTCTCGACAAAATTCGGATTGGATTCATTGGGCCCGGTGGTCGCGGATTCGGCGCCCACGTTAAACGCTTGACACAACTTGCAGTCGAAGGTCAACCAATCGAGTTGGTGGGCGTCTGCGATGTCTACAACAAACACAGGGATCGCGCCGCCAAACACATTGAACGGGAGACCGGCAAAGCCCCGAATAAATATGAAGACTATCTCGAGATGATCGAGAAAGAAGATCTTGACGCAGTTTGTATTGGAACGCCTGACCACTGGCACGCAAAACAGGCCATCGATTGTTTGAACAAAGGACTCCACGTCTACTGCGAAAAACCGATGACCAAGACAGTCGAACAAGCCGTCGACGTCGTGAGGGCTTGGCAAAAATCCGGCAAAGTCATGCAGGTTGGCGTCCAGTCCACCAGCTTACCTCTCTGGAATCAAGTCAACGATCTATTGACCGCTGGGCAATTGGGCAAAGTCCTGATGTATCAAACTGAGTTTTTCCGCAACTCCGCCATGGGGCAATGGAGGTATTACGAGCTCGAACCCGAAATGACTCCCAAAAACATCAACTGGAAAAAATGGCTGGGTGTCGAAGAAGGCCTGGCTGAGTTTGAAGAGTTTGACCGGGCGAAGTACAAGCAATGGCGACGGTTCTGGCCATACGGCAGTGGCATGTTCACCGACCTGTTCGTGCATCGCACCACGTCGATGCTTAAAGCCACCGGGCTACGCTTCCCCGGACGCGTCGTCGGCGCAGGTGGGCTCTATCTCGAATACGACGGCCGCGACGTGCCCGATGTAGCCACCGTGGTCGCCGACTTCAAAGAAGGCGTGCAAGGCTTGGTCACGGCTACCATGGCCTGCCAAGACACTCCGATCCAACAGATGATTCGTGGACACTTCGGATCGTTTAAATTCGGCAACGGCGAAAAATTCGATGGGTTTGACTTCATTCCCGAACGACCGCAAGTCACTCGCAACAGTAAATTGAAGGCGGAACGAATCAGTACCGCAGCGGTCAATGACACGACCTACGCACACTTCAAGAACTGGGTCGAAGCGATGGTTGCCAATGATCCTAGCCTCTGCAACAACGATCCGTTGCTGGGAGCCGCTGCAATCACAACCGTGATTCTGGGCGCCCAGAGCTATCGACAAGGCAAAGTGTACTTCTTTGACGACGAAGCGATGGAGGTCCGCGAAGCCGATTCCAGCTGGGCGACGAATTGGGAAAAAATATCGGCCAAACGTGGAACGCCGAAGCACATTCCCGGCTGGAAAGCTGGAACGCTAGGCAGCACCCTCGAAGAACCCGAGTACATGAAGTTGGCCGGCCCTTGGGTCGACGGCAAGCCGCCGGAAGATCAATAGAAATCGCCGCTTGAACACTTTGGCGATCTCAGATAAAACGAAAAAACGCCCCAGCAAGTTCTGCTGGGGCGTTTATTTTTTTAAGGCCAAGCCTAGTCAACCAGGTTTTCGTACCGGCCATCGTTTGAATGGACGACAAGTTCGTTGGGGCTAACTATTTGGAACCGGCCGTCGGCTCGGAGCTCTCGCTTGCCACGCTCTTCTTTTCGGCTTTGGGGCCCTTGGTTGGCAGATCAAGTTTCACCAATTCTTTCGGCAAGTTCTTGATCGACTCGTGGCCCAACAAGAATTCCGAACGCTGTTCAAAGAACTCACGCAAGCCACCCGCGGCTGCCGGCGACTTAGACGAGGTCGCACTTTCAAACGCCTCGGTCGTTGTCAGTTTTCGCGTATCTTGCTTGACCTCATTTTCGATCAGCTCTCGGTACTTGGCAATCTCAGCACCCTCGGTTGCCCAGTTCAAATGCTCTTCCGCGATCGTGCGGACATACTGGAGGTAACGCATTCGAAATTTAGGATGCGCCAATAGTTTCTGGCGTAATGGAAACCGGTCGCTATCGATGGAAACCAATGGATCGAGCGTTAGCCCACCGCCTTGTTGTCCGCCCGGACCTGGTCCGCCCGGACCGCGACCACCACGGTCCTGATCACCGCCACGCCCTTGCTCTCCGCCGCGACCTTGTTCTCCGCCGCGACCTTGTTCTCCGCCACGACCTTGTTCTCCGCCACGAC
>JBLINZ010000199.1:0-10633 GCA_047639375.1 Mariniblastus sp. | reverse complement strand
CTCTCGCCGGCTGACGTCGCTCCGAAAACAGGGGGCTGTCTCGGAGGCGGAATCGGACCAAGCCGCTGCGGAATATTCCCAATCCCAAAAAGACGTCGCCAAGGCCCAAGCGACTTTGTCGCGGTTTGCTTCACAAAAATTAGAGGATCAACCGGACGTCGCGGTTGCGACTCGAAAAGTAGAATCTGCGTTGGCTGAATTGAATCGGGCAAAACGAGACCTCGCAAGGGGCACCGTAACTGCTCCCGTCACTGGAACGATTCTCGATATCCATGCTCGGCCAGGTGAAAAACCGGGCGTTGAAGGCATCTTGGATATTGGCAACGTCGAGCGCATGACGGCTGAGTTGGAAGTTTATCAGTCGGAGATCAGCTTGATCGCCGTCGGCCAATACGTCGAAATGTCAGCCGATGCGTTGACGGTTTCACTCACGGGGTTGGTCAGCGAAATCGGTTTTTCCGTGGAACGGCAAACCACGATGGACGACGACCCGGCCGCCAATTCAGACGCTCGCATTATTATCGTCACCGTGATGCTTGATCGTGATTCGTCCAAACGTGCGGCGCGGCTTACGAATCTCGAAGTCACCGGACGAATCGCTGTCGAGGATTCGTTGTGACCCGAGTCCTGATGAAATTCTTGGGACGGTTGCCGCTGGGTTGGCTGCAGCTGATTTCAAATAAATGGAGATTCGCCGCAGCCGCGGCGGGCGTTGGGTTTGCTTGCATTCTGGTGTTTGTGCAACTGGGGATGATGGGCGCGTTCAGCGAGTCGACTCGAATTTCGTACAGCTTGTTTGATGCGGACATCATGATCTCTTCGTCGAACGCAAATACGTTGACGGATGGATCCAACGTTGCCCGCCGCCGTATGTTCCAGGCTCTTGCCGTCCCTGGCGTGAGTGATGCCTGCCCGCTATTCGTAGGAAAGACGGAATGGCAGATAGATGAAGAAACTAAAGTTGAGTTCAAAACCATTGGAATTGATCCGACGTTTCAATCGTTTGCCGGCTCTTCAATCGGCAACATTGATTCGCTCAAGTTGTCCAATAATGTTTTACTCGATGTTCAGGCACGTGGTCTGCAACCAGATTCGCTTAGCCAGGCTACACAGACCACTCCACTGCGTTTCGAAGCCCGAGGCCAGCAGCTGGCGATTGTCGGCACGATTTCGATAGGCGGTGGGTTTGCCGACGACGGGTCGATGATCGTCTCTGATCAAACGTTCATGCATTTGTTTCCCAATCGATTCTCAGGCGCGCCCAATCACATTCTCTTGAAAGTTGACTCCGGGGAAAATCCTCGTGCCGTGGCTGAGCGAGTGCGCGAGGCACTCGCAGTGGATTCACTAAAAATCCGCTCATTCGACGACGCAATCGCACAGGACATTGAGTATCAAACAACCCGCCGCCCCACGGGATTGATTTTTGGATTTGGGGTCGCGATCGGAATCATCGTGGGGATTGTCATTGTCTACCAGATACTCTCGACGGACGTCGCAGATCATTTGGGTGAGTACGCTACGTTCAAAGCAATGGGTTACGATGGCCGGTATTTTCGCAGCGTCGTTTTGGAAGAAGCGGTGATTCTTGCGGTGGCGGGTTTCTTTCCGGCACTTGTCGTCTCCTTGGGAATCTACTCGGTCATGGCGGAAGCAACGGGGCTCCCGATTGAGATGAGTTTCCAACGCGTTGTGTTTGTGTTCGTGGGGACCATCGCTAGTTGTGCCCTCTCGGGAATGTTCTCGATGCGCAAGTTAGCCAACGCCGATCCAGCTGATTTATTCTGAAAATTTCGCTGTTATGAAAACACAATCGCCGATTGAACCAATTACCGTGAGCGGGCTTAACCATTGGTTTGGCGCGGGCGAAGCACGGATTCAAGCGTTGTTCGATATTAACCTTAGAATCCAACCCGGCAAACTCACGATTCTAATGGGACCGTCCGGCTCGGGGAAAACCACGTTACTCACACTCGTCGGTTGCCTCAGAGAAGTCCAAAATGGCAGCGTTCAGTTATTTGGACAGGAGCTGCGTGGGGCGATCGTCAATGATCTAAATAGCCTTCGCCGTCGTTTGGGATTTATCTTCCAGGCCCACAATTTGCATGAGAGTTTGACGGCGCTTCAAAATGTCCGAATGGGACTTGAAGTTCACGGGGCGGCTAACCAGAAGCTGTACGATCAAGCGGCGACGCATATTCTGACGGGACTTGGACTCGGCGATCGGTTAAACTACATGCCCGGAAAACTTTCGGGCGGTCAAAAACAACGGGTTGCGGTCGCGCGCGCTCTCGTTGGAAATCCAGCCATCGTTTTCGCCGACGAACCGACTGCGGCCTTGGATCAAGAATCAGGCATGAAAACGGTACAGCTGCTCAAGCGTCTCGGAGAAGTGCGAGGTACCACCACCGTGATGGTCACTCATGACAACCGAATCCTCGATCTCGCAGATCGAATTCTACGACTCGAGGACGGTCGAATCGTGGAGGACAGTGGTTAAACTACGGCTTTGAAAAGATCATCACCTAGGCTCGTCTTTCGTCGCAAGACTTCAGGAGAACCATCCTCGAATCCCGAACTGTTGTCAGTGGGGCTACAACTCACTCCTTTGATCAATCCAGAGACAACACGCGTTCTGCAGGTTTTTGATTTTTGAAAAGTGCGAAATTCGAACTAAGGACTTGTTGTTTTAACGGCAACGCTGAGTTGACATGTAGTCGCCGCTGAAGCAATCATTATCAATCCGCTTGACCACAAACTTTCAAATGAGTTTTCCCATGCGACTGACGACCACCCGGCTGATTTTGTGCCTGATCCCGCTTGCTGGATTGGCCGTTCCAACGAAACAAGCAGATTCGCAGGAAACCAATCACGTTGAGCGTGAACGAGATGTGATTTATCACCGCGTCGAAGGGGTGGCCCTGACGATGGACGTGTTCAGGCCAGAGAATCCGAATGGCGCGGCGATCGTCAAGATCGTCAGCGGTGGCTGGAAGTCTAATCACCGCCGGGTCAAGGACAACTACTCCGAGCCTTATACCGACCATGGGTATACAGTGTTCGCTGTGGTGCATGGCTCGCAACCACGCTACAAAGTTCGCGACATTATGGGGTTCATGCATCGAGCCATTCGGTTCATCCGAGAGAATGCCAGTCGCTGGAATATTGATCCGGATCGAATTGGCGTGACCGGCAGCAGTGCGGGAGGCCATCTAAGTTTGGTGTTGGCAGCCAAGGGCGGTGCCGGCGATCCGCAAGCCAAGGATCCTGTCGACCGCTCCAGCAGTGCGGTTCAAGCTGCGGCCGTTTTCTATCCGCCAACCGACTATCGAAATTGGGCTGAGCCCGGGGACATGGCCGTCGGAGTCGGCAAGCAAGAGAAATGGCAGCCGGCGTTTGGGCCCGAGTCGGAAACTGAGGAAGGTCGTGAGGCGCTGGGACGTCACATGTCGTCGATCTATCACGTCAGCAAAAACACGCCGCCGGTTTTCATCATTCACGGAGATGCTGACGAAGTTGTTCCGCTGCATCAAGCCATGAGTTTCCAAACAGCCGCCCGCAAACACGGAGCCACGGTTGAGGTTGTAGTAAAACGCGACGGCGGTCATGGCTGGCCTAATCGAGCAGAAGATGAAAAGCAATTCGTACCCTGGTTTGACAAACACTTGCTTCGGGAACCTCAAACCAAAACTGCTTCAACGCCGGAGGACAAAGTTCCCACCGAGCTTGTTGGCGACTGGTCGCTTGATCTTAAATCAAAGACTCCGGCTTGGATGCGTGTGGTAGTGGAAAACGGCCGTCCCAAGGTCTACATGAGAATCTACATAGGCTCAGCGGGTCCTTACGAAGAGGTTGAGTTAATCGACGGGCGTTTGAAATTTGACATGCGAAAGAAGAAAAAGAAGGGCGCAGCGACCGTTACCCGTGTTGATGTTGGCCTGAAAAACGGCAAACTCGATGGACTCATCGTACGCCAACTTGCCAACGGCACGTCAGAGAACGACTCGTTCACTGGGACAAAAATCTTGCCAATGCCTCAACGAGCTCCCGATTTGGCGAACCTTAAATTTGGCAAACGGATCAAGCTTTTTAATCTTGCCGATCTCACTGGCTGGCAACCGCACGAAACCGACAAAGTCAACGGCTGGAGCGCCCAAGGTGGCGTCTTAAAAAACACGACGCCTAAAACGGACTTCAGTCCAACAGGAGCCTACGCCAACCTCAAGACCGATGCCAAGTTTGATGATTTTAAATTGCACATCGAGTTCATGGTGGAGTCACAACGGAACAGTGGGATTTATTTGCGTGGTATGTATGAAGCTCAGGTGGTTGACCGGGATAGTAGGATGCAAGGCATACAAGGAGTGGGTGCGATTTTTGGAAGCATTGCCCCCTCGGTGAATGCCGGTAAATCGGGGGGCGAGTGGCAAACGTATGACATCACGTTGGTCGATCGTCACGTGACGGTAGTTCTCAATGGCAAAAAAGTGATCGACAATCAGCCCGTGTCAGCTCCGACTCCGGGAGCCATACACACCAACGCCAACCTGCCTGGGCCGATTTATCTGCAAGGTGATCACACCAATGTTTCGTATCGAAATATTTATCTTGAACCAGTGATCAACAACTAATCGATCAAGCTCGATGAATTTGCGTTCTTTGGTTTCTCGTTGGAACGACTGCCAAAACACGACTCAAGTCATGCCGTTTCGAAACCGCTTTATAGACTGGCAATGATTCGATGCCCGACGAACCATACGATCGACTCGATCTGAAAATTCTTCCGCTGACACTTTGCCTTTATATGGTGATGTTGGGAATTGTCGTTCACTGGAGTTGCAATTGGTTTATCCAATTGAGGATGGGGCAAGCCTGGGGGATCCTCGGACTGTTGCTCATGCTGTTGGCGTATTGGAATATCAAATGGTGTTTCAGGCTGTTTGCAGCGGCAAAAACCCACACCAACACAACCAAGCCGGCGCTCACAATCGTCGATGCGGGGCCCTACCGATTCTCGCGGAATCCAATGTACGCCAGTTACGTCGTAGGCTATGCGGGATTGGTCTTGCTGATGGACTCGCCAGTTATGTTTGCTGTGTTGGTTTACTTCATCTACACCCTGACTGAAATAGTCATCAAGCCGGAAGAACAATACCTGGAACGCCAGTTTGGAAAAGAATATCTGGACTACAAAAACTCTAGGCGTCGTTGGATATAATCTGAGGCGAGTTCGAAGATTACTTTTCAAAAAACCTCACAGCAAGCAAACTGAATTTGTCTGATTTGAGCTAGCACTTTCATGCCATCAAACAAAACCTTTTTGTGGTACATTGTTCGAACATAAAATTCTTTGGGCCGTATTTGTACGCGATGACCACATGGCAGCAGAAAAGACAATTGGAATCGTGTTGCGAGTGATCGCGTTCAGCGAGACCAGCTGCATTGTCACGTTGTACACGCGAGAGTTTGGCAAAATCACGACGATGGCCAAGGGCGCCCGGCGGCCCAAAAGCCCCTTTGAGGCTGCCCTCGACGTGCTTGCAATCTGTCGAATCGTGTTCATCGAAAAGAGCTCAGGGGCGATGGGCCTCCTGACAGAAGCCAAGTTGGAACGGCGATTTCGCAGTGCTTCGACCAACCTCAAACGGCTTTACGCTGGCTACTATATCATTGAATTATTGAACACCTTAACTGACGAAGGAGACCCGGTTCCTGAGCTTTTTGACAGTGCTTTGGAGGCGATCACTATGATCGATTCCGATTCACTTGACCAAGCCGACTCAAGGCTCGCTCACGAGATCCTGCGATTTGAACTCAAAACGTTGGAGCTACTGGGGCACCTTCCCATGTTGACCAAATGCGTGAGCTGTGGTCGCGAAAAAACGACCTTGAGCCGCGTAAGTTTTGGTTTGGATGCAGGCGGAATCCTGTGTTCCGATTGTCGAAAAGGCCAGCCTTCAATCGTTAGCCTCAGTGCTGAATCGCATCAGTATTTGCTATCGATGGTCGGAGGTCAGATTGGAGCCAACCAGCTAAATTCAGACAACTGGAACGGTCCGGATCGCATTCAAACCGGGCTGTTTAGGCAGCCGGGGAATGTTAGTGAGGCAGCGGGCACTGCTTACATAGTAAATTCAGAAGAAGCCAATCCAACTGCAGCTCACCCCACAACCACCCCAACGGCCACAAAACTGCTGGCAACGGAAACACCCCTACAAGCTCCTACAGAGCCAGAAACCGACTCGACTTCAACGGACAAAAATAAGTGTGTCGCTGAATCGAGACTTCTGGTAAACAAATACATCACGCATCTATTGGGCTTCCCACTCAAACTCAATAAGTACTTGAACAACCTATAAACCTACTGGACGACAACCTATTTTGTTCGTTTGATTTGCTGGCCAAGGATTTGGCCAAGCAACTTGAGAACGAATGGTTGAGCCGTTCATCAGACCTATCACGTCGACAAGGAAGTCGGGCATGAGATTTTGGTTAGCAATTTTTGTTACGATTAGCCTGTTGAGTTTCTCAACGGGGTGTCAATCGTTTCGCGATTCAATCGGTGCCAAGAAGCCAGGCTCATTGCTTGGCATCAAACGCCGCGGCCCCAAGCGGTCCATCGATTCGGACGAAGTCTTGGATCCGTTGGGCGCTCGGGACGGCAATCGATTATTGCTCGATGACTTGGCACCTAGCCAGGTCGCGACGACTTTCAAGATTCGCATGGCGGGGGCCGATTCGGAATCCGCGCGACAAAACTTCGTCGAAGGCCAGCGGCTCTATGACGTTGGTGCCAAGCAGTTGGCTCAAGCCCCCAGCGGCGAAGAGCACAAGGCAAGCTTTGACGACGCTGCCAACAAGTTTCGTTTGGCCGCGGCAATGGCCCCTGATTCTGAAATTGAAGAAGACGCCCTGTTCTTCGAAGGCGAGTCGTATTTCTTTGCCGATCGCTACGTGCAAGCCAACCGGGCGTTCGAAAAATTGATCGCTAACTATTCTGGCAGCAAGCATCTCGACAAGGCAGAGCATAAGCGATATTCGATTGCGGTCTATTGGCTGAAACTCGCCGACAATTCATCATTCCCTTCGATTTCTGATCCCAAGCGTCCCAAAGGGAAAATCTCTGCTGAGGCCCGGCGCGTGTTGCATCGAATTCGAATCGATGACCCCTCGGGCAAGCTCGCGGACGACGCAACGCTGGCGCTTGGGAAAGCCTTCATGAAAGCTAGACAGCATTACGACGCGGCCGACACATTCGAAGACTTAAGAAACAACTACCCTGCGAGTGAGCACCAGTTCACAGCCCACATGCTTGAATTGGAAGCCCGGCTCAACGGGTATCAGGGCAAAGACTACGACGATACGCCCCTGCGGAAAGCTGATGAGTTGATGAAGCAAATCGTTCGGTTGTTCCCCCAGGAATCGGGCGAGCAACTTGAGTATCTCGAGCAACAAGCGGCCTTGATTCAAAACCAAATCGCCGAACGCGATTACACGATGGGTCAATACTTTGAGAATCGGGGCGAGAATCGTGCTGCCGGAATCTACTACAGGAAAATCGCTAACAAGTACGATAATACGGAATTGGGCGAGACCATCAATCAACAAATTGAAAAGGTCGCGGCCTTGCCGGACAAACCTAAGCAAGTGGGCAAGTGGCTGATCAACGTGTTCCCGAATCCGGAACCCCAAAAGCCAGTCATTCGCTCAGGAGACAACGAGTCGCTTTTCCGTTAAACCGCGACCTCAGTGTCACGATCCAGCGCCCCACTGCGTTATCTTGCAAATCAACCAAGCAACATGTATAACCTTCACCAAAATCCACCAAGTTCACCGCTCCGACTACCGGTAGCCCGCGGCTTGTTTCTGGTGATCGCCATGATGACCACGATTTCGGCCACGACTGGCTGTTCCTCGTACCACTTGGGAAATCAGTACCTATTTCGCAGCGACATTCGAACCGTTCACGTGATGATGTTTGAATCAGATTCGAACCGTCGATTCTTGGGCCAGCGACTATCCGAAGCGATAATCAAAGAAGTTGAACTCAATACACCGCTGACAATCACAGACCCACAAATCTCTGATAGCTTCATTCGTGGCCGCCTGATTCGCGACACCAAACGGGTCGCCGGCGAAAATGTTAACGATGAACCGCGGACGCTTGACATTCGCTGGACCGTGGAAGTTGACTGGGTCGATCGGGCCGGCGTGCCGCTGATGCAACGCCAATCAATTCGAATCAGCCACGACGCGACTTTCATTCCCGAAGGCGGACAGTCGATGTCGACTGCCCAGCAGCGGATCATCGAACAGACTGCACGTGATGTTGTGAGTCAAATGCAGGCTCCCTGGTAGGGTGTTAAGTGGCCTGGCTCGACGGAAATGTTGGCTGCAGTAGTTTTCGGCTAACCGAAAAAATGCAACCGCTTCCCCTGCTAAAATGGGAATCCCTTCTCCCCACAAATTCGGAAAATTGGACTAAGGACGGTTCGACTAATTACTGTCGTAGCCGGATTCGCAAAACATCGGGAGAACCACCTGCGAATCCCGAACCTGCTGCTTGTCCGGCTACATCCAAATCGGACATCTATTGATCGAGCGATCCCTAGCTTGATCAATTGGCAAACCGATTTGGTCCGAATTTGCGAGGAGAAGGGAGCTAGTTTTTTGAGCTGGATAGCTTTTTAGTGAGTCGATATTGACCATTTCACGAGTGAAACAGCAGGGTCATTTCGTAGCGGGCACCCGGCCCAAAAACTCCGTAATTTACCCACTCGAACACATTTTCGTCAGCACAGCCCACGGCTCACTAAATCGACAAGCCACCAACGAGGGCGCTTCGTCGCTGACTAGGATTTTGCGCCGGGAGCCATAAGGTGTTGCGCCACATAAGGTGTTGCGCCAAAAGAGGTTAGCGCTCACAATAGCCACATTCGTAATCAAACAAATTCCATGCATCTCATCATCCGTTGGTGAAGCTGCCTCTCAAGCCCCGGCTGCCCCGGCTGCCCCGGCTGCCCCGGTTGCCATCTGCGATCCTTTCAGGATCGATGGTCGCCTTTCGCTCCGTCGAAAGACAATCAAACGACGTTGTTTCTCGCCGGTAAAAATTACTTGACTGATGGTGACCGATGAGACCTGCAGCTCGATGGATGACCTGGCTCGAGGGATCGTTCTGATTCGGAAGCGAGCCCTTGACTGCTGGCAGTCGACGAGCGAATTAGTTATTTGTACCAGCGAGAGGGACTGTCAATCGACACTCTTTCGACGGAGCGAAAGGCGACCAACCTGCCCGTTGACCAGGATTTTGCGCCGGAAGCCATAAGGTGTTGCGCCAAACAGAGCTAGCGTTCACAACACGTGGCCATCGAAAACAAACGGTTGGCCGCCTGACGTCAAAAGGAATAATTGAGAACAAAATGTCATATTTTGGAACTCAAATGATGGTAGATCGCGTCGCCATGGAACGATACTTCGGTGATCTGACCAATCGCTCAATGGGCCGCACTTGTTTGTCATTCCGGGGTGCGAACATACCCAAGGGTTCAAGCCAGACAACAAAACAGAAGCCTCAGAGGCACATTGCCCTGGGGTTCAAATGACGCGTCCTTGACGCACCCTCGATCCGATTATCCCTTGACTGGTTGCGTCCCCGCATTGCCAGCTTCCGTTTCATCGGACGAGCAAAACCATAATGAAAAACAAGTCTTTGAACACCCGAGCAATGCCTGAGAAAATCCCGGGGGTTCGGGGGTTGGCCCCTGACACTGTTGGCATTACGAACTAAGCATGAAATAAGTTGTCTCACTATCGTTGACAAATTCCGCTAGCTGCGTCTTATGCTGGCGACCGCTAACGTGCCTTACGCGTCACCACTGTCTTTTGACAAGCGGGATTTCACGATCGACACCAGTCGCTCAACGACTTGCTCCAGCGTCTGGTGGTCCGTGTTGACTTCGATTGCATCGTTTGCTTTCACGAGCGGTCCGATATCACGATTGAGATCTTGCTCATCTCTCACGTCTTGTTCTCGTACGACTTGATCGAAATCTACAAACTGGCCTGCGGCTTTCATTTGTTCAGCCCGCCGCAGAGCCCGAGCCCGCGCAGAAGCCGTCAAGAAGATTTTACAGAACGCGTCTGGGAACGCGACGGAGCCTTGATCTCGCCCTTCGCAGACGAAGTTTCCCTGCTCGGCAATTCGCCGTTGCAACAATACCAAATGCGCTCGCACCGCCGGTGCGTCGGCCACAAAGACAACTTGTCGAGTAATTTCCGGGTCCCGGATCTCAGCCGTAACGTTGTGGCCGTTGACGGTAACTTGATCGTCATCGAATTCGATTTCGATTTCTTCGGCAAGCGATCGCAAGACGGCTTGATCGCTTAAAGCGATGCCTCGCGAGATGGCACACCAAGTAACGGCGCGGTACATCGCGCCCGTGTCAAGGAATTCGAAATCAAGCTTACGGGCTAGCTGTCGCGTCACAGAGCTTTTGCCAGCTCCCGCCGGCCCATCAATCGTAACAATCATAGTTTCCATCGAATCAATAGTTGAAAATACTCGAACCGTCCAAACTCCACTCGCAGCCTGCTTGGATCATCATCGGCTAAGTGATCGACGGACTGGATG
>JBLINZ010000198.1:0-10641 GCA_047639375.1 Mariniblastus sp. | reverse complement strand
TGGCGAAGTATTCGCCCTGATGCTGATCCTGTATTCCATCGGCCGATTTATGATGGAGCTGATTCGACAAGACGAACTCGGACAGTTCGGAACACCGTTCACCATTTCTCAGCTGGTCAGCTTCGGGACGATCTTGCTGGGATTTGGGATTTTCTTTGGCGTACGCCTGCTAAATCCACCCAATTCAAAAGAGCCAGCAGATCAACTGGTCGCCAACTAAGCTATTTCAGGTCCCTCAACGGTCGAAAATGCAGGTAATGATTGTGCCAGCAAAACCGACTACAATGGCGTAGCAGGGGAGCTGCTTTCTCGTCGGTAAATTCAGGGAAAATTTTGAAAGCTGTCAAACGTTGTCAAACCCGGAAACTGGGCTAATAACTTAGTTTGACTCGAAAAAAACACTGCGATAATCATTTGGCAGGTTTTTTAGAGCTGGAAAAGCAAATCGCCAAGCCAAATCGCCAAGCCAAATCGCCAAGCACAAGGGAACCAATTCGAAATGGCTACGTCACACAGATGAACATGTCGAAGGCTAATCAAGAAGACCAATTGCTGATCCGTCAAACGATTGACGGTCAAAAGGAAGCGTTTGGTCAGTTGATTCGCAAGTATCAGGATCGCCTTTTTAACGGGATGGTCCAGATCCTACGTAGCGAACCAGAAGCCGAAGACGTCGTTCAAGATGCGTTTGTGCTGGCGTTTACCAAGCTACATTCGTTTAAAGGCAACAGTGCATTTTTCACTTGGCTTTATCGAATCGCTTACAACGTTGCGATCACTCGCCTGCGTCGCCGGAAACCAACGGTTCCCCTCGACGGCACAGGCGAAGCTGGCAAACTTGATTTTCCGGATGGAGGACCGTCGCCCGACGACCGACTTCAAAAAGACGAGCAAGCCGCTCAGCTGCATAACGCTTTGGCCCGTTTGTCGGATGAGCATCGGGTGATTTTGGTTTTGAGAGAAATGGATGATTTGGATTACGACGCGATCTCTGACGTTCTAGGTTTACCTATCGGAACAGTCAGAAGTCGACTGCATCGAGCTCGAGTTCACCTCCGCGAACACTTAGACGCGATCATGAATAACAGCTGAGCGACCGAAAATAAATCCAAATTGAGACGCGAAGATCCGCCATCAGGGTGGAGAGAAAAAAAAATGTCAGACGACAATACAACCCAACACGAACAACTGCTTTCGGCATACCTTGACGGTGAGCTTAATTCGGTTGAGCGCGCTCTGGCGGAATCGTTGATTCGCGACAACCCAAGCGACGCGGCATTGGTTCAACAATGGCGTGACAATGCCTCGGCAATCAATCAGCTTCCCCGGCATCGACTGGATTCCCAATTCGCTGATCGAGTCATGGCTGCCATTCAAACATCGCAACCCTGCGAGCCCGCGACTCTGGTCGCCGCCTCAGCAAACCACACCAGCAATGCACCGATCCCGACCAGTACCGATTGGCGAGTGGGCTTGACCGCCATCGCGACCCTAGCCGCTCTGCTATTGATGACGGTATTCCTATTGCCGGCTGCCGAAACGGAATCGAACAACTCCACGATTGCGAAAAACGTGACACCGAAAGGTGGCAATCCAGAGGCCTCCAACCACGAACCGACGGACGCCCAAGCGACCCCGAGCCCGCTCCGCGTGGATCCTGATTTCAACTTGGCCCGCAACAATCGGCTGACGGGACAACACAATAATCGCCCAGTCACTCCCTTGGAACTCAACCCCTCGTTGAGTCGTCGAGCTGGTGTGGAGCAGGTGTTTTGGATCGACCAAATTTCGATGCCCTTGATCAAGCAAACGCTGCTCAACAATTCGATCAAAGTCATCCAACCCGAAGATTCGGAAATGGCGGATGCCGCTATGCTCCCGGCCCAAGCAGGCGTAGAAGCGATTTATGTGCAATCGACCGCGGCCAAAATGAAGCGGCTAGTAGGCGACCTCACCAATCATCCCAATTGTGTTGTCCAGGCGTTCCCAATGCCGCTTGGATTGTCAGAGTCCAACCAAAAGGCTCTGAAAACGTCGAGCGAAACACCCTCGGCCCAGCATATCAATCCGCTGAGTTTGGCTGCCAATCTTGCAGACGCCGACGAAATCGCGAGTCTTGACCAGTGGTTTGGCCTCGTCGCAGAAGACCATGAAACTCGACCGGTCAGAATTCTATTGCTCATCAACGCTGCTCCGTCCAAGTAACATCGGCGGAGGTTCGACAACGGGTTTTGCACGTCGATCGGTTGCTCTTCAACAAGTTTTCCACGATTGACGTTCTACGTTTTAATCATCATAGCCCGTGTGCTTTACCAAGTGATGTTTTGCGGGAGAGCCGCGACCGGTGTTTTCTTCCGGCTTCTTGAGCTTTCTTGCCCGGATTCCAATTGTAGGAATTGGCTCTCACGGAAAAAAAACTTTTTGGGTTTCATGACACCGCGTTCCGGTTAACTTTGGGGATGCCAAGTACGGCACTGCCAAGCGGTCATCAAGGAATGATGGATCACCGCCAACCGGCCGAAACAATAGCCGAACCCAAGATCTGCGAGCCAATTAAATATGCCAACCACCGAATCCGAAGCTGCCGTTGAAGAACCTCAAGTCGTTGTCAGCCAAGAAGCGACCGATAAATCAAAACCATTTATCGGACAGTGGAACACGCTGATCTCGACAACCAACTGGGACAAAGGCGAGATCATCTGCCAATGGCGTGACTCGCTGAAAGAAAACGAAGTCCCGAGTACCGAGTGTTCGGACGAAGCTTGGAGTCAGCTTGTCGGTGGCGTAACGCCCCAACACGTCGGCCGGTTGCGTCGAAATTTCGAGCGTTTCGGCCACGTCTACCAAGAGTACGCGGGGGTCTATTGGAGCCATTTTTACGCCGCCCTCGATTGGGACGACGCAGAGATGTGGCTCGAAGGCGCCGTCCAAAACAGCTGGTCCGTCTCCAAAATGCGTGAGCATCGCTGGGAGACACTAGGCAAAGTCGGAGACGGTCCGGACAACGCAGAAATTGTCTCTACTGAGTCGGCCGAAGAAGTCCAATCCATGGCGCTTTCGGAAAACACTCGCAACAACGATCGTGACTTTATCGAAGGCCCGGTCCATGAAGGACCCGATTGGGGCGATGATAAATCATCCGACAAAAGCAACAGCTCAACAGCCACGCTAGACAATGAGCCCGAGGAAGAACTAGTCAAACCGCATGCGATTCGCCCATTTGAATCGTTCTCCGATCTCCCCGAAGACGTCACCGAAGCCGCGGGTGCATTCAAGATCGCGATTATCAAACACAAAGCAGACGAATGGGCTGAGATCAAGCAAGACGACATGGTCGGCTTGCTTGAAGCGCTCAAACAACTGGCTTCGATTACCGCCAGTTAGTCCTGGGCTTAATCGAGCGTTGCCATCGAGACGCACGAGTTGCGTCGCCGCAACGAACGAAACCAAGAGAATTCATCACAGCCCGGGCGACCGGGCTGATTTTTTGCGCCGCCTCAATCCCGACCAACAGCCGTTTTTGTAGCGAAACTCGTCAAAAGTTTCGGCCCGCAGCAAGCCTCACCACAAACACATCCCAAACACATCCCAAACACAAGCAACGGAAATTCCATCATGATCGTTCCGGGGATTGGACAGCATTCGCGTTTTTACCTGATTGACAAACCTCACCCAACCGGAACTTGGCCACAACGGCGGATTCCAAGCCCTCGCTATCCATTGCTGAAATCCAACTCAAAATCTGGTACAAATTTCCTTTTGCAACAGAACGTTCTCAATGACGATTCGTTGCAATCAAGAACTTCGTACGAACTTCCGAGAAAGAGAACTCAAGTATGTCGACCAAAGTCGCAATTATCGGAGCAGGCGGGATGCTTCAGTATCACGCAGGTGGATTCATCGAAGCCGGTGCCGAGATCGTCGCCATCGCCGACATGAACGAAGCTGCCGCGTCGACAGCTGCCAAAGAATGGAACGTGCCCACCGTTTATTCCGACGTAGAAACGATGCTGGCCGAATCCGGAGCGGATGCCGTTAGCATTATCGTTCCCAATAAATTCCATGCCTCATTGGCGATCCAATGTCTCAACGCGGGCAAACACGTGTTCTGCGAAAAACCCCCAGCGCTCAATGCTACCGAAGTCGAAGCGATGATCGCCGCCGCTGAAAGTGCCGACAAACGCTTGATGTTCAACTTCAACAATCGAGCTCGACCAGAGTCGTGCAAGATGAAGGAACTGCTCGACAACGGAACCATTGGAACCATCAATTCGGCTCAAGCTAAATGGATTCGCCGCACCGGCATTCCTGGTTTCGGCGGATGGTTCACCACCAAAGCATTATCCGGTGGCGGACCTCTGATCGATCTCCTCCACATGGTCGACTTGGCGATGTACTTCATGGGCTACCCGGAACCTGCGCACGTGCTGGGGCAAACCTTCACTGACTTCATCGACAACAAAGACTTCAAAGGCCCCTGGGGAATTCCTGACAACGCCGACGGAGTCAACGACGTCGAAGCGGCAGCTCACGGATTCGTCACTTTCAAGACAGGCCAAGTCCTCACGATGCAGGTCTCTTGGGCAGAAATGGTCAAACGCGAAGAAGTCTCCGTTGTCTTCCAGGGCACCCAAGCCGGCGGCAAGGTCGAGCGGCTGTTCGGAACCGATGGGCTCGACGAGACCGCGATCGACACTTGCGAAATCTACGTGCAAGAAAATGGCAAATCGGTGGACAAAACGCTCACCGTGGATGCCTGCGAGGACATGGGCCGTAAACGTTCCGCCGCGAACTTCATTCACGCCATCGAAGGGACCGCGAAGCCGTTGAACACACCCGAACAGGCTCTGATCTTGATGCGAACGATCGACGCGATCTACGAATCGGCGACCTCAGGAAAACCCGTCGCTGTTTGAAATATCAGTCCAAGAAATACTTAAACCAAGCAACAGAAACTCAGAGGACCCCATGGCACTTAATCGCAAACTTCGAATGGGCATGGTCGGCGGTGGCCGAGGAGCATTCATCGGCTCCGTGCATCGCATGGCGGCTTCGCTCGATGGCACCATTCAACTCGTGGCCGGCGCGTTTTCGTCAAATCCGGAAAAGAGCCGGCTCTCGGGTGAAGACTTCATGCTCGACGCCTCGCGCGTCTACACCAGCTACCAAGAAATGGCCGAAAAGGAAGCCGCGCTCCCCGAAGACCAGCGAATCGATTTCGTTTCCATCGTCGCTCGCAACGACCTCCATTTCGATGTCGCCAAAACGTTTCTGGATGCCGGCTTCAATGTGATTTGCGAAAAACCCCTGGCCTTTTCCTTGGAGCAAGGCAAAGCCTTGGCCGATGTCGTCGAGGCCTCCGGCAAAGTCTTCGCGCTGACGCATAACTACACCGGCTATCCGATGGTCAAAGAAGCCAAAGCGATGGTAGCGGCCGGCAAGCTAGGACGCATCCTGAAAATCGTGGCCGAGTACCCACAGGGCTACGCGATCACCGCACTCAACGACGAAGAAGACGGAGCCATTTCGAACTGGCGGATGGACCCGAGCGTCTCCGGCGTGTCCAACTGCATCGGTGACATCGGCTCTCACGCCGAAAACCTGGCCAAGTACATCACGGGGCTTGAGATCGATGAATTGGCCGCCGAACTGACGACCTTCATCCCCGGACGACCGTTAGACGATGATGGCAACATGTTGATTCGTTACAAAGGCGGAGCCAAGGGCGTGCTCTACGCATCGCAAATTTCAACCGGCGATGAAAACAATTTGAACATTCGAGTTTATGGAACCGACGCCAGTCTCGAATGGCATCAAGAACACCCAAACGAGCTGATCGTCAAATACGCCGAACAGCCGCGTCAGATTCATCGCCGAGGCAATGTCTACAACAGCGAAGCTTGCCGCCAGAACTCGCGACTTCCGTTCGGTCACCCCGAGGCCTTTATCGAGGCGTTCGCCAACGTCTATCTGGGTGCCGCCGAAGCGATCTCAGACGTCATCACAGGCGACTACCCGCGAGCCGAAGGCTACGACTTTCCGAACGTGCACGATGGTGTTGAAGGCATGGCGTTCATCGAAGCCGCCGTCGCCTCCTCCAACAACAATTCCGCTTGGACAAAACTGGAAGCCTAGAGCCAATGGTCATCATGCAATCAGGTTGACCGCGAGTGTTCTCCTTCAGAAACTCAACAAAAGCACTTGCTTTTTCTGCCTGAAAACGCATGTCATTTTGCGGACAATGATGGTGGGAGTGAGTGCTGAAGCCGAACAATCGCCTTAAATACTAGAGACAAAAGTCATCGGAAAACTTTTTGATGATCCTGAGGAGAGACCCTGCTCCAAAACTAGAGGCGGTCGCTCGAACGAACTTCGACTCGCCCACGAAACCTCCAGAATTGTCAATTTCTTCGAGTCAGCAAGACCGGGCGCTAGCTCCAGATAGCCTTCCGTGATCTATGGACCCAGAAGTATTTGGCACCCACCGTTATGCCGAACAAGAAGCTTTTCTACTTGCTCCATTGTGATCCCATCAACTTGTTCGCTCACGAGTGAAGCGAGGTTATCCGTCGGGAGTATTGTTTAGCTGTTGGCCAAATGTGCCGAAGAAAGGCTGAAATTCTGCAGCAATGACCGATTCGTTGCTCCAAGCCAATAGTGTGGCAACGCAGAGGGCTACGGCGGTCGTCCCCACGCCTCCTTTTGCTCCAATAAAACTGTAAGCCTTTCCAGGCTGACTGGATTGCAATTTCTTGACGGCTACCGGCATTTTGTGGCGCAGGGGGTACCTTTACGCCATGCACACACAACCATGTTGTAAAACGGCTTGCTAATATGGGGCACGGCACCACCGCTAAGAAACATCCCCATTAGCGAAATGCCAATGATTCTGCCTCCAGATCAGTCACAAAAAGTTGACCAATCACAAAAACGACCAGCGAGTACCGAAAAATGCCGAACGTACTACTTTTGAGGCTGGGTATCTCCTAGAATGACGGTACCGAGTTTTTCCCGTCGACATTTAGACAACTTCCGAAACATGCAACATATACTTCTCGCCCAAGACAAATTGGGAACAACAGAAATTGTCATCATCGCTGTCATTTTGATTGCGTTGTTCATTCTGTTCATTGTGTTCGCTGTCTTTCTTTCATTTTTTCGCTGGTGGATTCAATCGTTTTTCACCGGGGCCAACGTTACGTTTTTTGACTTGATCGGAATGTCGTTTCGAAAAGTCAAAGCCGGCGTGATCGTGCCATGCAAAATCATGGCAGTCCAAGCCCGACTCGACGAACCAGAAATGACCACCAAAGCCCTCGAGGCTCATTATCTCGCCGGCGGCAATGTGCCCCTGGTAGTTCGAGCCCTGATCGCGGCCAACAAAGCCAAAACCATTCAATTGAGTTTCCGGGAAGCCACCGCGATCGACCTTGCCGGCCGAAACGTCTTGGAAGCGGTTCAAACCAGCGTCTATCCACGCGTGATCGACTGTCCAGAACGAGGATCCTCGCGTCGCTCGCTCGATGCGGTCGCCAAAAACGGTATCCAACTCAAAGTCCGGGCCCGCGTGACTGTGCGATCCAACCTGCAGCAATTGATTGGTGGTGCAACCGAAGAGACGATCATCGCCCGAGTCGGTGAAGGGATCGTGTCCGCAATCGGATCAGCCACGACTCACAATGAAGTGCTGGAAAACCCAGACATGATCTCCAAAGCCGTGCTCGCACGTCGCTTGGATTCTCAAACCGCTTTCGAAATCGTTTCAATCGATATCGCCGACATCGATGTCGGTGACAACATTGGTGCTCGCTTGCGAGCAGATCAAGCCGAAGCCGATACGCGGGTCGCACGAGCTCGTGCCGAAGGCCGTCGTGCCATGGCAGTTGCCCAAGAACAAGAAAACATCGCCGCCATTGAAGAGAGTCGAGCCAAATTGGTTTCGGCAGAAGCCGAAGTTCCCAAAGCGATGGCCGATAGCTTCCGAGGCGGAAAACTTGGAATCCTTGACTACTACAAACTTCGCAACGTTCAAGCCGATACAGACATGAGAAAATCGATCTCATCCGGAAGCACGGCAACGGGCTAAGTCAATATATGCCAGCGTTGTTCTGGCTTCATCGTTTTGTTTTGAGTTTGCGAAATTTGAGTCGCTTTAAAAGGGCGTAACATGGCGCGTGATATCGAGGAGTTTTTGCGAAAGGCAGCCGAGCGCCGGAAGCAACAAGCAGGCGGCGGTGGAAACAAACCGGCTCAACCGCAACCGCCGCGCCAACAACCTGCCCCTCAGCAGCGGGCTCCTCAGCAGCGGGCTCCTCAGCAAACTCGCCAGCAACCACCACGCCAAAAACCTCGTGTGGTAGAAGCCGAAGTCGTGCAGGCCAGCCGGCGTCCCGCCCCCACTCAACCACCGCGAAAAATTTCGAACCTGCGAAACGAAAGCGTCGCAGATCACGTCAAAAGCCACATCAACACTTCGAGTATCGCAAGCCATGCGGAGCAGTTGGGCGATCGAATCTCGAGCGTACACGACCAAGTCGACGCTCGCATCCATCGCTCGCTCGATCGTGATTTGACTGAAATCGACGATACTCCGTCGGTCACGGACGCCCCACGGCCTGCGATCTTTGGCAAGAGATCGACACTCGCCGCCGATGAAATTCGTAAAATGCTGAGCGACCCTAGATCAGTAGGGCAGGCGATCCTCGTGTCAGAGATCCTCAAGCGCCCGAATTTCTAAGCATCATCCGAGACGATCGATCGTTACGCGCAGGGTTTCCATTGCTTTGCCGATTCAACTAATAGTCCACATGCGGTGGACCAGAAGGAATTCGGCTTGCCCCTAAGCCAAGGTCCCGAACGAACCCCAAGATTGAATTGCTTACCCCAAACCTACTAGCCTATTGCATGCCGGCTTCTGGATTTTGTGTCAACCGATTTTGGATATTTCGAAGGATTTGATTTTCCAAAGAAAAATCACGTCCCAGTGGAATCCAATTCTTATCACGCACACCCAGCCACACTTCGTCGCGATCGACATCCAATGAACTATCGTGCCGCAGTTGGCCACTCACCGCCGAGCCCATGGGCTGATCGATGTCTTCGAGTTCCTTGAAAATCTTCAGATCGATTTGGTAGCTGTTGACCGTCGGGATCACTCGGATTTTGGCAAAACGCCGCACAGTTTGCAGTGTCGCATGCATCTTCTCAAACCCTTGTGTGGAATCCCGTTTCCACGGTTCCAGTAGCGTTCCGCCAATCGCCGGGTGGGTTTCAATCCAGCCCTCTGACATCACGCCATCCAAGACTCGAATCCGCTCCTCGCGATAGATCTTGAAGTAGTTATCTATCTCGTTACTGACTTGATCCATCACATACCAACGATCCAACATCGGCACGATCAAAGGATTTTGCATCGGCGCTTCGCCAAGCAAATTTGGAGATTGAGCATCGTAGTTGAATGCCCGGCATCCAAGACTTGAAATGGCCATCATCACGGCCAGCGCAGTGACAGCCTGCCGGACCGAGCGAGAATCGAATATTGGATTGGGATGCATAAAACAACGACGCGTTTGAGCCTGTAAATTCGCGTCGCATCATGAAGACTTGCCCCCAACAGAACAATGCCAAGTCTGCTAGCGGGGCGAGTTTTTGTTTCTAGGCGGCGATGATGAGATCCATGGAATTTGCATCCTTTCGAGGCTGTGACTTTATTAATATCCCGACGCGTCAGCGGGTTGGTCGCCTTTCGCTCCGCCGAAAGAGTGTCGATTGACAGTCCTTCTCGCTGGTACAAATATCTAATTCGACCGTCGACTGCCAGCATTCAAGGTCTCGGTTGCGCATCAGAACAATCTCACGCGACAGGTCATCGATCGAGTTGCAGGGCTGATCGGTCGGGATCAGTCAAGTTGCAGGGGGTGATCAGTCACCATCAGTCAAGTTATTTATACCGGCGAGAAACAACGTCGTTTGATTGTCTTTCGACGGAGCGAAAGGCGACACTCGATCCTGAAAGGATCGCAGACCGCAGGCGGGGCTTGAGCGGCAGCGACACCACCGGATGATGAGATCCATGGAATTTGTGTGAATACAAATGCGACTATTATGAGCGCTAACTCCTTTTGGCGCAACACCTTACGACTCCTAGCGCAAAACCCTGGTAAGCGAGGACGCATTACGATCCAAGGCGGGCCGCTAACGAAAGTTCTGCCTCGTTGACGCATCCGGGCTATGATTGCCCCCACTTAGTTCGACTTTCGCACTTTTCCGTAGCCGGAGTCGCAAGACTTCAGGAGAACCATCTGCGAATTCCAAACTGTTGCCAGTCCGACTACATCCAAGCCGAACATTGATTGATCGAACGATCCTTAACCGGTCATTGAATCAACAACCCTTTACCCGTCCGGGTAGGGTTTCCCTCGTCGGGGTACCATTTTATGAGGAGATAACAACAGCAAGGATGACACGCTGCTCAGGGGTTATCGCGAATCACCACCCAATTCCACGAAGAACCCTCTTAGAAAAGGTCGACCGCGATAACGGTCCGGGGTTCCGCAAAAGCAGCGAATCTGCCCTTCGAACGCCTGTGGCCAAGATTGCCGTAAAACCGGCAAGTCCAGCCGGCCAACTACTTCAACTGCC
>JBLINZ010000197.1:0-10698 GCA_047639375.1 Mariniblastus sp. | reverse complement strand
AATTACTAAGCACCTGACGGCCAGTGGCACTCAGTTAAAAACTAAAAATGTAAGTTGGTTGTCAATAAAGTTTAATCAGGAGCACGGAGGCTAAGCGGAGGAAATTGTTCAACCATTCCTCTGTGGTATTCGTTTCCTCCTGTTCAAAAACCAACTCGCTTCATTTGCAGAATCGAAAATAAGTGCTATTCGCCTTCCGGCCCACCGCACTCCTACGACTACCCGATAACACCCATTCCTAAAATCCAACATGACGAAAAAAATGACTCGCAAAGCAAACCAAATCCGCCCTGTTAAAATCAAACGAAAGTTCACGGACAAGACACCCGGAAGTGTGCTGTACCAGTGTGGCGGAACCGTCGTGCTGTGCACTGCCAGCGTGTCCGAAGATGTTCCGCCCTGGATGCGAGACTCCGGCAAGGGTTGGATCACAGCTGAGTACAACATGCTGCCTGGAAGCACGAGTCCCAGAAAGCGTCGCGACCGAAACAAGGTTGACGGTCGCACGACTGAGATTCAACGGCTAATCGGCCGAAGCTTCCGCGCCGTTGCGGATCTGGAGGCACTCGGGCCCCGTCAGATCACCGTCGATTGCGATGTCCTACAGGCTGATGGGGGCACACGCACGGCCAGCATCACCGGCGGGATGATCGCGTTAGTGGACGCCATCAATTCGTTTAAGAAACAACTGCCAGATCCGGCGGTTTACCCGCTTCGTGATTCTGTGGCGGCGATCAGTGTCGGAATCGTCGACGGTAAACCGGTTTCCGATTTGGATTACCCCATGGATTTTGCGGCTGCTGTCGACATGAACGTGGTGATGACGGGCAAAGGCCAATTCGTCGAGATTCAAGGAACCGGCGAAGAAGCCACGTTTAGCGAAAAAGAACTTGGTGAACTGCTAAAACTAGCCAAGAAGAGCATTCGCGAATTGACCGAGCTTCAACAAAAAGCCATCGGCAAACAGTGGCCGACGTTCTAGCAGCCCCATACAATGTGCTGACTCACACCACGACAAACGCTGCCTGGCCGTGCGACGAGCCGATGTCCTCTTGCTTTGATTGGAATCATGATGAACGCAACCACAGAAGACATCGTCGAAAAATACGCTCGGCTCAAAAAGCAAATTTCAGAGCTGGAAAACGAGTTGGACACTGTCAAGGACGAGGTATTTTCACTGGTCAACCAGAGCGGTGGTGAACTTGAGCGAGACGATTACGTTTTCAAGTGCACGAAGCGCCCCAAATACAAACACTCGGACGTTTACGAACATAAGAACACTGAACTCAAAGAGCTGAAGAAGAATGAGATCAAAGAAGGCGTCGCCACGATCGAGAGCTACTCCGAGTTTATCACGTTCCGCTTAAAGAAACCTAAGACATAACTTGGGCACTTTTGCCCGCGCGGAAGACGAACAACCTGCCCATCCATGGCTCTCGCATTTAACTTTTGGGTGGAAGCAGCAACTCGTTGCCGGCCGTCGGTCTTTTCATCGAATTGTATAACAAAATCAGACCGGCGATAAACAGAACAGCCCCAGCCAGTCCGCAGACGATGGTCTCGGTTGCCATGGTGACTGATTCAAATTCGAACCCTTCGATATGTTGGGAAATAGCATCTGCGACCGCGGTGGCCGTTTTCACGTCAGAAGTGTACTGCTCTGCAGCCATGACCAGCAGAATCGCCGAACAGGCAAGCGAGAAAATACCGATGGTTCTGGTTTGTTTCATGGTTCGCTGCGTTGGGCTGAAAAATTGCTGTTGAATTTCATTGCGTCGCGTTCAAGCGATAGGTTCAACCGCAAACCATCCAGCCAAGGCGTCTGCCTTGCGGGCTATTTTGCTTGATCGCTGAACCCAAAGTCTAACGCGATCTTGTCTTTTGGCCATGGCTTGCCATCGACTTCAACATAGGGATAGACAAAGTAATTCAAAGGTTCACCGGCGGATTCAGGAACCAACACGATATCACGTCCCGTCGAGAAAGAAACGCGGTCTTCGGTCAGCTTGCCAAAATAATAGTCTTTCATTTCTGGGTGCTTGTCGGCTTCCGAAATATCGACCGGGGACCAGCCTTTGCCCTCGATATGAAACCAAGCCCAACAGTGATAGCCGCCGATTTTTCCTGCTGTTTTATCGGTTGGAAGGGGAAATCCAATTTCAAACCGGGCAGGAATCGATTGGCTACGGGCCATGGAGATAAATAGACTGTGGAAATCGGTGCAATTGCCTGTTTTGCTATCACAAGCCCAGACGGCGTCGCCATTGCCGTAGCCGGGTTGGGATTTATCGTAAGTCATGTGCCGCTCAACGAACTCATAAATGGCTTCGCCGGCCATCGCGGGGTCCGCAGGGATCTCAGTCTCACCGAGCAACTCCTGCGGCTTGCCAGTAAGCGGGACGAGCGAGTTCGCACTCAAGAATCGTTGCTTTTCCGCCTCGGTCAATTCCGCCGCGGCCGAATCGACCTGAGCCTCAAGCCGCTTGACGTCGTACGTTAACTCGAAATCGAGCTTAGAAACGCTCGCATCATCGACTTGAAAATAGCCGATGCCATTTCCATACACTTTGTCTCGATTGGTTTGCATCACCGCTGGCGTTTGAGTCGCGGCCAGGGTTACGGTTTGCTGCCCGTTGGATTCGGCAATCGGAAACCAAACACGGACAGTGGCGCCGTCCGGGACATCCTTGATCGTCGCGCCGTAGCGCAACTCAAACGAGCGAGACTCAATCGCAGTGTCTTCTTTTAAGATGGCATCATTGGCATCACTCGCGTTCAAGTCAGTCGGCTGTTCGCAACCGAATTGAAAAGTGATGGCGATCGCAAGCAAAGTCAAAAGCGTAAATCGATTGTTCATGGTTTGTGTCGGCTGAAAATTCAGCAGGTCTTCGTCTGAGTAAGTTAAAAATTCGGTGTCACGGTTAAACTATTTTACAGACGCCGGAAGGGAGTCAATCAGTTTTCGCGTCACCCGGGCCAAGCCCGCATAAAATTCGGAGCTGGTGCTTGAAACGACTCGCTCAAGAAAGCGGTCAGTCCAAGCCAAATGAGACTCTGAAAAATGCTGAATGATTTCCTCCGCAGTTGCTGTCTCGGACTGCCTTAACAACGCACTGAGGTAATCGAGCTGAACGCCAATGTGATCGGAGAGGTTTGAGTCGGCGACATAGCCGGGAATCAACTCAAAGTATCGGCTCATCGAGGCAGCCGTTGCCGACTGGAACTGATTCGTTTCCCAAACAGACTGGACGGGTGAGATTTGGCCTTTCGGGCCAATCAGCAACGCACAGTACTCGATCGCTAGATCTTCAACCATGTCCTCATGAGTTTCTTCCGGGACGAATCCACCTAGCTCTTGGTAGGGTACTCGGAATGCTTCCAAGGACATCGCCGCCAAGGTCTCGACTTTGATCTCACGCAGCCAAAGTCGGCCGATTAGTTCCGCGACATCGGCAAGTTCGTTCGTCGTTTGAGTCATGCGTTGAGAATTCAGCTGATTGAAATGAAGCCATGAAAACATCCAAGATCATAAAACACACCTAGCGTTTGTACAGTCCAAACGCAAATAGTCGAAAATTGGTCGAGAATTGAGTTGCCTGGCTCACGCTGGAGACCTTGGACACCTCGCCGAGAATTCCAATGGCTTGGGGACGAATTGAAGCAGAGCCAAGAACGGCGAAGCCGATGTAGCAGGCTCAGGCTCTGTGTCGCCAAGCTCTCACCAACTCATTCGCCCTCCACCAACCCCAGCCGTTGGCCAAATCCGAGGGTGCTTGAACATTCTGGCTTCCTTTCAGAAGCGATTTTCGCGATAGAAAATATTGAATTGAATTTTCTGGCATCCCGCCGAGGCTTTGACTTGAGTGATAACCCGACGCGAAAGGGTTTGTTGATTTAAGATGCGAGACGATAGACCGTTTAACCATTAGCCTGCAGGCAACAGGGTCAAACGCAGAGCGTTGGTGGGCGTGGGCGTTTGCCCCTTGATGACAAGCCACCAATGAGGGTTCTTCCTCGCTTACGCATTCGGGCTACCATCGCTGCCGCTTAGCCTGCCACCAAATCAACAACCCCGTAAACGACTGGGTGGTCGCCTTTCGCTCCGCCGAAAGAGTGTCGATTGCCATCCCTTCTCGCTGGTACAAATAACTAATTCCCTCGCCGGCAACCAGCATTTCTATCTATCAGTTACGAATCAGAACGATCTCACGCGCCAGGTCATTCGTCAAGTTGAATGGCTGACCGGTCACAATCAGTCTACGTCTTCGTAATCCTCATCCTCGTTTTCTTCTTCAAATTTGTCTGCGTCGGCTTCGTCGTCCTCGTACTCTTCTTCCTCTTCTTCGTAGTCCGACTCATCGAAGTCGTCACCGTCTACATCTTCGTATTCATCGTTGTCTGAATCCTCGACGTCAAAATCGTCATCCTCGAGAGAGGCGTCGTTTTGTGCAAGGTTGTCGACCTCAGGCTCAATCTCCTCCACCCCGTCTTCCTGCTTTTTTGGCTGACGTTTTTTGGGTGCGAACGAGACATTGGCGGACAGATGCGTGGCTTGTCCCGGCTCGATTCGTTCGAGTTTCCTCGGCTTCAACGTTATTTTCGGTTCTTCCAGTTCAGCCTCAATCGCTTGCTTGACGGCGTCAGGAGTCTCGTCGATCCAGTCTTCATCATTAATCGGATTCGGGTCGCCTGCCTGAATGTTCGCCCACTGCTCCTCGGTCATCATGACCTCCCGAGCCTTGGAGCCGTTGTAAGGCCCGACGTAACCGTCTTCGGCCATGAAGTCGATTAGCCGTGCAGCTCGACCGTAACCGATTCCCATCGCACGCTGCAGCAGCGAACAGCTGCCTCGTTGTCCTTGCACCACGATCGAAATCGCTTGCTCGTACAACTCGTCACGATTCTCAAGTTTCTTCGGAGTGTCGTCAGCCTCGTCCTCGCTCTCTTCGGCTTTGACCTTGATGTTGACCAACTCGTTGACAAAGTTTTGCTCGCCGGTGCTAACGGAGTCGGTGATATGATCAATTTCGGAATCGCTAAGATACGTGCCCTGACCGCGGAGCAAATTGCTGCTCCCCTTGCCCAGAAACAGCATGTCACCCATTCCCAATAGTTTGTCCGCTCCGTTGTCGTCGAGGACAACGCGACTATCCATTTTAGAAGCAACCTGAAACGAAATTCTGGCCGGTAAGTTCGACTTGATCAAGCCAGTAATAACGTCGACGGTCGGTTTCTGCGTGGCGAGAATCAAGTGAATCCCAACGGCACGACTCTTTTGCGCGATTCGAATGATGTGCTGCTCAACGTCTTTTCCAGCCGTCATCATCAAGTCCGCCATCTCGTCCGCAACGATCACGATGAAGGGCATGTTGTTTGGAATTGCGGCTTTCTCTTCCTCTGATTGTGGATCTAATCGCTCCAGCAATTCTTCTTCGCCCAATTGGTTGTACGACGTCACGTGGCGAACACCAGCTTTGGCCAACCAGGTATAACGTTCGTCCATCTTTTCACAGGCCCACGCCAAGATGGCTTCGGCTTTCCGCATGTCGGTCACGACCGGGTGCATCAAGTGCGGGATCCGAGCATAACCGCTGAGCTCTACCATTTTCGGATCGATCAGCAGCATGCGAACTTCGTCCGGCCGCCGCGTCATTAAAATCGATGAAATGATGGCGTTCAAGCAAACCGACTTTCCGGTACCCGTTCGACCCGCAATCAGGAGGTGAGGAAGGTCCGCCAAGTCCGCAACCAGCGGTGCTCCGACGGCATCCGCGCCCAGGAACAGCGGAATCTTCATCTCCTTGATATCTTTTTCGCTTTGCTCCATCAATTGACGCAAGTGCACCACTTGACGGTTCTCGTTGGGAACCTCGACGCCGACTGAGTTCTTGCCCGGAATAGGCGCCACGATTCGAACGCTCGGAACCCGCATCGCAATCGCGAGGTCGTCGGCGAGAGAAGTGATTTTATTCAACCGCAAACCCGGCGCGAGTTCGATTTCGTATTGGGAGATCACCGGGCCTGTTTCGATTTCGACCACGCGAACATCGTAATTGAATTCCTTGCAGGTCTTCTCTAGAATCTCCGCTTTCTTGAGCGCGTCGCGTTTCTGACGCTCAAACGGCACGGCGCTTCCGCGGCTAAGCATCTCCAGGCTTGGCAACTCATAGTCGGACAAGTCCTTAATCGAGGCAACTTCGTTGAGTTGACTGATCACGATGTCACGCTCAGATCGCTCCGGCTCCGGTTTTTTCCGTGGCATTTTGAAATGCGGTTTTGGAATCAGCGGCGCGACGGCGACAACTTCTTCCACTTCGGCGTCGTCTTCGACGGAATCTTCTTCGGCGGTTGCAGCGGGTGCCATCTTGATCGTGGTTGGCTCATCCGCCTCTTCGTCGTCGACCGCTTCGACTTCGTCAGCTTCTTCCTCGTACTCTTCAGCCATTTCGCCGGCGTCGGCAGCAACCTCGTCGACTTGCTCTTCTTCAATATCCCGACGTCGGAAGCGGATGGTGCGAGGCGATTCGTCTTCCTCTTCGTCTTCATACTCTTCGTCAAACGAGTCAATGTCTACGGCAATCTCAGCTTCTGTTTTGGTTTCAACGCCGTTAAACCAGCTTACGAATCGGTGCATCAAGCCGAATGGCAGGACGGCCGAAGTGGCGACGACCGCCGGGGCAAACGCTAATCGACCGGCCTTGAAGACCAAGTACTCTGTCCACATCATCATGCCGACAAAGAAAACCGAAAGCGTGACAATCGCGCTGCCGACCGTGCCGAGTTGCGCCGCAAGAATGCCTTTTCCCAAAGCACCAAGATAACCTCCGGGGCCGATCAATGGACTGAATAGCCGATCGGGCAGCGACATGCTGGCGATGGTCGTCAAGGCGAGCAGTGACAAAGTCCAACCAGCAGTCTTGAGCCATGGCGCCTCGACGACCTGCCGTTTGAAAATCGCAATTTCCATTGCGATCAAGCCTATCACTAAGAAATACGCTCCAATCCCAAGCGTGTTGATCAGCATGTCGGCGGTCCAAGCTCCCAGCCGACCACACGCGTTCTGGAAACTGTCGTGAACCGGAAAATGAAGCTGATCCGGCTGGTAGATTTTATTCAGGAACGTCGACGCATTGTAAGCCGGATCGGCCGAGTCGTACGTTGCCAATGCCGCTACCAAGAAGATGATCGCAGCCAGCAAACCGACCGCAACGATATCGTTTCGTATTTTACGCTCTTCGGACATTGGTCAAAACCATTCGGTTTCCAGCAAACAAAGCGGTGCCAGTTTCCGCGGCTATCCATGCCAATCCACGTTCCTTCGAAGACGCTGAAAAATAGATTACAGCGATCCAACTTCTTTATCGGATGAACGCCCCAAAGAATTTACTCAACGTAACTCGTCGCGCACATTCAACAATCAAGGCAAGGCTTGCCTGATGCGAGCAAATCGCAAAACAAGCAGAATGAGAATTTCCCTAGCAGGCCGCACGAGGAGGCTGGGGAGTGAGCCAGTCGCTTACGCGTCACGGCTCACATGGGCGATTTTTGTTCCCAAAGAAACAGAACCCAATTCGTCCGTTGCGAATGTCAGCAAGACTTTCGGAACTGCCTGCCAGCCGAAACTCTTGAAGAGTTCACTACCGCCAAAACCGATGCTAAACCGATGCTGAACCGACAAGCCCATAAGCGAGGGAGCCTCCTGGTAAGTGGCCCGCCAGGATCAATCAATCATGGCGTGATCACCCCTTGGGGGTTTGAGGCGATTTCCCCAGTGACTTGAACATCAGATACAAACCAACCCCCAGCGGTACAACGCAGGTTAAAATCACCATTCCAACGGTGATGGTCCAATTTTGGTCGACTTCCTGTTTGGAGTAATACTCAAGCACGTTGAACCAGATGTTGAAAACGCTCCACATCAAGACCCCGCACGCCACCATGACTTGAACGAAATGGCCAATGATCAGGTTTAGTTTTTTGGCACCAGAAATTGGACGTCGAGCGGTAGCGGTTTCGTTCATGATACGTTCTGGACTAGGGGCGCGAGTCATTCTTGGCTCGGGCCTTGATTGATCGGACAGTAAAAGGACCCAAGCCTACGAAGTAGGTTGATTTTCAAGTTCATCGACTACTTTACCACAATGCCAACCGCAGACAGCGGCAAACAAAAGAGTGATGACGACCGTCATGAGCAGCCCCACAATCGTGACGATTGCATTGAGGACAAACAGGTTGTCTGGAACAAACAAACGGAGCACAAATACGGAACTGGTCACGAAACTAGCGACCAGCAAAGCAAATATGAATTTGTAAAACTCGATCCACTGAGTTTTCTGTATGCCAACCATTTTGAAGGCATCTACATTGATGATTGCAAAGGGCGACTGATTATACCAAGCCCCCAACAGGAGCAACGGCGCGAACAGGATTTGCATCGGCAGTATCGATGGCGGACGAAAAATACCCGCCAAACCTGCGATGAAAAACCCAAACGAAAAGATCAAAAAAGTGCCAAGCAATTCCGATCGGCCCTTCGATTTCCATGATTTGATCTCCAGATGACCCAGCGCAGCGTCACGGAATAAATAGGCACTGGTGTACCATAAGGCTGCCAATCCGATTAGGTAGGGGAGAAAGCCAAATGCTAACCAGCTGAGCGACTGAATGAGACCTTTGACAAAGCTGCTGGTGGCCTCGTCGGCTGCCGGTTCCGCCGCGCTTTCTAGCGAGAACCATTGCATCATGATTGAGCCCAGGCACATCAGCGTTAACGCCACGACCGTTCGCAGTCCGACCCCTGGGCTCTTGAGCATCTCAATCGCCGAGGTCAGCAGCGAACCGAAATTGAATTCGGGAAACTCTTTTTTACTACCGACTGCCGAATTTTGTTCTGGGCGATACTCCTGGCCGGCGTCGAGTGCGTCTTGCCGGCGTTGAGATTCTTTGTAAAGCTCGCGTCTTGAAAGACTACGCTTTTTGTTTTGCTTTTCGCAAGCCGGTGAGTCCTTGGGCGGACTTCGATCCTTTGAATTCACCTCAACGTTGTCGGCCAATCTTATCTCTGAATCGCCAGCATCAATTTCAACATCGGGAGACGCCGACTGCTTGGGCGCCAACAAATCCACATCCGGCGCAGACAGTCCATAAGACAGATCAACTTCGATAGGCGGTCGGGTGACGGGATCGCTCAGTTTCAGCTCGTCGTCTTTTTTAGCGGTCTTGTCTCGACCTTCTTTAACCCATCGTTGGGCCGGCTTGGGATTCTTCTGCGGTGGAGAAACGAGAACTTTCGAGAAACACTCTGGGCATTCTACCTGCTGTCCGGATTGATCGGGACGAACGTGGATCCGCGTGTCACAGACCTTGCACTTGATGCCATAAACATCAGCGTGCCCGAACAAGTCGCCGAGGCCATCGACCTTGAGCGAAGCGCCTTCCACGACTTCGAATGGGTCGTCGCCTGCCAGCGGATTGTCGTCATCGGAATCGATGGTTGGAATTTCAATCCCAGCCAAAACGTCCTCATCGCCAGCTTCGCCAAAGGGGTTGTCTTCCTCGAAAAGACTATCGTCTGCCAATGGGGCGGACCCATCGGCCAGAATATCCAAGTCGTTCGTTGAGCGATTTGATTCGGAGTTGGCATTCGGCTCGGGCGACTTGCCAGCAGCGTGCTTGGATGGCGAGGGATCGGATTCGAAAATGTCATCGAATAGATCTTGAGGAACACCCGCGGCCGGCACCAATAGCGAAGCCTGGCAGTGAGGGCAGTCGATTCGCTCACCCGATCGATGACTCGGGACTTTGACGTTTCCAAGGCATCGAGGGCATTCAAATTCTATCTCATCCTGATTTGCCAATTCAAACTCCGACTCAACCGATATTGTTTTGCGAACTAGTCTTTGATTGTGATCCAAAAATCATGACGACTCAATGCGATATTGCAAAAATCAAGCAGCAACGGGCAAGAGTGCCCCTTCTTTCAGTGAGTTAACGGCCAATCGGGGCTGGTTGTTTCAGCAGGAAGGGCGTTCGTGGCCAATTGCCAATACTCTTGATATCTACGAAAATGATGCTCGTCGCGAACATCCGCGGCACTTAGGGAACTCGGAGTGTTCGAGCGCATGAAACTGTTGAAAATTGCTGCCGGAGTCATCAACCAGACACCTCTGGATTGGTTGGGGAACCGCGAAAACATCGTCATCGCGATTCAAAAAGCCCGCGAACAAGACGTCGCAATCCTCTGCTTGCCCGAGCTGTGCATCACCGGATACGGCTGTGAAGATGCGTTTCATTCGGCTGGCATTCAAGCCACGGCCATTGAAATGCTGCTCTCAATCGTGCCCGAGACCACCGGTATGGTCGTTTCAGTTGGCCTCCCGATTTTCCATGCGGGCGCGTTGTTCAACGCGGCGGCGCTTTTGGTGGATGGGAAACTTCAAGGATTCGTTGCCAAACAGCACTTGGCTGGAGATGGAATTCACTACGAACCACGATGGTTTAAACCTTGGCCTGCGGGAGCCCAAGGCGAGGTTGAGATTGGCGAACAGGAGTATCCGATTGGTGATATTCTTTTCGATGTAGGTGGCGTGCGAATTGGGTTTGAGATTTGCGAAGACGCTTGGGTGGGAACCCGCCCAGGCGCCAACCTGGCGAACAAAGGCACGGACATCATCTTGAATCCAAGCGCCAGCCATTTTG
>JBLINZ010000196.1:0-10721 GCA_047639375.1 Mariniblastus sp. | reverse complement strand
GCGGGGCGTATTTGAGCGGTCGGTTGATCAAGTCAGTGGGGGCGATCCGGATTCAAATCATCGGGCTTGGTGTGGCCGTTCCGCTGTTCATGATCGTGCCGCTGGCCCAGTCGCTATTGAGTGTTTCCACTGCCATGTTTTTTGTGAGCTTGTTTGTGGAGTCAGTCCGGCCTGCAAGTAGCGTATCGGTGACCCAGTTCGTCAAGCCGGAGTTGCATACACGAGCGTTTGGGCTGCAGCGCATGGCGGTCAATCTTGGTTACTCCGTCGGGCCAGCCGTGGGCGGTTTTTTGGCTGAATACAACTACGCGTTGTTGTTCATTGTCGATGGGATTACGACCGGGCTTGGTGCCCTGATGTTGTTGTGGTTCTTTGGATTCAAGAAGTACGTTAAGGGTGGCGAGGCAGCGAAGCTTCAGAGAATGGCGGAGCAGAATGAGGGCGAAGGCTCTCCCCTGAAAGACTTTAGGTTTCTGTTTTTCATGTTTTTGATTCTCGTGGTGTCCATCGTGTTTTTTCAATTCCACGCGACGTATCCGAAATACATGAAAGATCAGTTTTCGCTCACCAAACCACAAATCGGATTGTTGTTTTCGGTCAATACAATCGTGATCGTTGTGTTTGAAATGTTGCTGGTAAATTACGTCCGCCGGTTCTCGTTGATCCGCACGGTCGGATGGGGATGTCTGCTCTCGTGCGTTGGTTTTGGAATGATGCCGGCCAGCCAAGCCGCTTGGTTTGCTGTGTTTTCGATGCTCGTGATTACGACTGGAGAGATGTTCATGTTCCCGTTGGCGACGGGCTTTGCGGCGGAACGGGGTAGCGGGCGAAATCAAGCGATGTATATGAGCTGGTATGCGATGACCTATTCGATGGCCAGCGTGATTGCCCCGTTGGTAGGGACCGCCTCCTACGCCTACAACCGTCACTTGCTGTGGTATCTGAGCAACGGCATCGGCTTGTTCGCATTGGTCGGGTGCTATTGGTTAGCTGCTTCGATTGCTCGACAAAAGTCGGAAGCCAAACACGAGATTGAATAGTCCAGATCGAGTTTGACAATCGAATCGCGCACGGGGAGGGCAAACTTCGAAGGCTACTTGTTGCGGTTGCGTTTTTTGGACTTCTTCTTTTTTGTTTTCGATTTTTTAGCCAATTCGTTTGCCTCAGATTTCAGCGATTTTCTCACGGAGAGAGCGAATTGCTTATCAAGCTTCACTAACTTGTTCAGGCGAATGTCGATGACCTGATGCTGGCGATTGGCCTTTTTGCAAAACACGAATGGCAGGCAAATACGCTTGACCTGGAGTGGGTCCAAGGGCTCTATGGGAAAGAACGTCAGGTGAACAATCTCATGGGGTGGCAGCAACGTAGCGTCGACGCCGCACCAGCAGTATGAACCAAGCTGGTACGTGGTTTCCGAGATCGCTAGGAAGTCCCCTGCTTGGATGTCTTCGGGGTGGATTTTTTTTGAGGCCGTCATATTGGACGCCGCGACTTCGGCGTCGGCGGATTCAAGTTGTTGATGGGTGTCCATCTCAGCTTGACAAATCGAAGTCGTCGCAGGTTCGGGCCTCGTGCTGGCTATTTTGATAGAGACAATTTTATCAGAGTGATGTCGAATGCTTCGCCATGGGGAAATGTTTGATCCATCGATCAACTGCTAGAAATTCAAAACGGGAGTAATAAGTGGAGGGCGTGAGTTCCCATGTGGTTCCAGGAGATCCGAAGGGTAGCATCAAGTCACGACGAAGCTAAGCGAACGGAGCCACTCATGGCGTAGTGATCGGAAAGCTGAAACGACTTGCTATCCGATTTCGTCGGCTGTTTCCAAACTTTGGTGTTCGAGACACAAACGTGTTGATTGTGAAAGTAGCGAGTGTAAAAAGCGGTGTATTTGCGGCCGTCTTCGCGGAACCGATTGGACCTGCTGTCCCAAGTGGCAGAGGGTGGCCGATCGCCCTTCATCCCAATTTCTTTGAGCGTCGGCTCTTCGGCAGTTCGCGTATTGGTATCGCCAATCACGGCTAAGCCGCGGGTCGGGCAGGCATTGATGATTGAACGAAATGCAGCCAAGCGTGCTCCATCGCCATGCCTTCCTGATTCCAAATGAACATTGGCGAGCGTTAAATCAGCGTCCGTGATTGTAGTGACCACGGCAACGCCGTCGATTGCGGTGCTTTGAAGACCGTCCATGAGCTCATGCTTCGCCAGCGTCGCGATATTCCCGGAATGGCTTTTTGTATTGGCTGGGATCATGTCATGGGTTTCGATATAAGGCACGAGCCCTGGTAGTTCTTGGAAGAACACGAAATCCGGCGACAATTCCAACACCTGCTCTCTGATTTTGGATTCCGTTTGGTCGAGACGCCAACCGGCGGGCGCCTGATACGAATTTTCCATTAGGCACAGGTTCCAGCTGAGGAACGTAAATTCTCGTCGAGAAGTTTTTGCGGTCATTAAAGTCACTGTTCACCTTGGGCTTTTCCGGTCGTCCGTGGGTCATGGGCTCCTTGGAACATCTTGGTCACGGGATCGAACGAAATCCCCTGGCAGATTCCCATACTTTTTGAACGTCGCAACTGGTGGCCCCGAGCTTCGAGTCCACTGGCTAAATCAGAACTGAAATTGGCCTCAACCAGCAATGCGGTCGGAGTCCACTGGTGGTGGATTCGAGGTTGCGCGATGGCTTCACCGATCGGTAGTTTCAAATCCAAGTGGTGGATGATCGCCAGTAAGACTTCCGTAATGATTTTAGGGCCGCCGGCTCCTCCGACAGTCAAAACCGGCTGGCCGTCAAGCAGGACAATCGTAGGACTCATGCTTGAAAGCGGGCGTTTGCCAGCGGCGACGGCGTTATTGGTACCACCGACCAAGCCAAACACATTTGGCTTTCCGGGGATCGCCACAAAATCATCCATTTGGTTGTTCATGATCACACCCGTGCCCGGAATGATATATTTGGCGCCGAATCCAGTGTTGACGGTCGTCGTGATGGCGACCCAGTTTCCTTCGCGGTCGGCAGCGGCCACATGGGTTGTGTGCTGTTCAAAAAACTTTGTGTCCGCATTCGGCGGATTGCCGTGTTGAGCGGGGGTCGTTTTCTCTAGATCGATGAGTTTGGCAAGATCGGCTGCGTAAGTTTTGTCGATCAGCCCTGACGGGACGTCGACGAAATCTGGATCACCCAACCAGTGAGCTCGGTCGGCGAAAGCAAGCTTCATGGCTTCCGCGATCACGTGATACATCAAGGCAGGATCCTGTTGGTGGATCGCTGCTAAATCAAAATGCTCAAGAATATTTAAGATTTGCGAGACGTGAACGCCGCCTGAGCTGGGTGGCGGGAAGCCGACGATTTCATAGCCACGATAAGTCGTTTTGATGGGTGCCCGGTCGACTGTTTTGTAGTTCTGGAAATCAGACGCGGTCATGATCCCTGCATGATCTTTCATCCAAGTCTCTGTGGATTTGGCAAATTGCCCTTGGTAGAACCAATCCGTCCCATGTTCGGCCAGCGATTGATAGGTCGCAGCGAGGTCGGTTTGGGTTAAATGTTCGCCCTGGAGGTAGGGGGCCGATGGCGTGTCAACAATCAGTTTGCGAAAGAAGACTTCCGTGGTCGCCGGGAATCGGCTCATTGCCTGACGCGCTGTTGCTAGTTTGTCGGCGTAAACTTTCGAGACGGTGAATCCTTCGCGAGCGGCTTTTTCACCTGCTCGGAGGGCGGCCGAAAATTCAAGCTTGCCATGGCGTTCTACCGCTTGGCCGTAGGCTTTGAGAGCTCCAGGCACGCCGCTGGCCAAGGCCCCGACGCGTGAGGGATTGGCCGGGATTGGCGGGGCGTTTTTGAACAAGTCTTTGTGGGCTGCAGCGGGGGCCATTTCACGTCCGTCGATCGCATAGAAATTCCCGTCGGCCGTGCGGATTAAGACGAAACACCCGCCACCGATTCCGGAATTGAAGTTGTCGACGACGCCCAAAGTCAGGGCGGTCGCTATCGCGGCGTCGATCGCATTCCCACCTGCTGCGAAGGCGTCAACGCCAGCTTGGGTTGCCAAGGGGTGCACGGAAGCCACCATGTTTTTCGAAGACCCGGCCGTGTGGTCAGGGCGTTGAAGCTTGACCGTGGTTTCAGCGGTCGCGGAGACGGACTGAGCGAACGCCGGTGGGCCTAGAACAACGACGACAAGCAAAACCCCCGTCAAAATGCTGATAGGAATTGAAGTCAGGAATCGAGTTCTCATTCTGGGCTTTCGTGTCGCAACCCAAGGGGCTGCAAGTTCTAGGTGATTTGGAAATCCGATTCGCCATGCCACGGGTCGAGTGGCACTTGCAAGCGGCTTGGATCAATTGTGGGCATTTGGCGAGGATACGCTAGGTCGGCTGTTGTTTGAGTCGGTTCCCTGCGTATCGTCTTGCGAGTTCCAGATTCGGGTGTACGTTCCGTCTTGCGATATATAAAGCTTGTCCTCTAAGCTGACGTTATGTCAAGAAAGCCAACAAAAAATTCTGATGACGAAGCCCCGCGAGAGGGACCTTTACAGGGTGCCGATGAAGCGGAAATCGACACGGATGCCGTTCGTGAAGCGGTGGATCTTGAAGCGGCCGACAAGCTCGATGGTGGTGAAGAGGATGACGGCGAAGGCAGCTATTTGGAATCGGATGACGGTGAATTGGTTGCGGATGAGGAGGACGATGAGGAGGACGATGAGGAGGACGATGAGGAGGACGATGAGGAGGAGTTTTCGCTTGACCATCTAAGCCAGGCCTATGCCGAGGTGATGAAGCGTCGACCGGAAGCGGAACTTGCCACAGTTGAAGATTTGAGCGAGTCAGCTCTTCCGACTAGCGAGTCCGAAGAGTTGTCCGGTGAGTTGGAGCTTGAAAGTGGCATCGATGACAATGCGGGTTGTCCGATTTCACCGATGTCGATCATCGAAGCGATTCTGTTCGTTGGGACGCCTAGGGATGTGAAATTGAACAGCCGCAAAGTCGCTTCGGTTTTGCGTGATGTTTCACCAAAAGAAGTCACCAAAACAGTCAGAGAACTCAACAAGAAATACGAGAAAGAGAATCGTGCCTACCGAGTTTTGTCAGACGGTGGAGTATTCAAGATGGTCCTTGATCCTCAGCTGCTTGATTTTCAACAAGACTTTTTCGGGCGCAATCGACAAGTCCGATTGCCACAAGCGGCGATCGATGTGATGGCTGTGGTGGCTTACAACCAGCCTGTAACCCGGGCTCAGGTGGATAAGATTCGAGCAAAGCCAAGCGGCAGCGTACTGGGGCAGTTGGTTCGACGAGAACTGTTGTACATTGAGCCCGGCGAAGAGAATCCTAAGGTCAAGTATTATTCGACCACGGATCGCTTTTTGGATTTATTTCATTTGGAAGAGATCGGTGATCTGCCGCAAAGCCATGACGTCTCGAGTATGGATGAGTTGGCAGATTGAGCTTGCGATTCGTTGGTTCGTTTTACGATTGGCCAGCGCGTCGCAGCCAACCAATCGGTCTCCTGCCGGCTTGTTCCTAAGCAAAGTCGCTTTCGACGATCATCGTTGAAAGATATTCATCATTCCACAACTAAGGATCGCTCGATCAATGAATGTCCGATTTGGATGCAGCCGGACTGGCAACCGTTCGGGATTCGCAGATGGTTCTCCCGAAGTCATGCGACTCCGGCTACGACAGTAATTTACCGAACGGCCCTAAGCCGGCGTCGGTCGCACTAAGACGCCTACGGCTAGGCTGGGTCTGGAACGTGCAAACGAGTCAATTGCTGGTTGATTCGATCGCGGTCGAGGCGGTGTCAAACACGGTTAGCATGCCGCTTCCAAGTAGTTGGCAGCATTTTGCGACGATGAGCGCGACGGCGGTGATCAAGATCGCATATTCAACTGTCGTCGTTGCTTCTTCTTGATCAAAAAATTGACGAATCGATGTTCGTGACATGGGAGGCCCATTGACAATTAGGGATGCGCATCGGCAAGCGCTCGGTTCACCGTACGTTGGGAAAACCGCTAGACGGGGGAATTGCTGGAAAGCACCTCATGGATTGCGACGGTCCAGAGGGAAAGTTAGTCTCTATATCCTGATTGTTGGATTTTTGGGGGGAGCAAGTCTCCAACCTAAGGGCTTCGCTAGGGCTCGGATAAGTTAGATTCGGACTTTGTGATTTAAGTTTCGATCGGGTTTCGAGCTTAAGCCTGACGCGGTGGAGATGATGGGATACGCATTGTTTTACGTTTGCATGATTGATGATGGGTGACGGCTTTGCCGCCGCCAGAATATTGTTGTTCCGGTGGTCATTGGGAAATAGTCAAGCACGTTGGATTCCATGGGTTTCTTCGACTTAGGCTGGTAGGTTCTTAGACCGCGAAGGCTTGTGAAGTGAATCTAAACGCGGTAACTTGGATCGAACATTCACAACGAGACAAGAACTGGGAATAAAAATGCGAAACGCGGTTGCATTGGTGCTAGGCGGTGGACGAGGATCAAGATTGGCTCCGTTGACTTCGATTCGAAGTAAACCAGCGGTCCCGCTGGCTGGCATGTACCGGCTAATCGACATTCCGATTTCGAACTGTCTCAACAGTGGCATCAATCGTGTCTACGTCTTGACTCAATTCTTGTCGGTCAGTCTGCATGGCCATATTCGGCGCGCTTATTCGTTTGACAATTTCAGTGGTGGGTTTGTTGAGCTGTTGGCGGCTCAGGAAACCACCAGTGACGGAAGCGACTGGTATCAAGGCACGGCCGACGCCGTGCGCAAGAATCTGGTTTATTTTAATCAGCCTGGCATCGATTATGTGGTGATTCTTTCTGGCGACCAGCTGTATCGGATGGACTACGGTGATCTGATTCAAACCCATATCAAGAGCGGTGCTGACGTCACGATTTCGTGCATGCCTGTTTCCCGCGAGGATGCCAAGGGATTCGGTGTGGTGCAGGTCGACGACGAAGGACGCGTCAAGGATTTCGTTGAGAAACCGCAAACGGAAGAAGAAATCGAAGCCGTTAGCACGGATCCGGCTTGGATTGACACGCATGGCGTTGAATCCAAGGGTCGGGATTGCATTGCCAGTATGGGAATCTACGTTTTCAATCGAGAGTTGTTGAACGAAGTTTTGAGCGGAACGGACTATACCGATTTCGGTAAGGAGGTTTTCCCGGCCACGATCGAATCCCACCGCGTTCAAATGCATCTGTTTGATGGTTACTGGGAAGATATTGGAACGATTCGATCTTTCTACGATGCCAACTTAAATTTGACCGCGGAAACGCCTGATTTCGAGTTGATGGTCGCAGACGCGCCGATTTACACGAGCGCCAGATTCTTGCCGCCGACGCGAATGTCTGGGGCGACGGTGAAAAATAGTTTGATTTCCAGCGGATGTCGAATCGGTGCTGGGGCCGTGATTGAAAATAGCGTGATTGGATTGCGTACGATTGTGGGTGAGAATGTGACGATCAAAGATTCGATTGTCATGGGCAACGATTTTTATGAATCAGACGACGCTAGACAAAATCATTTGATATCCCCGATGACGATCGGTGACGGTTCGGTCATCGAAGGCGCGATCGTTGACAAGAATGTCTGTATCGGCAAAAACGCTCGAGTCGTCAACGCTTCCAAACGAGATGCGACCTCGTTAGAGCATGGAGCCTGTGTGATTCGAGATGGAATTCCAATCTTGATGAAGGGCGTGGTAATTGGCGAGGATTGGGATTTGGAAAAAGAAGTTTAGATTTAGTTTTCCAAAGCCAGCGAGATGTTTTTTATAAGGGTCAGTTTCGATCGGCTCTTATTGGTGGTCGTTTTTTTCTGTTGCTAATTATCCCGATCTTTCCACTGGGTTCCGAAACTCTCCCAACGGTTTTGATTCTAAGTCTGCCAGCATTTAGTTGACCGACGGCTGACGTGTTTTTAGCGTTCCATTGCCACGGACCGTTACCGTCGAATTCGTGTCACCCGTGCTTGCGATCACGCCGCAACCATTGGATTTGACTTAATCGGTGTTAGAAGTTTCCGTCGTACCGATCGACACAAACCATCACGAATCCAAAGAAGTCACCGATCGATCACCTGCTCCCTTTGTCTCAGGTAGTGGGGGGACGGGAATCTCCCTTGCGTTCTATGGGGCACTAGATCTCAAATCTAAAGCAACTTCCGCTGGGTAAGGTTCTCGCGGGAGGGCACGGAAGCGCTAGATTTAACAGTTGGCCAACATGTTGTTTGAGCCGAAATTGGCTCCGCATCATGGTCCCAAGATCTGCCGAGGAATAGTCGGCGGTGTGACAAGAAAGAATCGCCAACTTACACTGCTGACCACATAACTTGTCAAGTAACTGAATCAAACGTGGCAGGTCTCTCTGGATTTTCCAGACTTCTTTCTTGGGGCCGCGACCAAAAGAGGGTGGATCGGCCACGACAATGTCGTACCGATTCCCGCGTTTGATTTCTCGCTCCAAGAAACGAATGGCGTCTTCGGCAATCCAGCGAATGGGGGCCTCACCGAGTCCCGCCTCTTGAGCGTTTTCTCGAGCCCATTTGACCACCGGTTGAGCCGCATCCACGTGGGTGACTTCCGCCCCGCGAAGCGCCAACGCCATGGTAGTCCCGCCGGTATAGCCAAATAAATTGATCGCCTTGAGGCCCGTTAGGTCCAGTTTGGAATCAAGAATCCAATCCCAATTGGCGACCTGCTCTGGGAATAAGCCGACCTGTCCTGTCGGCGTACCAGCAAGCTTGAAGCAAATCCCGCGATGCTGAACCAGGCTCTCAATCGCCGAGGCAGGAATGTTCCAGCCGGCCTCCCGGTCATAAGAAACCGCGATGTCCCATTCAGGTGAATCCAGTCGCGGCATCGATTCGGTCACCGGCGCCGGACGGCGGATCAGGAGATCCCCCATGAATCGTTCGAGTTTTTCGCCGTCGCCAAAATCAACAAGCTCATATTGGTCGGGGGAGAACATTGGCAACTAGTTTCAAGGAGGCATTTTTAAAGCGGAATAGGTCTCGATCAAATTAACGCCTATGGGGCTCAACGCCAAGTGCGCCCGCACCATTCGCTGCGACTGTGACCGCCAGCTGGGCGACTAAATGCCCGAGTTCGACTGGCTACGAGTTCGATTCCTACCACCCAGGTTTGGTCCAATCAAGGCGACGGTGTCTTCCGATTCAAGCGAACCTGGCAGGCCCGTCCAATAGATGGACGGTGATTCCAGATCCGGCTGGCAATCTTGGTTCAATTTGTTCATTATCTGTATCGGATCAAGTGTCATTCCAAGTCTTCGGAATCGATTGATCCATCAATCAATCACCCTCCTCAACTGTTTTGGATTTGCCCATGTCGTCCGATATCGAAATCGCCCGTCAAGCCACTATGATGCCCATCACGGAGATTGCGAGCCAGCTTGGGATCGCCGCCGATCAATTGGAACAGTATGGGCAGTATAAGGCGAAGCTGCCGCTCTCATTGATCGATGATTCGAAAGTCGACAAGTGCAACTTGATCTTGGTTTCTGCGATTTCTCCAACGCCAGCGGGGGAAGGCAAAACGACGATGTCAATTGGGCTGACTCAAGGCATGAATCGAATTGGCTCTCGGACGACGGTCGTTCTCCGAGAGCCATCACTCGGGCCGGTATTTGGGATCAAAGGCGGCGCGACGGGCGGCGGTTGGTCACAAGTCTTGCCGATGGAAGACATCAACCTTCATTTTACGGGCGACTTTGCGGCGATCGAAAAAGCCCACAACCTGCTCGCAGCGCTTCTCGACAACAATCTTCAAAGCAAAACCAAATCGCTTGGCATCGATCCACGAACGGTGGTTTGGAAACGTGTTTTTGACATGAACGATCGCGCCCTTCGCGACGTGGTCGTCGGGCTCGGGGGAACAGGTAATGGCGTTCCGCGCGAAACTGGATTCGACATTACGGCGGCGTCGGAAATCATGGCGATTCTCTGTCTTTGCAATAATCTCGTTGACCTCAAAGAACGGCTTGGCAATATATTCATCGGATTCACATTTGACCGAAAGCCGATCTACGCCAAGGACCTCAAAGCGAACGGCGCCATGGCGGCATTACTGAAAGACGCCATCAAACCGAACTTGGTTCAAACGATTGAAGGTACGCCGGCGGTCATTCATGGTGGCCCTTTCGCGAATATCGCTCAAGGTACCAATTCCGTCATCGCGACCAAAATGGGCATGTCGCTTTCTGATTACGTCGTCACCGAGGCCGGGTTTGGCTCCGACCTCGGCGCTGAAAAGTTCTTCGATATTAAGTGTGCCGGGGCGGGGTTGGCCCCCAAAGCCATGGTCTTGGTAGCGACCATCCGAGCCCTCAAGTATCACGGGGGAGCCGACCTCAAAAACCTGACCGCTCCCGATGTTGACGCAGTTCGCAAAGGCCTCGTGAACCTTGAGAAGCATCTGGAGAATACACAACTCTATGGCGTCGAAGCCGTTGTTGGGATCAATCGATTCACGACCGACACCGATGAGGAAATCGCCGTTGTCAAGCAACGTTGTGAAGAGTTGGGATTCCAAGCCGTGGTTGCCGAAGTTTGGGCCAAGGGCGGCGCCGGAGCAGAGGCCCTCGCTCAAGCCGTGGTCGACAAAATCGAGTCATCGGAAAAAGAGTTCTCGCCACTCTACGACTGGTCGCTTTCCGTCAAAAAGAAAATTGCCACGATCTGCCAACGTGTCTATGGCGCC
>JBLINZ010000195.1:0-10727 GCA_047639375.1 Mariniblastus sp. | reverse complement strand
GGCAAGTCTTTTGATCTGACTCGCTCCGAATTATGGGGAGAAAGAGTGTGTCCGCGTGTCGTTTTTCAAAACCGTCGAATGGGCACGCTACGCACGTTGCCCGTCATCCGCGCCGACTCGCTCGGGCAAAAAACACCAAGCGATGTCCTCGACTTGTTCGCGAAAGGCAGCATTGTTTTGAAGTTGAACCAGCTCCCAATTTTCTTGGAAATCACAACCCAACGCAAAGGGGCCCTGTTGATTTAGCCAACGCCTGCAAACCTACTGGCTTGAATCCCGCAATTGAGCGATACTGGTCGGCTTGATCGATTCCAATCAACAGACCAATCTTCAACCTCGTACATCGACAATGGCTAAAATCAAACCAATTACTTTCAACTATGACGGAGCATTGATCCCTGAGCACGGGATCACCCGAGCCCAGATTGAGCAATTGGCTCCCCAATTGGAAGCCGCCCGTGTCGAAGTCCTGCAAACCGATCTTCAGCTCTTCGCCTCTGGCGGAGAAGTTCCCAACGAGAAGCAGCCGTTGGACGCTGGATTTCACGAAATGCCCGAACGAATTCTGGACGAATACCAGTCCAACCGAGAAGGCAGTGAGCTTGGACGCATCTTGGCTACAGCAGCGAAACTTCGCGAGCGAGTCGACAAAGTGGTCGTGCTTGGAATTGGCGGATCTTACATGGGAGCGAGGGCCCTGATGGAGACTTGCTGCCAGCCGTACTTCAATGAACTCTCACGAGCGGAACGTGGTGGTCGCCCGCGAATGTACTTCGAAGGCAACAACGTCGACAACGACTGGTCGCAGGGACTGTTGCAATTCTTGCGCAACCATTCAACCGGCGAAGGGCCCGAAGGCAAATGGGGCATCGTGGTGATCAGCAAAAGCGGCGGGACACTGGAGACCGCAGCTGCGTTCCGCCAATTCCTAGCCGAGCTCGAAAAACTCGTAGGCCGCGACAACCTTCCAGATTACGTAGTGCCCGTCACCGGAGAGTCGGGGAAACTTGCCAGCCTGGCTGATGAGATCGGCTGCCAAGATCGATTCCTGGTCCCCGATGGCGTCGGCGGAAGATTTTCCGTGCTTTCGGCAGTCGGACTTTTGCCGGCCGCAATCCTTGGAATCGACGTCGTGGCGTTGCTAGAAGGTGCCGCCTCGATGAACGGTGCTTTCCGAACCCAACCGCTTGGCCAGAACCCAGTTCTGGACTACGTCGCGGTCAACCATTTGCTGGAGACAGAGCAGGGCGTCAACACCCGCGTGCTTTCAGTTTGGAGCAAGTCATTGGAATCGGCAGGGTTCTGGTACGACCAACTGCTGGCCGAGAGCCTTGGCAAAGCCGAACGTGGAGCGCTCCCGTTGACTTGCTTGAATTCACGGGACCTCCATTCGCGTGCTCAACAGCATCAAGAAGGTGCACGCGACAAAGTCATGAACAACCTGATCGTCGATTCGTGGCGGCAAGACCATTTGGCCATCGGGCACAGCGATTGGGATCAGGATCAACTCAACGAACTTGCCGACAAGACACTGCCAGAAATCATGACCGCGGCCATCGCCGGAACCAACATGGCTTACCTGGAAGACAACCGCCCCACGACCAATATTAACTTGCCAGCGGCCGATGAAACGTCGCTGGGACAACTCTTCCAAATGCTGATGCTGGCGACGGTCGTGGAAGGACGCTTGATGGGCATTAACCCTTACGGCCAACCCGGCGTGGAAAAATACAAGAACAACATGAACCGGCTGTTACGAAATCCCGTATCGAAATAGCGAATTGTGGCGTTCCGCCCGATTGCCCAACCAAGCCCAGGTGGCGGTTGAGCCCAAGAACCCCACAGTTCTTTTTTCTCAAGAGCAACCCAAATGAGTATCGAATTAACTTGGCTAGGCCATGCAACGTGGCTAATCACGCACGGCGAGCATAGAATCCTGCTGGATCCATTCCTCAACGATTCGCCGACCGCTCCGCGAAAAGCCGCTGACGTGGACGCTGAGTTCATTCTAGTGTCCCATGGCCATTTCGATCACGTGGCCGACGTGGCGGAGATTGCCAACCGGTGTGATGCCACAGTCATCGCCGGCTATGAGATTGCGCAATGGTTCACGGAGAACCACGGGGTGAAAACCGCGATCGGAATGAACATCGGCGGTTCGCTCGAACTTCCAGTCAAATCAGCCAAAATCTCAATCAAAATGACTCCCGCGATACACAGTTCACAGCTGCCAGACGGATCGTACGGAGGCGTCGCGGCTGGATTCCTCCTCATGCTCGACGGCAAGACGCTGTATTTCGCCTGCGACACGGCTTTGTTTTCTGACATGCAACTGCTACGAAACAAAGGCATCGACGTCGCAGTGCTCCCAATCGGCGACCTGTTTACGATGGGGCCCAGCGACAGCGTTGCCGCCACTAATTACCTCAACCCCAAGCAAGTTCTCCCCGCCCACTACAACACATGGCCACCAATCGAGCAGGACGCCGATGCCTGGGCCGATATGATACGAACCGGATCGACCGCGGAGCCCATCGTGTTACAACCAGGACAAACACACACCATCGGTTAGTGAGCGTCTAAGCAGCAGAGTGCCTCAGGCGATCGCTGGCGTGGCGGCGATTCAAGTTAGCCGGATGCACGGATTGAATTTCGCACCCGCGCGAAAACGACTCACGAACTTAAACAGAACAACCAGGGGCGTCCTGTGAATTGGAAATTAGTATGAATCATCTTAGCACTCTTCCTCCGAGTACCACCCGAATTGCATGCGCGATCTTGGCCTGCCTATTCAGTTTCCCGAATGCGAGTGTTGCCCAAACCTCGTCCCCTCATTGGACGTTTGAAAAGGGTGACCGTTACGCGCTATCGTTGACCCAAACTTCCAAATCGGTAACCACCGTCGATGCACGTGAAACGACGCTCGACAACGAGACGGTTATGGAAATGGATTGGCACGTCACCGCGGTCGACGACGACGGCAACGCCACGATTGATCAGTCTTTGACCCGGGTCAAACTCACAGTCGCCGGTTTTACACGCAAGAAAAAAGGTGATCCGGCTTCGCCGCTCAAGGATATCGCGTTTGACACCGCCGCTGCGACCAACCCGTTCACAACCAAAGACTCCAAAACGTTGCTCCAACAGGTTCAGCCGCTGATTGGCTTAGAATTCACCGTCACGATGTCGCGACTCGGAGAAATCACTGACGTCTCGATTCCTAAAACCGTGACCGAGCAACTGGAAAAAATGCCCGACACTCAAAATCTTCGCGCGCTGTTTAGCAAAACGGGGCTCAAGGAAATGCTGGGCGCCTCGGCCATGGTCTTTCCGGACCCACTCAAGATTGGCGACGCGTGGTCAGATGAGTCGGTCACGAAAACTGCCTTTGGAAACTTCAATCGCAATCGCAAATACACTTACGCCAAGAACTCGAACAACGATTCGATCGCCGAGTTTGAATTGGAAGTCACCTTGGATCCTGTCGAGGCGGCGTCTTCAGACAGCGACAGTTTGAAAAGCAAACTGCTTGATTTTTATGGGACGGGTACGATGCAAATGGATCTCGCGCAAGGCCATCTAAAATCCAGCATTATCAAGAACAGCATTCAGTCAGAAAAACCGTATCGCGAAAAAACGATCGGGACCAAAATCACAAATCAAATCGAGACGGTCGTTACCAAGAAATAACCGATGTCAAAATTTTCAGTGATCGCCAAAACTGGCGATATTCCCGCGGGCGAGGGCCGCGCGTTCCCGTTCAACGACCAAATGGTTGCCGTTTTCAATGACCACGGCACCTTTCGAGCGATCGACGACATGTGCCCACACATGGGCGCGTCGCTGGCGTCGGGACATTTTGAAGACAACGTTGTCACGTGCCCCTGGCATTCATGGAGCTTCGACACCCGGGATGGCGCCTGGTGCGAGAACCGTCGGCTCACGATCGATGCCTACGAAGTTAAAATTGAGGGAGATGAGATCCTGATCGCCAAACTTGAATCGGACTCGTCCGACGAATCGCCGTCTCAGGAGGCTGCAGCCGCGACCCAAGCGGACAACGAGACATCTGCCCCAGAATCACCGGATACCCCTCATGAATGATTCAACAGATTCCAACGCTTTGCCAACCCCTAGCACGAACCTTCCTCCATCCGATCACGTATCGTTACAGGCGTTCCAAAAGTTAATTCGGGACATGTATTTTGAAAAAGATGAGGCTCGCGGCGTGCCCGCGACTTTCATGTGGCTGATGGAAGAGGTCGGCGAACTCGCGTCGGCACTCCGAGAAACCACCCCCGAAGAAGCGGAGCGTGTTCCCGCAGAGACATTCGAGAGTCGACGTGCAAATTTAAAGCAGGAATTCGCCGACGTGCTGGCTTGGCTAGCCACCATTGCCAATGTGGTTGAGATCGATCTCGGCTCAGCCATCGCGGAAAAATATGGTTCAGGCTGCCCGGGCTGCCAAGCCTTCGTTTGCCAATGTCCCGATGCAGAAAAACCCTAACGATCCGACCATCTGGCACAACCCACGAAGTTACATCCAACCACCCTCAAATGGCCGAAACCAATTCGAAGCAGCCTACTCGAACCATCTCATCCCAAAACGACTTGCCCCTCCATCAAAGCCCACTCTAATGAAGGTGGCATCGATTACCCGCTGAGATTACCCTAGTACGTCGTTGAGACGATTTTTTCGACATCCAAACATCCTTAGAAGCGTGCCTCTTTTCCGTTAGACTCATGAGCCAAAACTCCACGCCTCTCCCTGTTCAACCCCGCCCTCGGGCTGGCCAACCGCCACGGTTTCTCCAGCCAGTGATTGGCTTCGCTGTCGCCGCTTTGCTGGGATTGGTGCTGACTCCCAGTAATTTACCAGCGGCCCAATCGATTGATCCGAACGTCACGACCAAAATCCAAATTGGACTCGGCGGCCACGTTCGCTTGGGCAAGTGGATACCGGTCTTTGTTGAACTACCCGCCAATGTTGATGCGGTTCGATTTGAAACGGAAGTTCTCGACGGTGATGATACTCCGGTCGTCTATTCTGGCAACTTGATCGCAGACGAACGCCAAGCCGGCAGGTTTCAAGCTTGGACACGTTTGGGACGGTCTTACGGCGGAGTCAAGCTTCGCTTATTCGACGCCACCGGCAAACTGGTCGAGGACCACGAGATTCAACTGCGCGGGCCGAACCTGTTGGCTGAACTTCGCGACTCAACATGCGAATTGATTTTGACGTTGGAGCCGAGCCAAATTTTCCAGCAAGCCATCGAAGGCGTCTCCTCGGTTGCCTCGCGTGGTCAATCGCGCGAGGTTACCGCGATTGGTGACGCCCAAGGATTGCCGCTCAACAAACTTGGCTATGACAGCATCAAGACAGTACTGCTGGTTACTTCCGATTTGGAGCGCGTCGACCAGATTTCGGAGCAACAGCTCGTAGCCCTGGATAGCTGGGTCAAAGACGGTGGGACATTAATTTTCTCTGTCGCCAAAAATGCGGATCGGCTTTTAGCGAACAACGGAAAACTGGCTCGCTTCTTTCCGGGCAAGTTTTCAAAAATGGGCACATTTGATAACAGCAGTCGCTTGGAAACGTTTTGCGACAGTCGCGAGGCGTTGATCGAACGCCGCGGCAAGCCATTGCCAATCTCCGAAGTGGATTCACTGGATGGTCGCATTGTCGTCAATGACGGGAACGACCATGCGCTGATCATTCGTGGAGCCAAAGGGTTTGGACAAGTCGTGGTCACAACGTTTGACTTGGACTCGACCGAACTCATGGAATGGAAGGGATTCACTAACCTAATCAGCCGCTTGGTCGCGGGGGCAGATAAGTCATTGAGCGAAACGGGCGGCCAACGATCGTCGCGTGGCAATTCAGTTTCTCACTACGGCTACCAGGACCTGATCGGGCAATTGCGAGTCCCACTCGATCGATTCAGCAAAGTCCAATTTGTTAAATTCGCCCTGATCGCGGCCTTGATCGTGCTTTACATTTTGTGCATTGGGCCCGGCGACTATTTCTTGCTCAGCAAAGTCTTCAAAAAAATGGAGCTGACTTGGCTGACCTTCCCCTTGGTGTCTTTGCTTTTCTGTTGCCTCGCCGTTGGGATCGCGCGGATGACTCGCCCCAACAATGTCCAGCTAAACCAGCTGGAAATCATCGACATCGATGCGGTTGAAGGCAGAATCCGCGGATCGGTTTGGACAAATCTTTATAGTCCTCGGGGCGAAAACTGCACCCTCGAATTGGACCGTAAACACGGGCTTGGGTTTGATATCGATTCGAACTTGATGACTTGGCACGGCCTGCCGGGAGATGGCCTGGGCGGGATGATGACTTCGGCCAATCCAGGTTTGCTGAAAACCAGCTACGAACAGCAATTCGAATCTGACGAGACAGGCAAACTGAATACCAAGACACTTGCGTTGCCGCTCCAGGTCTCATCGACCAAGCCATTTTTCACGCGTTGGTGGGCAGATTCGCCGATCCAAATTCGTAGTGGGCTAAAACTCAACCCACGGCTGCACCAACTCAATGGGACTTTTAAAAACCCCTTCAAATTTCCGTTACGAAATGTTCGGCTGGTATTCGAAGACTCAGTCTTCGTACTAGACGAACCGATTCTAGGAAGCGAAATTTTATTTGACGTTCAAACCGAGTCGTCAGAAAAAAACCTGCGAAGCCTGTTGACCCGAAAGATTGTTATCAGCAAATCCGACCGAGGCAGTAATAGTCCTTGGAACCCGACAGACACACGTGTCGATCGAATCGCTGACATGCTGATGTTTTACGGAGCCGCTGGCGGAGCCAACTACACCGGCCTCACGCACGATTATCAACCACTAGTCGACATGTCCAATTATCGGGATCTGAAACGGGCGATCCTGATCGCGGAAGTCGACAAGCAGGCAGCCACAATGATTCTCAATGGCAAAAACGTTTCCGAGCAATACGACAATACAACCACGATCATCCGCGTGGTTCTTCCCGTTGATTTTCAGGAAACAGGAAAGCGAAAATAACTGATGATCAAGACTGAAAACCTCACCAAGAAATTTGGTGAACTCTACGCGATCAAAGGCATCGAACTCGATCTCAAGCAGGGGGACCTGTTTGGGTTCATTGGCCCCAACGGCGCCGGCAAAACCACCACGATGCGAATCATCGCGACGCTTTCCGAACCGTCTTGGGGCGAAGCCTACGTTTGCAATCATTCGATCTACAGTGAGCCCAAGGAAATCCGGCGGTTGGTCGGCTACATGCCTGACTTTTTTGGCGTCTACGATGATATGAAAGTCATCGAATACCTTGAGTTTTTTGCTGCCGCCTACCGCATCAAGGGCCCGGCGCGTCGAAAAAAATGTGACGAAATGCTTGAGATCGTTGACCTCGATTTCAAACGAGACGCGTTCGCCAATACGCTTTCCCGTGGCCAAACCCAGCGACTGGGACTAGCCCGCGTCTTGCTTCACGATCCGCAGGTCTTGTTGCTGGATGAACCGCTCAGTGGTTTGGACCCGCGTGCTCGTATCGAAATGCGTAACCTTTTGAGACGGCTAGGGCAGACGGGGAAAACGATTATCGTTTCCAGCCACATTCTTCCCGAACTGGCTGACGTTTGTAATAAGATTGGAATCATCGATCGTGGCGTGATGAGTTTCTCAGGCGAAGTTGCCGAGGTCATCAAGAAAGTACGCGATCAAGTCATTCTCCACATCGGCGTGCTAGAGGATGAATCGCGGGCGATTCGGTTCCTAGCAGCCAACGAGAACGTGGCCTCGGTCGTCAAAGGCGACGGGTGCCTAATCGCGACGTTGAAAAAAGAAATTAAGGAATACTCTGACCTGCCGACCTTATTGATAGGTGAAGGATTCAAGCTGACGCTGTTCCACGAAGAAGAAGTTGATCTGGAGTCCGCGTTCATGGCACTCACCAAAGGCACCGGCCAGAATTTCTAGCCCACAAATACACTCGTTAGAAATTTCTTATTTCTAGCAGAGTTTTGCCAAGCCCCATGTGGGAGCGACGAACAGACTGATTGAGCGAACGATTCAATCATGGAATAGATTCGGAACTAGACAAGGGATTCGGCGTTTGAAATTCTCACTCCAGGCAATGGGTCTTTTTGTCGGCTGGGTTGCGATCGTAGTCGCCCTAGTTTGCCAAATTCGTTTTGAAATGACCATCCCGCGGTGGTCAAGCGGATTCGCCAGCGACATGACCTGGATCATCAATCTTTGCTTTGCATTGATCGTGGTCCTCGTGGCGATCGCCACCCGGTCTCAGCAAAAAATGTTCTGGATTGGATGCGCCGTGATTGCGGTCGCCCTCTTTGTGTGCCAAGCCACTGGACAGCGGCCGATGTCGTTGGCGCGGTTTGTCGCCAGCCATTTGATCGATGGACTCATGCCTGCTGACGGTACGATTTCAGGACCTGCTCGAGAAAGCCATGTGATCGAAATGGGGGCCGTCTGGATCTACGCGTTGATTCCACTGCTGTCGATTGCCGGAGGCACATTCGCTCAACGCGTCTACCAAGTTTCCGAAGTCGAGTAGGCGAGCGATTGCCGTTCGCAGTCCCGCCATTTTTTTAGACGGTACTGAAACTCTGCACTAAATCGCGTCGGGGCCGCGTTCGCCCGTCCGAATCCTAACGCAATCATCCATCGGCAACACGAAAACTTTTCCATCGCCAACCTCGCCTGAATCACCACTTCGACCGCCCTCGACAATGGCTTCGATCGTAGGCTCCACAAACGCTTCGTTGACTGCAATCTGAAGCTGAATTTTGCGCCGCAGATTCCCCGCGAACTCATCGGATCCGTAAGGCGGCGTTTTACCATGCTGACGCCCAAACCCTTGGCAGTCCATGATGGTCAATCGAAACACCTCAACGCGACTGAGGGCGGTTTTAACCGACTCAAGATGGTGAGGCTGAATGATGGCGATGATTAGTTTCATAAATTGCGTAGAACGACTCAGTAATTGACTGCGACTGAAACAGCATCAACGGCTGTTGATGACATTGAGACACTCTGATTTTAGCAATTTTTGCTCGCGGAACATAACACCCACAAAAAAACGCCACCGGTCGTAGACCCGCGGCGTTTTCTGTTGACTCGTTGTTGAAACAGTTCGTTTCAATCGTAGCTTAGAATGTCATTACTGCATCAATCCCAAAAATGGTCGCCCCAGGATCAACGGCTCCGGCACCCCAGTCCCAACGTAGTTCAGGGCGAACCGTGATATTCGAGTTGACTCGGTAGTTAGCACCGACCGTGAAATCGTAAGTTGATTTCGTGTTGGGGAAGAACTGATCGCTTTTCCACCACTCGAGTCGTGCTCCCAAAGCCAAGCAATCGGAAACGTCACGGAACAGATAGTGGACGATCCCAAACTCTTGATTGTCTTCGAGGTTCAACACGTCGGCTTGGAAAACGTACTTCAAATCTCCGGTCAGTTGGAACTGAGCCACGGCTGAGCTCATCGTTCCTGTCCCGCGGATTCCGGTGTCACCGATGGAACTTGTCAACGCCAGCTCAAAAAATTCGTTCGGACGAAGCCGGGTACCTGTAATCAAGTTCCCGCCACTGTTGTTTTCGAATGCAGTGTCCCAGCCCGCGGTCGCACCAATGATGACGCTCCGCGTGTCGGATACCCGTCGCTCAGCCAAGATCCCGCTCATGGTGAACGGCTCTGTGTTGAACATGGTGTAAGTGTGGCTGTAGAAGAAGTTGTCTTTGGCTCCGATGACTTCGTAGCCAAACGGCGAGAAGAACTTACCAACCTTCACGTCCCAATCGGCGTTTGCAAACTGAACGTAGGCTTGCGGCAACGCCCAACCGTAGGAACCGTAATCCCAACTATTGTCCCATCCTGCCGGTGCCCCATTGGGGGCATTCCCAAACGCTTGCAGGTCTTGGCCGTCGATCCCATAAAGCAAATCCGTCCGGAATCCGATGTCCCAGCTGTCACAATCTCGCGACGCAGCCTTCTCGGCAAAAAGCCAAGCCTGATGCAAGTTGGCTTCTGCCTTGCGGTTATTCAGCAGCGGATTGTTTCGATTGTGGTAGCCGAGACTTGCCCAACCACCCATCTCAAGACCACGAGCAGATTTCCCAAACAGCTTTTTCTCACAACCTAAGTTGCAAGTGCCCGGCTTGCAATTGCGATCACAATAGTTGACCGCAGGCTCGTTCAGGGCGTTGCTTGGAACGATCAACGGCGGCTGCTGATCACCAGGTGCCGCCACAGCGGCAGTCGGAGCCACAGGCGGGTCAAATGTCAATTGCTGGACATCGGAAACCGACGGTTGCGTGTCGCCAAGCCCCTCGTCCTGCTTCTTTCGAAACGAAGCTAAAAACGGCCGGCGTTTCATCGCCGGTGGCGCTGGAGCCGGTTCGGCCGCTGACCCAGAAAAAACATTGGTCGTGCTGCTCGCCAAACGGACGCCCGCTGAAGGGCGTTGTCGAAGCGTTTGGTCCGAACGCGTATCGGGATCGGCGGTCGGCTGGACCAATGAATTGCTCCGCCAAGGATAGGCTGAGGTCGTTTGACCATACAGCGAGCTTGTCGCAAAGACGGCTGAGAATGCGAAAGCGAAAAATGTTGATTTTCGCATGGAATACTCCGTTGATTTCTGGGTCAATTTACCGCACGCAGATCAAAACAGCCTAAACCCATCGCTTTCACCGGGTGGGTGCCAAGCTAGTTGGCTGCG
>JBLINZ010000194.1:0-10737 GCA_047639375.1 Mariniblastus sp. | reverse complement strand
TTGGTCCGAATTTGTGGGGAGAAGGGCTGGGGAGAAGGGTTGGGGATGAGGGGCTGGGGATGAGGGGAAATGCAGATTCAGAAAACCTCGACAATCTCAGTCGATTGGGACGGGAGCGTGATACTCAAGGCGCCGAGTTGAGAATGGAGAACCGTTTGCGAGGGGCGATCAAGTTCTATTTTTCCGGTTAGCCGAAAACGACAACAGTAAACTTTTTCGTCAGCCCAGCCCCAGCCTAACGGCCCACTAAATCGACAAGCCGTCAAGAGTTTCGGCCGCCCAAAATTCCGCAAGTCTTGACGACTTGCGCTACGAGCACACGCTCGTTTTGGGACAGTTGGAAAATGAAACTCGCGTCTATAGTGTTCTTCAAAACGAAAATCTTCCATCAAATTCGACAATCAGGTGCCACTCCGTCGTCAAACCGAAAAACTCAAACGCGGGTTAAGTTTTTGAACGGTCTCTTAACGATCTATCGTCTCGCAACTTAAATCAATAAGCCCTTGCACGTCGAGTTACCAAAAAAGTCACAGCCTAGGGCTAAGCGGCTTTCAACTGGCGTGATTCCTTCGACCATTGGATCCAGTTGGTGACTTCTTCCATGTTAGGTGGCTGGCTGCTGCGGAGGATGAATTCGGATTCGCGCGTTTTGGAAAAATCGTCGACGAGTGAGAGGATGACTTCCGGTTCGGCTTGAGCGATTTCCTGCGGTGATTCAAATCCGCAGGCGGCTAGGATTTGAGCATCGTGACCGTAAATTTGCGGAATCTGACAGGCCAGTTTGGCTTGTGTTTGCCAGAGTCGGATGGTGTCATCGACGATGTGGCTGGCGTTCAGTGCGAACGCGGTCTCTTCTGGCTCGCAGTCCAGAAATTCTTGGACGGTCTCGATTCCAATGTCACTAAATCTGACCGCCGTTTTCTTGCCAATCGAAGGCGCGGCTTCCAAATCGTCTGCGAGGCTGAGGCGATACGTGAAGGTTTTGTTGGGAGCTACAGTTTGGGGGCGTTTGCGTCGGGCGGGCTGTGGCGCGGTCTGCGGAATGGACGGAGTGGATTCTGATTTTGAACCGACCGGAGTGATTGGACGTGCGTCCAGTTCGGCTAGATCGATCTTTAAAATCTCTTCAGCATGTTGGGCTCGAATCAGTTTTTCGTCACGCGGCAACGACTTGATGACCTTGCCTTTGGACCGATACTCAGCCGCAATTTTTTTCACGCTCGAGCGGTTAGTGATCGCTTGGAATCCCTTGTAGACCCACGAGACGGGTGTCGTCATGCGGTAGAACAGTTTCGTCAATGGATTGGTTTGGCCTGCCGGAATGGCGCCGGATTCGACAAAAGCTCGTTCGAGAATTCGGGCAAATCCAACACTCGCATGCCCTAGTAATTGGGCGGTAATTTGGCGGAGCGGATCGTCTAAACCAGCCGGCGGGTTTTTAGCGCCCAGTTCAATGTTGTAGTGGTCGATAAAGGTATGATAGTGCCCGTGGGCCAGGGTCGCACCATCATGAATCGCGGTTTTGAGCCAGTCGTCCCCGCCTGAAAGTTGAACCGTGGGGTAGCCGGAACTGGTTTCCAGGAGCTCGATCAAATCCGTGAACGACTTATTGACGCTCCATTCGCAAGCCCGATGGATCACGCCTTCTTCTTCCGTCTGTCCAGTATGCAGGGGCATCAAGGGATCCATGTAGTAGTGGCTCAAGACGCCTGCTGAATAGGCCGCCGCACTCCATTTTTGATTCTTGAGATTCTCGATCGTGACGCCGTACCATTTTTCGGCTTGTTTGACCGGTCCGCCCCAGAAATTGTCAGAGACGTGCAACACGTGATTTCGAAAATCCTTAAACGTCGTATCTGGGGCCTTGGATCCTTGCAGGTACAATTCGAAATGCTTGATAAACAGTGAACGCCATTTGTCGGCATTGGCACAGTTCAAATGCTTCAACGAATTCATTACCAATTTGTGATGTGTGTTGCGACATTCTTTGGCGCAGATCAAGTCGTAGAATTCATTCGTTGACACGGTGTTGCCCTGGGTGGAAAAACGAGCTTTCGCTTTTACCAACCTGCAACCGCTAGCGTCAAGGTTAAGATTTTCAGGCTGATACGCCTACACGCCTTGAGAATCGGAGTTTATTCAGGATTTTGGTGGAACCCAGTCTGGAATGCCTTTTTCTTTGAGCTGTTTTTCGTACATGAGGGTGGCCGGATGGTCTGCGGCGAACGGGGCGTCTTCATTGACCATCAGAGGCAGCGTGTCGGTCCACCATTGATCGTACTCGGCTCGTAAGGCTTTGATCACATCGGGGTGGTCTGCGGCAACGTCTTGTGTTTCGTAGGGGTCGGCGGAGATGTCGTAGAGTTCTTGATTGTTGACGAATCGCCAGCGGGTGGTTCGAATCGCGCATTTCTTGTGTTTGCTAAGGTTGGGATCGGCTCCTTTTTCCCAGCGACCAACGTGCACGAACAAGTGTCGATCAGCCCAGTCGCTTTTGGGGTTTTGGAGTAGCGGCAGCAGGGTTCGGCCGTCGATGGCTTGGATGTCGGCGGGGATTTCGACTCCTGCGAGGTCGCAAAACGTTTTGTAGAGATCAAGATGACTGGTGAGGGCGGGGATGTCGGTTCCTTTGCCAAGCACGCCTTTCCAGCACCAGAAGGCCGGCACGTGGGTTCCGCCTTCCCAGGGCGAGCCTTTGCCAGATTTGAAACCGGCGGTGAATAGTTTCTCTCGTTTCCCGTTTCGCTTGCCCGTACTTCCTGCCTGCCCATTATCTGTCATGAAAATCAGCAGCGTGTTGTCCCAGAGGTTCCATTCATCCATTTTTTGCATCAGCACTCCTACGTTGTCGTCGATGTTTTCGATCATGCCGTAGCGGCCTTGCACATTGGCGTCCCAGCCGGCTGTTTTAAATCTTGTTTTGTATTTCTCGGGAGCCAGCATCGGACCATGTGGCGCATTGGTGGTGATATAAGTAAAGAACGGTTTGCCCGCGTCGTGTTGCTGCTTGGTCCACCCCAACGCCGCTTGAAAGAACACGTCGGTGCAGAATCCTTTGGTTTGCACGAGCGTGTCGTTGTGTCGGATGACGTTGTCGAAATATCGGCCTTTCTTTTCTCGGTTGGGCGGATAGTCGGCGCAGCTGCCAGGGTAGGCTTGTCCAATGCCGCCGGCGCCGTGGGTGAAGACTTCGGAAAATCCTCGGCTGCCCGGTTGGTAGGGTTCTTCATCGCCCAAGTGCCATTTGCCGAAAATGCCAGTTTCATAGCCTGACTTTCGTAGCAATTCTGGGAACGTGGTGGTGCTCAACGCCATTCGTTCACGCTCCTTGATCGTGTGAGTCACACCATTTCGAAATTCATGCCGACCGCTGAAAATCGATGAACGCGAGGGAGCACAAGTCGGACTGACATGGAAGTCCGTGAATCGCGTGGACATTTTATGCAGCCGATCCAGATTGGGCGTTCTGAGGATTGGGTTGCCCAAGCAGGATAAATCACCCATGCCTTGATCGTCTGTCATTACCAAGATGATGTTTGGGCGACTGCCTTTGAGAGCCGGCGACCTCGATTTAGATTCTGGCGTTTGGGCAACGGTTGGATTCGTGAGGCAACAGGTGCAAACAAGCAGGCAGAACGCGAAGATGCGGCAATGGATCATCCGAGAACCTCGAGGTATCAATGACGGGTGGAAATGAGCGAAGATCGCGAGCCTGAAGAAGTGCTCGTTCTCTCAGTTTCATGATAGGCTGATCTGCGGCGTGGCGAAAGCGATTGAGTGGCTCGCGTGGGAAAACGTCACCTCCTCGTTGGGTTGGCAGGGCGACTGCACAGCAGCGGGGGGCAATTCCTACTTGAGGATTAACTCTACTGGGCAATGGTCGGAGCCCAAAATGTCAGGTCGAATTTTGGCATCTTTGACATGCTCCATGAACTTTTCTGCGACCCAAAAGTAATCCAATCGCCAGCCAATATTTCGTTGACGCGCGTTCATGCGATAAGTCCACCAGCTGTACTTGTCTGGTCCCTCATCGAAGGCTCGGAACGAATCGACGAAACCAGATTCAACAACGCGGTCGAGTCCGGCTCGTTCCTGTTCGGAAAACCCGGCGTTCTTTTTGTTGGATTTTGGATTGGCCAGATCGATTTCCTGATGGGCACAATTGACGTCGCCACAGAAGATGACGGGCTTGCGGCGATTCAATTTTTTCACGTACTCCAGAAAATCAACGTCCCATTGGAGTCGGTAGTTAATCCGAGCGAGGCCACGCTGGGCGTTGGGCGTGTACACGTTGATCAAGTGGAAATCGTCAAATGTAGTGGTGATTACACGGCCTTCTTTGTCGTGCTCCTCGATTCCGATTCCATTGACGACTTTTTTGGGCTTGATCTTGCTCCAAGTCGAAGTGCCGCTGTAGCCTTTTTTCTCGGCCCAGTTCCAGACCCTGTGATAGCCCAATTCCTCGGCCCAGTCGCAGTCGACTTGGGTGGGCTCCGCCTTGGTTTCCTGGAGGCAAAGAACGTCGGGCTGATCGGTTTCGACAAACGTACGCAGGCCTTTGTCCATGGAGGCTCTGATTCCATTCACATTCCAAGACACAAGTTTCATCGAGATTCCAATCCACTATTTCTAAAAATCAAAAATCTGCTGTCTGACGCCCTAATTCGAGCCGGCCCGAGCCGGCAAAACTGAATGCATTCGCTGGGGGTGGCTCCACCCTATTAGTAACGGGGAATGGACTCGTCGATTTGGCAACTCCACCCGTCGATCCCACCCGTCATGTTCTGAGCCAAAGAGAATCCTTGGCTTCGTAAATACTGCACCACTTGCAAGCTGCGGCCGCCGTGATGGCAATGCACAACAATTCTAGATTTGCGATGCATTTCGAGTTCCTCAAGCCGATTAGGCGTCTCGTTCATCGGGATCAGCTGAGCGCCTTCGATTTTGCAAAGTTCTGATTCGCTGGTCTCTCGGCAATCGATGAAGTGGAACCCCAATTCGGAGTCCTCAGTCTTCGACGCGAGAAGTTGCTTAACGGTTTCGACGTCAATTTCGATTGGCAATTCGGGGCCGTCAGAACTGAAAGGAGCAGGCGTTTGGTTCATGGGTGGCATCAGGGTTCAAGGAAATGTTGACGTCGTGAGGGGAGTCATTGTTTGCTTCGTCGGCCAAGTTGTCGACCCGAAACAAGAAAACGCGACCATTCTGGGGGACCTTGGGTCTTGGATGGGTGGCCGTTGGGGATTCAGTGTTAATTGGCGTCGACGTTTCGTTATTTTGCTACGATAATCTTCAGGCCAACAAGTTTTAGAGCGGTTAAGCAATCTAGTGTGAGGTGTTTTAACGCTGGCCACAGTGCCGCATTCAAGAACCGTGGGGAGCGCCCAGGCGGCTCACAATCCAATAGGCCTCAAAACGTTCGGCCAACTAACGTACTTATTACCTGAAAGTAACTGCATTGAATCCACCTGATCCAGCTATCGAGATTGAGGAAGATGTCTCGGGGAAAATTTCGAGTGAGTCGGCGAATTCTGAGTGGTCGATCAACGACGCCACTTCGATTTATGGAATCGAACGGTGGGGGTTGGGATATTTCGGGGTGGCTCCAAGTGGGAGCATGACGGTCAATGCTCCGACAGGATCTGGGGTTCAGACGATCGAGTTTTCGGAAATCTTAGATGGCTTGAAGAAGCGCGGGTTGGATATGCCGGTGATGCTCAGGCTGGAAAATCTGGTCGATCATCGAATTTCGCAATTGAACGAGTCGTTTGCGGAAGCGATCAAGACTAGTCAGTACACCGGTGAATATCGTGGCGTGTTTCCGATCAAGGTCAACCAGCAGAGTCACGTGATTGCTGAGATCGCGCGGTTTGGTCAGCGGTTCAAGCATGGTTTAGAAGCTGGCAGTAAAGCCGAGTTGCTGATCGCGATGTCGACGTTGGCCAACGAAGAAAGCTTGATCATTTGCAACGGATACAAGGACGAAGAGTTTATCGATCTTGGGTTGCAGGCCCAGCGGATGGGGCTGCAAGTTTTCTTTGTGATTGAAACGCCCAAAGAATTGCCCGTGATTTTGGCTCGCGCGAAAAAATGGAATGTCGAGCCGATGTTGGGCGTCCGCGTGAAGCTGGCGACGTTGGTCGATGGTCATTGGAGCGGAGATAGCGGCGACCGATCCCTGTTTGGGCTCTCCACTCTTCAGCTGATCGAGATCGTCGATCAGTTGCGAGCTTCGGAGATGCTGCATTGTCTTCAGATGCTGCATTTTCATCTGGGAAGCCAGCTTCCAAACATTCGCAATATCCGCGACGGCGTGACGGAAGCCTGCAGGTTCTATCTGAATTTGATCGAAGAAGGTGCTCCGATGGGGTTCTTCGATCTCGGTGGAGGACTAGCCGTTGACTATGACGGGTCGGCAAGTACCGATGGCCATTCGCGAAACTATGATTTGGATGAGTATTGCATCGACATTGTCGAATCGATCATGGCTTCGTTGGATCCGCATGGCGTGGCCCATCCGACGATTGTGACTGAGTCGGGGCGATGGACCGTGGCTCCGATGTCAGTGCTGCTGTTCAACGTCTTGGACGTCAACGATTTTCAGCCGCATCCGCTTCCCGACCCGCTGCCGCTGGGTGTGCACGTGTCGTTGGATTCGTTAATCGATATTTTGGACCACATCAAAGTCCGGCGGCTTCAAGAGAATTTCAATGATGCGATCTATTATCGCGATCAGGCGCGGGCGGCGTTTCGAGGAGGGGAACTGAGTCTGCGGGAGCGGGCGTTGGCCGAGAACATTTGCTTGACGATTCTTCATCTGGTGGCGGACCAGGTACCTGAGATGAGTCGGCCGCCGGAAAGTTTGCTTTCAATCAGGGATTCGTTATCGGACATCTACTACGGCAATTTTAGCGTGTTTCAATCTTTGCCGGACGCTTGGGCGATCAATCAGATTTTTCCCGTCATGCCGCTACATCGGTTGAATGAAGAGCCGACTCGCAACGCGATTATCGGGGATTTGACCTGTGATTGTGACGGTCAGCTAAACCAGTTTGTGGGAACTGACGCGAATACAAAAACGATTCGGCTGCACGAGCTGAATGACAACGAAGACTATTGCTTGGGTGTTTTCCTGGTGGGAGCCTATCAGGAGACGCTGGGAGATTTGCACAATTTGTTTGGCGATACTAATGTTGTGAGTGTCCGAGTGACCGATGATGGCGAACTTGAGTTTGTCCACGAACTCAAGGGAGACAGTATTGGCGATGTGCTAAGCTACGTTGAGTACCAGCCGAAAGAGTTGTTTGAGCAGTTCCGATTGCGGGCGGAAGCAGCTGTTCGACACAAGAAGATAACCATCTCGCAACGTCAAGAAATATTGGAGTTGTTCGGCGAAAGTCTGCGTGGATACACGTATTTCGAAAGTTGAGAGGCTGGTTGGACGGTGGCGGGAACGTGGAGACTCGCGATCGATCGTCGCGAACTTTTTGATGGGATTCAGGTCTTCATGTACCGGCCTGTTAGGTCGCGTTTATGGTCCTGTTAGTACCCTATTTGAAGTGTCTTTATGCAGCCTCGTGAATTCGCTATTGAAATCGTCAAAACGCTTCAAACTGCCGGTCATCAGGCATTGTGGGCCGGGGGCTGCGTACGCGATCAGCTATTGAATCGGATTCCCAAAGACTACGACATCGCCACGAGCGCCACGCCGGACCAAGTTCGTGATGTGTTTGGCAAGAGACGCACGCTCCCGATTGGGGCTTCGTTTGGCGTAATCACGGTCCTCGGTCCCAAGAGTGCGGGGCCAATCGAGATCGCTACGTTTCGTAGGGATGGTGGTTATTCGGATGGCCGCCGCCCGGACTCGGTCGAATTCACTGACGCCCGTGAAGATGCTCTGCGGAGGGACTTTACGATCAATGGAATGTTCTATGATCCCATCGCTGAACAAATTATCGACTACGTGGGGGGGCAAGCAGATCTTGCCAAGCGGCAGATTCGAGCGATCGGAAATCCTCACGAACGTATCGAAGAAGACAAACTCAGAATGCTGCGCGGCGTGCGATTTGCCTCGACTTATGATTTTGAATTGGAGGCAACCACGCTGGCTGCTATTGTTTCGCACGCTAGTGAACTGACGGTTGTTAGCGGCGAGCGGATAGGCGCCGAGATGCGAAGAATGTTGGCCGGGCCCAATCGCGCGGTGGCCGTTCGACTGTTGAAGCTTAGCGGGCTGTTGGCGGTGTCCCTTGAGCAGGGGACAGAGTTGGGGCCCGTGGCCTCCGATTGGGGCCGCACGCTGGCTTGCCTTGAGCGACTCAAATTGAATGACTTTGCCGCAGCGGTGACGATTCTGCTTGAGCCAATCGTGGTGGCTGATGGAATTGGCGGCCTGTTCGAACGGTGGAAACTATCCAACGATGAAAAGAAGTCGATCGTTTGGGTTTGCAAAAATTGGCGAGCATTGAGCCAGGCAGATCGTTTACCCTGGTCGGAAGTTCAGCCGATCCTGTTGAAGCCGGATATCGAGCGGGCGCTGGCGGTGGTTGAATCGCAATCAGATTCTCCGTCTGGAGCGGTCGGTTTTTGCCGTGAGCGATTGGCTTGGGAACGTGAGCGGCTGGACCCGCGCCCGTTGTTGAATGGTGGTGATTTGATTCGCTTGGGGATCAAGAAAGGTCCGGCCTTTAAGTTGGTGTTGGAAGCCGTTCGCAACGCGCAGCTTGATGGCGAAATCGACTCCGTTGAGCAAGCTGAGGCGATTGCGTTGGGTTGGGGATCGTAGGTGGCGGTTACTTCGCTCCCTGGTCGAATTCAAATTCTCTTGAAAAAGTCTTGACATCATGCGGGGCGTCGTTTACTTTGTAACGCAAAGCTAAATTGCTTTGCGATGCAGAGTCTTTTCTGGCAGAGGGCTGGCTTGGCTTCAGCAGAGTTGAACACTCGATAAATGAAGAAAGGGGCGGAAAATTTGAATCTTCACCGTGCCTTATCGGATATCGCCGAAATTCGAGCTCAGTTGGACAAAACAGAAACTTACCGCGGTTTCCGTTCGAGTGCTGTGGGAGTGTCGGTGATTTTGTTGTTGGCCGGGGCGTTCATTCAAAAAGTGTGGGTGGCAGACTCGGTGCTTGAGATCGATCGTTTTTTAATCGTCTGGTTTTGTGTGGCAATCACGAGCTTGGGGACGGCGATAGCGGAGATGTTGATTCGTGCACGGGTCAGTGAAAGCCAGTTGGTGACCAAAATGCATTGGTCGTTGGTTCGGCAGATTGCGCCGAGCCTCGCGGTTGGATTCGCATTGACGATTCTAATTTCGGCTCATGCATTGGATCAGCCAGCAGAGGCTGGGATGATGTGGGCGTTACCAGGCGTGTGGTCCATGATCTATGGTTTAGGGCTGTTTACCTGTCGCAAGCATTTACCCGAGCAGACGTTGGGTGTGGCGATCTATTTTCTCGTCGTCGGCGGTTTGACGTTGGCGTACGCTTGGTCGACACGAGAGTTGACGGGGTGGCAGATGGTGGTCTCGTTCGGAGTGGGGCAAGCTTTATTAGCCATCGTGTTGTTTTGGAACTTGGAGAGGCGTCGTGAAACAGAATCGTAAGTCGGTTTCGAATCCGAAAAAGACAACTAAACCGCAGTCGACGCAAGACGCGATTGAAGAGCTCGATCGCGTGTTCCACGAAAAAGCCCGGTTGGGGATCCTGACCTCCATCATTGGGGCCGAGGATGGAATGAACTTCATCGATTTGAAAGAGCTGTGTGACCTGACAGATGGCAACTTGAACCGTCATCTTAAAGTTCTGGTCGACACCGGAGTTTTAAGTGTCAGAAAGTCAGGGCAGGGCAGGAACACAAACAGCCTCTATCGATTGACAGCCAAAGGCCGTAAAGCGTTTGAGCGTTATTTGTCAGCATTGGAGACGATCCTCAACGCCGCAAAAAAGTCCACCGGCGTCGTGTCGCCTAAAACGACTGATGAGGGAGATGGTTTGGCTCCCGCGATGTAGCCCGTCGGCAGTCCGCAATCGCCCGTCCGATGGTTGAAGTGTTGCCAGAACTTGTTGATTCTCAATTTTGATCACCCTTGGGATGATCGAATTGGAACTAGGAACTTACACCATGATTGATTTCAGGCGAGTCACGTTGATTTACTCTGTAATGCAGAGTAGGGAAATCCAAAGTGGGCCAAGGCAGGGTAAATGCCTTGTCATGGCAAGATGAATCGTTGGGTCATTTGGCCGGTAACGGCAGCACTATATTGTGAAGGGGAGTGAGATGGGGAGTTCGTTGCAAACTACAGAGCGTTCAACGTTTGGGACTTGGCTGTTTGAATTGGATCGAATTTTGCGGGGCGATGCCACGCGGCCGTCTGGAATCCGAGAGGCTGACATTAGAATTCCTGTGGTTGGGGTTTCGGTCATCGTGATTTTGTTGGCGGCGGTTTACGGATTTTGCATGGGGATTTTTTCTCTGGTGCGGGGTGTCGAAAGCAGTGAATACCAACAAGCGTTATTGCAGACATTCGCTTCGATGGCCAAGGTCCCATTGTTGTTTCTGTTGACGCTCGTCGTCACGTTTCCATCGCTGTATGTCTTCAACGCGTTGGTGGGGTCACGGTTGCGGGTATTGCCGGTCTTGAAACTCTTGGTGGCTTCATTGGCGGTCAATTTGGCGGTCTTAGCATCGCTGGGACCGATTTTGGCTTTCTTTTCATTGAGCACACCCAATTAT
>JBLINZ010000193.1:0-10762 GCA_047639375.1 Mariniblastus sp. | reverse complement strand
TGATTTAAGCGAAACAAGAATTCCACTAGCAAGCACCAAACCAACACAAACCATCCATGCGAAACGTTGATGCATCTATCGGATACTCCAATGGCAGCGTGACGTTGCAATCCACAACGTGTAAAAACATGAATGATTCATGCCCCCCTGTTCATCGGAGTTGAGCTGATTTCAAATCGACTCGGAGTTTGCAAAGACTGCTCGGAATCCAGCCGGACTGCGGATTTCAGATAAAGTATGTCGATTATTCGGAAAATAACTGAAGAATTATCGATGTGCTGGCGGTCAGTGGAATGTCAGAGACATCATCCCGCCAAGACGTACCGCGGCACAATACTCCTGGGTCCCAGACAAGGACGGAGAAACGGACAAACCATCGAATCATGCTGGCTAGGGATCAGCCGGAACACGTCTCTTAGGAATTTTCATCACTGGCGGATTCTTCTGAAGCCCCAGTATCCTTTTCACGAAGAACGGCGACCAAGGCTGGGGAGTATTTTCGAACGACCCACTTGTCAGGGTTAGGCAACAAAGCTGTGTCAAACCTAGAATCGGATTCGACGACAAAAATACTGCCTTGCGGGGCGACTTCTACTAAATCGCCGATCAACTTGAGGACTTCATCTTGTCGATCTACGTAAAACGCATAGGGCGGGCAGCAAAACACCACCCAAGGTTCGGGAGGACGCAGCTCTGGAGACTTAAGAAACTTCCGCACCCAGAAAAAGGTATCTGACGAATTGATCTCAACCGGCAGTTCCGAATCGAGACTGAGAACATTTTCTTTGATTAAACGTATAGTAGGAAAGTGCCGTTCGATAAACAGACACTTGATTGCGCCCCGGCTGAGGGCTTCGAGACCCATGGCCCCTGTTCCCGCGAACAAGTCGATCACGACCTTGCCTTTGACCCAGCCTCCAACCAAATTAAAGAGGGCTTCGCGAATATTGTCTTTCATCGGACGCGTCACGGCATCGCCAGAATACGTTATCAACCGTCCGCGGAATTTTCCACCTACAATACGCAGTTTGCCAACACCTGCTTCGGCCCGGTTCGAGTTCCATTTGGACAGGTTTTTGCCTCGTTTAAATCGTGGCATAAGATTCTTCGGGGATAGTACCGTTTGCGTTACAAAACAATTTCTGTCGCTATACTATTGGTGGGCCTCTTTAAATGCCAGCGGAGGCCACCGAATTGCCCCAAAACGACGGAAGAACTTGATTTCGGCTGTCTCTGATTGCCAACTTAATCCGGATTATCTTTAAGACTCTACCATGACGACAATGCACCAACGATTTTCCTCTTTGACTCGGGGCTGCGGTCTCGCTCAAGCCCTGCCCAGCTGCGTTCGCGGTTTCGCGATGTTTCTCTTAATCGCATCGTGCCAGCTGGTCGTCGCGACCCCTCAGGCAAGCGGCCAGGAACCTCCTGAAAGGGAGGGCAAGACGTTCCCCGAATCGTCGTCCTCTGATGTGGAAGATTCTCCCGAGGTTGCCAAACTCGAGCAAGAGTTCGACGCAGCGGCTGTTGTCCTCAAAGAAAAAATCAAATCCCTCCGCCGGCTAGGCCTCAAGTTCTACGAAGCCAACAGCCTCGAAGCGAATGACGTTCGCGAGGAATGGGACGCCGAAGCCATCGCCACTCAACGGGCTCACGTCGCCGTCCAACAGGCCGCCCTCGCATATTTCCTAGCCGCCCCCGAGCCAAACATACAAGCGACTGAGATTGTCTATTCGTTTCATGCGGGGCTGATTGACGCCGGACAAATCGGAGCCTGTTACCGAGCAACAAAAAAGCTGATTAAAATTCGCCCGGGAGATGAAAAAATCACCCTCACCATGGGACAGGTTTCGATCCTCGCAAATGACTTTGACGCAGCGGCTGCTTACGTCGCCGGCAACCAGTTGAAAATTGCAGAGTTTCCAATTCCCTCCGGACCGCTGTATCAATTCCTCGATTCGCTCCAGAAAAAGTATGAACGCGAATTGAAGTTCCAAGCAGAAGACGCCAAGCAAGGTAGCTTGCCTCGTGCGATCATTGAAACCAACAAAGGTCAAATCGTGATCGAGTTGTTTGAAAACCAAGCCCCGCAAACCGTTGCGAATTTCGTCAGTCTCGCCCAAGCCGGATTTTATGATCAGGTCATGTTCCATCACGTTATTAAAAACGTGATTGCTCATACCGGAATCATGACCGCGCGCGGCGCGAAACAACTTCGCTATACGATCTACGATGAGTCGCACCTACCCGCCGCACGCCATCATTTCCGAGGTTCCGTTTCGATGCACCTCAACAGCCCCAAAAAGAACCAAGGGACTTCAGAGTTTCGAATCATGCTTGTGCCCGGGCCGCCAATGGACGGAACCAACACCGTGTTTGGGCGTGTGATTTCCGGCATGGATGTCGCCGATCGACTCCAACCAACCTTCGAATTTACCGATGAGGGCGAGGAGTTCATTCAAGGGACATTCCCCGACACGATTAAGTCGATCACATTGGTAGGCCTACGCGACCACGAGTACAAGCCGACACCGGTTCAGCAAGAGAAACCCCTCGAGAAATAGTCAGCCAGTAAAGCGCTAACACGTTGCTGGAACGTCCTACGATGGCTTGCCCCTGACTGCCATGGAAATCCACCGAAACACCAATCGTCATCCAAATCTTCACAGCTCATTCACGCGGAACCCCAAATGAGATTTGCATTCAACTCCCTCCTCGCAGTCAGCCTGACTGTGCTTGCTTGGCAGTCTATTTCGTCACAGGCCATGAGCCAGACCAATGATCCGGTGGCTGCCTTCGGTTTAAAACAGGAAACGCAGGCCACGCCAATTGCTCCGCCCCAAGAAGAGCAACCTCTTGAGAAATCATTCGAGGACATCGTTCGCGAAGTCCAATCGAATGAATTTAAAATCAACTCATTGTTCAGCTCCATCCCGATCGGATTTCCCAAGCTACAAGCCGCTCACATGAAGAAAATTGCCGAGCTGCGAGAAGTCAACGAAGTCCTCAATAGCGAGCTCGAAACGGCTGCCTTGAGCTCATACGAAAAGGACCCAGAGAATAACCCCCAGGCAACCCGGATGGTCTACGAGATGCTGGTTCGGAAATTGGATGGATCGTCTGGGAAGTTCACATTCGACCCCAACGGCGCACTGGAACTTTCAGACCTCATGCTTAAAACGGGGATTGGCACCCAGGCGAATGTTGACAAAGGTGATATTGCTTATCAAGCGTTTCGGGCAAGTTTTGCAATCCAGGATTACAGCCGCGCCGAAATGATGCTTGCGAAAATGGAAGAGAATGGACGTAAAGCTGATCTCAGCTGGACGACCTATCTCAAGGACGCGCAAGAATGTTGGCAAAAAGAACTGGAAATCCGAAGTCGTGAAACGGTTGCTGATGACCTCCCGCAAGTCAAATTCAAAACATCCGAGGGCGACTTTGTCGTTGAACTTTTTGAAAACCAAGCTCCCAAAACCGTCGGGAATTTCATCAGCTTGATCGAACGGAACTTCTACAATGACTTACCGTTCTTCGAAGTCCGCCCCAGCGTGTCGGCTGAAACCGGATGCCCCAACGGTGACGGAACGGGCGATCCGGGTTACCAAATTCCCTGCGAATGGGAGAACGAGGGTGCTCGGAGCCATTTTACTGGAACCCTCAGCATGTCCAACAATGGCAAAGATACGGGCGGGTCACAGTTTTTCATCACCCATCAACGGATTCCGACATTCGACGAAAAATACACCGTATTCGGACGTGTCATCGAAGGCCTGGAGGTCGTTTACCGACTCAAGCAAGCTGATGGATCGTTCACTGCCAAGGACGCCCGCTCGAAAATCATTACGGCCACCGTCGTTCGAAAACGTGACCATGTCTATGCCCCAACGCCGATCGAGAAGCAGTGAGGCTTGTTGGCAAATTACGACCTGCAGATTAGAAACGGGTTGGTAGATTTCAGCATCTCATGAGCGTCAAGATCTTCATCTACGAACTCCCTCGCCAGACGACAAACCACTAGCAAACACAGAATTTTTCAGAGACGAAAATGATCACTCCTAACTCAATGATAAAACTCTTGTTGAATAAAGCGCTGTGCGTTCCTTGTTTGGGGCTGGGGCTGGCGATGTTCATTTGCCTAACGGCAAACGCGACAAGTTTTGCAGCTTCCCAGGAATCCGAGACGTCGTTCGCCGGACTCCAAGCTCAGTGGCAGCAGCTCGACGCTAAACTTGCCGTCAAAAAAGCCGAAATCACTGCGGAAGTCGGGGACGCCGCTGCCAAACGCGAAGAATTCAAACTCTTGGCGACCGAAGCCGACGCGTTGGTCGAGAAGCTCAGAACCGCCGGGGTCAAGGAACTTAATTCGGACCCCAAGAACAAAGAGGCCATTCGCTTGTTGCTGGGAATCATGATCAATGACGCCCACCATGGAAGAGACGACGAAGTCATGGCCCTCGGCGATATCATGATCGCCCAAGGGATCAACGAAAAATACTTCATCATCGCATCTCGAGCAGACCGACTGACGATCGCTGGCCGAGAAATGTTCGACGAGCTCTTGATTCGTCAAGCGGAAACGACAGCCAACGACCTGCCTCGCGTCAAGTTTACGACCACGCAAGGTGACATCGTGATTGAACTGTTTGAGAACGAAGCCCCAGGAACGGTCGGCAACTTCATCAGCTTAGTAGAGAAAAACACCTACAGCGACGTCCTGTTTCACCGGGTGATGGAAGGGTTCATGGCGCAAACGGGCGGATACAAACTCGAAGGCGTAAAAGAAGTCGGCGGCCAAGGCCCCGGCTACAACATCAAATGCGAAAGTGATTCACCCGAAAGACGATTGCACTTCACGGGCTCTGTCAGCATGGCCCATCTCGGACTTAAGGACACCGGCGGATCCCAGTTCTTCCTCTCGTTCAAACGAACCAACTTACTCGATGGCCTCCACACTTGTTTTGGACGGATCATCGAAGGCGCCGATGTACTGGACAAAATCGCCAGAACCCACACCACTAATCCTCAAACCGGCAAGGACGTTGCCATCCCAGACGTCACCAAAGACAAACTCCTTTCAGCGGAAGTACTCCGGAAACGTGACCATGAATACGTTCCCGACAAAGTCGCAGTCGTCGAGTCGACAGAACCTCAAGAGCAAGCAGAACCAGCCAAAGAAGACACCGATTCGGGATCTGAAACAAACGAAAAAAGTTCAACAGATAAAAACTGAATCATGTCGTTTGTAGGCCGATCGATCGACATTGCTGGGGCGGTTGAGCTTCTTTGATTGAAGCTGGACTCGCTTGAATTCAGATGCCCATGTAAGACCCAAAATTTGGCCGCTCCGGCGACCAAGTAACCTGCTTCAACGGCCCGGCGAGCAGCGGTGGAATCGAAGTTCAACCTGCCATGAAAAAAACCGAACGAGCCGAGTATATTCTCCAGCGACTGGAAGAGCTTTATCCGAATCCTCCCATTCCGCTGGATCACGAAAACACGTTCACCCTGCTGGTTGCAGTCCTCTTAAGCGCCCAATGCACAGACGAACGCGTGAACAAGGTCACCCCGGCTCTCTTTCGGTTGGCCAATACGGCGGAGACCATGGCGGAACTTCCGGTTGAGATCATTCTTGAAAAAATCCGCTCGTGCGGACTCTCGCCGCGAAAATCTCAGGCCATTTCTGAATTGTCGAAAATTCTCGTTGATCTGTATGAGGGCGAGGTCCCTCAAGACATGGAGGCCCTCGAGACGCTTCCGGGTGTCGGTCACAAAACAGCCAGCGTTGTCATGGCCCAAGCCTTTGGTGTCCCGGCATTTCCCGTCGATACCCATATCCATCGGTTGGCACAGCGATGGGGTTTGACGAACGGCAAAAACGTCAAGCAAACGGAGCACGACTTGAAGAAACTATTCCCGCTAGAATCGTGGAACGCCTTGCATTTGCAAATCATCTACTACGGTCGCGAATTCTGCTCAGCTCGCGGTTGCGACGGTCGTAAATGCGAAATTTGCCGAACCTGCTACCCGCTTCGGAAAAACGCCAAGACGACTCGGAAAGCTTAACCGCCCATAAACGGCTTGGCTTGGTTGGATTGCGTCGATCATTCTACTAAAATTGAGGCTCTCCTACTCAATGGTTGAATCAATGGTTGAATCAAAGGCTAAAACTGGATGGACTTGCATTTAGAATGCCCCGTTTGCGAGCAACAATTCTCGACGCCCGCCATCCCTGCGGATCAGAAAATCACTTGCCCAGGCTGCGCTCGGGTTTTTCCTCGCTCAGCCGCAGCAACAGTTCAGCCAAAAAGACAATCCAACCAGCGTTCTCGATCCAATCGCTTGGACGTTCCTCCCGCGTCGGCTGAAAAATTGGAAATGACCAGTGCCACGCGATCGTCGCTGACACTCAATCGAATCCAGCGAAAACGCAAGCGACTTGTTAGGACGATTGCAACGTTTTCCATTCTGGGCGCGACCATCGGCGTGCTCATCGGATTACTCTACAGTCAACTGAATAAAACGTTAGACAAGCCTGCCGTTCAACTGGCCAACGATCGGCCCCCGGCAACCAACCCACCAGCAGATCTCAACGTTGTCGAGAGTGATCAGCCTCCGGTGGTCGTCCCCGCTTGGGTTCCACCCGATGTCCTGGCCCCACAAACCCTCGTCGACTGGGATCGACAACAAGTCAAAGAGCAGTGGCTGACAGCTCGCCCTCATTTGGTCAGCCTCAAGGTGTTCGATGGGTTGGGAGAACACGATGCCGTTGGAACGATCGTTGACTCGCGTGGTTGGATTTTGACAAGCTACAGTGGGATCCGAGGTGCGTCAAAGATCGAAGTCCGCGCGGGTGTCGACACCGTCCAAGACCTCAAAGACACCGATCGACTCACCGATTTGGTGAGAGGGTACGTCGCCGTCAACCAAGTTGACGATCTAGTTTTACTTGCGATCAATCGCCGCTTCATTATCGCCCTGACGTTTTTGGAGCTGGCGAGCAACAACAGAATCGTCGAAGGCCAGCCGCTGTTGCAGTGTGCCCCACCATCCGAACACAATCTCTATGGAGTTTCGGAAGCCAAAGTGGTCGCGCGGGGCGGCTTTGCTCAGCTGGATGGAGTGGCGCAAAAACTTGCGACGGCCCAGCAAACCACCGGAAGCGAACTAACTTGGTTGACCACGCAAAGCTCGACGCGTCCGACGCCTGGCACGCCCGCGTTTGACCGCGAAGGCAAACTCGTTGCGATCAATTCGTTTTCCGCGCCCACGAATAAATCCGGCGACCCCAAGGCCTACTTCGTTCCGGTGACCTCCGTGGACGCGATGCTCAAAGCCACGTCAGGCGAAATAAAGAACCTTCGTGAACTGGGCGGCGACACTGCTGCCGGCATCACGGGCGTTTCAACAACTCATGAGATGCATGAAACCAGCGTTCGGCTTAATCAACAAGCCTTGGCCTGCGAAGCGTTCGACTGGATCCCTCAATCGCATGATGACTTTGATACGCTCCAATCGTTCGCTGCGACCTTCATGGAAATTGAAGAGTTTGCTCGCCCCCGTGCCGCCTCCAAAATCTCGGAAGAGCAGAAAATTCTGGCCCAATATCAACATTATGATTCACTCCTTCAATCTCGGTTTTCTAATCTGCCGGCCGACGAACAGGCTCAACTGGCCAGCTTTAACGAGGGCTTGGCGAAACGGCAACTACGCAAACCGAGTCAAGTTGTTCCGTTCTGGGGTGCAGTCGATTCCGTGCTGTTTAGCCAACAGCAATTAAAAATTCAATTGGTCGAAACCAAGCACGAGATCAAAGTTCCCATTTCGACGAACAGCAATCCCTTGCCCCTAGAATCCAAATGGCTATTTTTCGTTAAAACAGGGCCGCCTTCTTCACAGCCCTCTTCCAGCTGGGTTTTGCATTTTGGGAATGGGGAAAAATGAACTCCGGTTCCGCTGCGAGCCCTCGACTGGGACGCTACAATTTAGACTTCTATCACCCGCTAACCCTTGAGTCATGATGTTTAAAACTTGGCAGTCGATTACCCTTTGGAAGCGAGTTTTGGTGGGTCTATTTTTCGGTTTGGCCGTTGGGCTGGCCGTCAGATACGGCACACCGGATCAAACAGTCGATGCAGAAATCGTGCAGCAAGCGGAAATCGAATACGACGAATTGGTTGCCGCCCAAGCGGCTGATCCAAGCTCCGTCACAGACAAACAGCTTGCTGCCGCCAAACTCAAGACCAGAAAAACCATTCCAGGGACAGAACGCTCAACCTTATTCGGAGATATGTGGTTCAAGCCGTTCGGAGATGCCTTTGTACGCTTGATCAAGATGTTGATTATCCCGCTGATTGCGACCACCTTGGTCGCGGGCGTGACCGCGATGGGCGATCCCAAGAAACTCGGTTCGCTCGGACTGCGGACCTTCGGGCTTTACCTGGCGACAACCTTCTTTGCCGTCAGCCTAGGGCTGGCGATGGGCACGCTAATCCAGCCTGGCATCGGGGTCAATTTTGATTCAGCATCGCTGGATGATGTCGCTTCCGTCACTGGAAAAATGAAGTCCGCCGAGGAGGCAGGGGGGATCGTTGAGCGACTCCTGAATATTATTCCCGTCAATCCAGTCGAATCATTAGCCAAGACCGATGTCTTGCCGACAATTTTCTTTTCGATCATGATTGGAATTGGCATCCTCTTCGTTGGAAAACCCGCCGACCCCGTCAAGAACTTTTTCGAATCAGCGTCAGAAGTCGTGATGAAGGTCACGATGCTGATCATGGAACTAGCGCCCTACGGCGTGTGTGCGCTGATGGCGTGGGTAATGGCAACCAAAGGCGTTGAAGTCCTTACGAATCTGTTTTGGCTGGCGATCGCGCTGTATCTGACCTGTATTCTCCAGATCGTTTTCGTCTATGGATTCCTGATTATTAAAGGGATCCTGCGCTTGCCAATGACTCAATTTTTTCGCGGAATCGCGGATGCCCAAGGCGTTGCATTCTCCACGGCTTCATCCAGTGCGACCCTCCCGGTCTCGATTTCGTGTGCCGAGAAAAATCTGGGCGTGGACAAATCTATAGCTGGTTCCGTGTTGCCGCTGGGGGCGACCATCAACATGGACGGGACCGCGATCTACCTGGGACTCGTTGCCTTGTTCGCCGCTCAAGCCGCGGGCATCGATTTGACGATGACGCAATACTTGCTGGTCGCCATGACCGCCACACTGGTCTCAATCGGAGCCGCTGGCATCCCGTCAGCCGGCCTGCTCCTTGCCGCCACCGTACTCGGCGTGGTCGGGGTTAATGAAGTCGATTCACTGTTGGTGATCGCGTTTATTTTCCCCTTCGACCGCCTGCTGGACATGATGCGAACAGTTACCAATGTCTCAGGCGATATCGCCGTGGCGTGTGCTGTCGCGAAGTGGGAAGGCGAGCTCGACGAGGTCGTGTTCAAAACGGAAGCCGAAGTCTAGGGACAACCTAGACGTTGAAAAGGTAGTTGAAGGCCACGTTGATCCAAGTAACTTTCGCCGTCCGATGCTGACTCGTGAGGGCTGGTTGATCCGTAGGTCGACGGAGTGAATGACTATTGGCCGCGGGCTAACGAGTGATTTGTGCCAGCGAGGATACCACCTTGTTCGGCACTCTTTCGATGGAGCGAAAAGCGACTTTCGATTCCGACGAAATCAACCGGCTGGATTGGGATCGTCTTTCCCGTACCGGCCTCGGAATTCGTCGACAGGATACTTCTCCCGATTCTTTACCATCTTGTTCGCCATCGCCGACGTGACGTCGAGATCCAACTCGTTGGCGATCGCCAAAGCATAACAAAGCACGTCAGCCAACTCTTCACCAGCAGCTGTTTTGGCTTCCGCGTCAAGCTCGCGGGACGCGTCCGTGGAGATCCATTGAAAATGCTCCATCAATTCAGCGGCCTCGATCGCCAATGCCATGCTTAAGTTTTTGGGAGAATGGAATTGCTTCCAATCTCGTTCTTCCACAAAATTCAAGACCAGACTCCGCAGATCTTGCACGGATGTTTTGTCGTCGGAAGGCAGGGGCGAGTCAGAATCGGGCATTTCACTAGGCCTCTTGTTTTGAGTGGGATAGGTTTCCAGCCTGTCTTTATCGCAAATCATTCCGATAAGCCGGAAGCGTTGGAAGCCTATCCCACATCTCCGAACCGTTCAAGGACAACGACAAAAACCACGCAGTTCCCCCGGGCATTCGCCCACTGCGTGGCTTCGTTATCGTTGACCCGTCAAGCATTGCCGACGCCATCAATATTTCAATCCTTCAATCGTTCATCAACGCTTCTGAGAGGGCTTGGCTTGGGTGACCCAAGGGGTTGATTGTTTCACAGCAACGGTTTGCTGCTTGACTTTCAAGAGATAGGTAAACAGATGATTGACTTCCGAAATTGACAGGTCATCCAAAAGCCCCGGCGGCATCGCCGACGTAGAACTTGGTTTGACTTGCTCGACATCATCTGCAGCGATGCGAATCCGCTTCGCGTCGCTTTGCAACACCAAGTATCCACCGTCCGCTTGTTTGACAGCCATCCCGTTGAACATCAGTCCGTCAGATGTCAAAATCGTCTTGGAGGCATATTGATCTGAGATGACTTTGGACGGATGCACGGTGGCTTCGATTGACTCTCGCAACGAGAATCGATGGGCGAGGCTAGACAAATCCGGGCCCACGGCTTTTCCTGCTCCGTCAAACTGATGGCAATTCGCGCATTGGGCTTTGACGAAAACCGC
>JBLINZ010000192.1:0-10766 GCA_047639375.1 Mariniblastus sp. | reverse complement strand
ATCTTCACCAATATGCTTTACGAGGCATGACGCGTTCGATTGAAATACCTGCTCGGGTTGGGGCACTTTGATCGGTCAATTTCCAGAAACGTGCAAGTAAAGAGCCCCCCGTAAACGCTGAATTTTGTTAAGATTGAAACAGCAATTATCAAGATAATAGAGATTTGAACGATGAGCCAGGACCAACCCAAGAACCCGCTTCACGGCATCAAGCTGGCAGAAATATTGGAATATCTCGTCGAAACGCTTGGCTGGGAAGAGCTTGGAATGCGGATCAATATCCGTTGTTTCAATTTCGAACCCTCGATCAAGTCAAGCCTCAAGTTTCTTCGCAAAACACTCTGGGCTCGTGAAAAAGTCGAGCGACTGTATCTGCGGTCAATTCGGAGAGTCGCTCACGAGCGTCCTGCGACGGATTCGCCGGACAGCCAGTGAGCCGTCGCGCGGAAGCGACCAGCTCGTGAGGTGTAAGCGACCGTGCCTTTTGAAATCGTTTAGAGTGGCCGCGGTAGCACTCGCTCGTTCCCCGCCAGCTGGAAAATGAAACTCCTGTTGATGGTAGATTTCAAAACGAAAAAACTACCACCGAATTCGACAATCGGGTCCTACTTAGCCATCAAACCGTAAAACCCCAACACGAGTTTTATCTCATAAACGCCCCTGAACGGCGATCCTCCTTCCGGTCCTAGTCGGAGCCGGATATGTCAAACCAAGGTTTTTCGTACTTGACACATGCTCTGCACGCGATACTATGCAATACATAGCAACGAATCTTAGATTGAATATTGCTTTGACAGATTGACGGTAAGAACATGAAACTTGAACGGGAACTGATGCGGGGCGCAGGGCCAACGGCTGTGATGCAGTTGCTGTCCAACGGTGAAATGTATGGATACCAAATCGTCGAGACACTGGCTGAGCAATCAGCGGGTGTCTTCAAGTTGGGCCAATCTACGCTGTACCCGATGCTCTATAACCTCGAAGCCAAAGGGATCCTCAAATCCAAAGAGAAGCCGGGGGAAAACGGCCGCATGCGGCGTTACTACCGTTTGACTGCCAAAGGGAAAAAGAAACTCGCCTCCGACCGAAGCCAATGGGCTGAGGTCCTCAAGGGATTGGCTGCTTTAGGGGTTACCAGCAAAACAAAATCAGGCAAATCTGGGACTGGCGAGCTACCAGGCCTCGCACTGGAAGGCGGTGCGTCGTGAGCCAAACTTCCTCGGCCGAAGACGAATCACCGGAGTCCGATCTTCGCTCCCACGACAAACGGCTGTTTCGCTGGAGTGCATCTTGGCGAACCAAAGACTGGCGCACCCTCGTGGCAGATTCCGAACTGCCAACCGATGTTTGCGAGCTAATCAGCGGCGTCGTTAAATCCTCGCGGCTGATGCGATTCGAAAAATCAGCCGTGGCGGCTGACCTTGTCGCCCACTTCCAAGACGGACACGACCGAGGCTTGTCTTACCACGAAATTCAAAAAGAATTTGGCGATCCAACCATCGCCGCTGCTTTGATCAGAAGTTCAAAACTAAGGAACCGACCGATGAAACACAAACTCATGCGTTGGACCGGAATCAGTGCTGGCGCATTGGCTTCCGGATACGTCATCTTACTAGCCTATTTCAATCTCGGTTCGCCCCAGCCAACCATCGACTATGTGAAAGAACTCCAATCCTCGTCGCCCGTTTTCGAGGATCACCAAAAAGCTTGGCCGCTGTATCGTGCCGCCTGGATCAAACACGGATTTGGGGAAGGTGGAAGATTCGACATGACGCCCTTATCGGTGCCTATTCCTCAAGAAGAACTCAAGGGAAACGAATATTCATTCCAGAAAAACCGCTGGGTCCAAGCGGGCGACGATCAATGGCCAGCCGCCGTCGAGCTAATCAATCAACATCAAGACCTGCTAAAGGCTATCCGTGAGGCAGCCAAGCTGCCAACGTTTGGACTGGAATACCAAGTTGACGCCACAAAGTACTCCGATGAAGACTTCGCGGCATTGTATCCACATCTCAATTCCAAATCCGATTGGTTTGAGTGGAGCCGCGATGGCTGGACGGAACAGATACCCAAAACAATGGACGATTCAATCTTCCAAATCCAAATGGTTCACGTTCAGGTGCTTCGCAAAGCCACCAAACTATTTCGAATTGATACGCGAATTGCCGTTCAACAATTGGCCCCAACTCGTGCTTTGGAGAATCTGGAAGCGGTCTTTGGTCTCGCCAAGCAGGTGGGTGGCGAGCCGTTCCTCGTGTGCAACTTGGTGGCCGACTCAATCGCCCAAATAGGATTCAGCCAAATTGAAGAAATTCTACTGAGCGACCCTGAGTTCTTCTCCGAGGACCAGCTCACAACTATTCAAACTGCGGTGGGCCAGCTATCCATTCGCGATTGGCTCCATCTTGAATCGGAACGCTCCACCATGCTGGACTTCATTCAGCGAATGTATACCGACGATGGAAATAGCGACGGAAGAATGACGGCAGATGGCATGCAACTCATGTCTTGGATGTCTAACAATATGATGCTTCCAGCACGAAAGCAAACAACGCTTGAGAGAGTCATCTATTCCAAGTCAAAACTCAGCACGCCAGCGTCCCTGTTTTTGTTCGGATCCCGCCGGGAAGTGACCGATAAAGGCAATGCGATAATTACTCAAATGATCTTAGATGCGCAAACGCCCCACTGGCAACGGGCGGGCACCGTGATTGAAGACTTCATGAATTCCGATTCCCTGAAGCATCAACCAATTCGCGAGATTCTACAGGGAGTTGAGACCGTACGAAACAATGTCGATCGAACCATTTCCAGACAAGAAAGCGTCGTGGCAGCCCTTGCAATTCATCGGTACTTTATCAAGAACGGCGAATGGCCAACCTCCGTAAACGATGTCTCACCGGAATTTGTCAATGAGTTTCCCATCGATCAGGTCAATGGAGCGTTGTTGAATTTCAAAATCGAGAATGACCAACCCATCATCTACAGTGTCGGAGGTGACCGCGACGACAACGGCGGAGTCGATCATGGTTTCATCGACAACTTTGGAAATTTCTCTCTCCAAGACCGAACCGTGTTTCACTTCGGCGCCTCCAGCACCCTTCAAGGCGATTGGATTCTGTGGCCCCAGTTTCAATGGAAAAACTAATCGTTCGTAGGTGAATTAGGGAGCCAAGATTCCTGACGTCGATTAACCAAGATGCTCTTCTTAAAAAACAAATCTTGGTTCGAATTCAATCCCATGGGCAACTAGTATTTGGACAAACTCGTCTTGGAACGATTTTTTCAGATGATGTTGTGCTTGGGTTTGAATGTAACTTCGAACCAAAGGCTTCTGCGAATGGCTGACGGTGAACGCGCCGTAGCCAGGCTGCCAGGCAAATTTCCCCTTGGGCTTGATGGTCTCATTGACCCAGCCTGAAGAGTTGGATTTTATGATTCTCAGCATGTCCGAAACGGAATTGCTTGCCGGGAGTCCCGCCATGATATGTATATGATCTTCGATCCCACCAATTTCCAATAGCACGCCGTCTTTCTCGCGGAGTATGCCGCCGATGTATTGATAAAGTTGCTCTTGAAATTCCGGTCGAATGGTTTTGCGGCGGTACTTAGTGCTGAAAATCAGATGATAAGTCAATGATGTGTGCGTTCGCCCCATGGTTTCGCCTCATTGTAATTTCGCTATCGCCCCTACCGGGGCTGGTGTTTATTAGGGTATTGTATTCCCACGGCTCACGCCGTGGGCTAATCGCTGCCGTCCCTGCCGGGACTATTTTTCGGCCAGAAACTATTTCAGCCCCGATGAAGCAACCAACCCAGCCCCCGCAAGGGCGAATGCAATGGCCTCAGCCCCAGTAGCGGCGAATGAAATGACAAAATCCTAGCAAGTAGCCCTTAGCCCCGGCAGGGGCGAAAGCAAGTAGCCCTTAGCCCCGGTAGGGGCGGAAGCAAGTAGCCCACGGCGTGAGCCGTGGGACTCGCAACCCCCTTAACGCCCTTAGCCCCGGCAGGGGCGAAAGCAAGTAGCCCTTAGCCCAGGTAGGGGCGGAAGCAAGTAGCCCACGGCGTGAGCCGTGGGACTCGCAACCCCCTTAACGCACTTAGCCCCGGCAGGGGCGGAAGCATGTAGCCCTTAGCCCCGGTAGGGGCGGAAGCAAGTAGCCCACGGCGTGAGCCGTGGGACTCGCAACCCCCTTAACGCACTTAGCCCCGGCAGGGGCGGAAGCATGTAGCCCTTAGCCCCGGTAGGGCGGAAGCGACATCACTCTTCAAGAGGCTCGCAACCACCCAACCACCCAACCACACAACCACCCAACCACCAACCCCTGATCCCTGATCCCTGATCCCTGATCCCTGATCCCTGATCCCTGATCCCCCGAACGGGCGGAAGCGACCTCACTTCAAACTTGCAAGGCTTCGATTCAACGAGATCAATTCTGAGTCACGCCTTTCCAATCATCCGTCCGGAATGGCGATGCAGGCAAACCAGAGCCGTTATACAAATTGCAGCCTTCAGGATTGTCAGACCAAGCGTATCGAACGGCAGCCGGCTCAGAAACCGAATCGCTTGATACGACTACCGAGTTCCCCTGAATCGTCGCGTTTGCCCATACGAACTTCTTGTCGGCACCCGCAATCTCAAATCGCTTGAGCTCGCCGCCCTTCGCCATCAAACCATTGGCGTGGCTAAACTCCAACCGAACTTGATTGCCCCGTTTTGACATCGATCGATAGACAGGCCCAGAGAACTCAACACTCTTACCATAGTCCTTCGCCAACGCATTGAGCGCCAGCCGAATCCCGACGTCCTGTTTGTTCTTGGGGTGAATATTTCGAGCTTCGCCGATATCGATAATCACCGCTTGCCCGGTTCGAGGAACTCGCAACGCCATCGATTGGGCTTCTCGCAGTTCAGCCCATTCAGAATCGCCGGGTTCTGTGGCGGCGGCTCTGAAATTTGCGAGCTGCACCCAGTAAAACGGCAAGTCCTTGTTCCACTTGCGTCGCCAATCTTGAACCAGCAACGGCATCAACGAACGATATTGATAAGCCCGTCCAGCGTTGGATTCGCCTTGATACCAAATCACTCCACGAGCGTTGTATCGCAGAAACGGATTGACCATTGCGTTGTGCAACAGCGTCGGGTGATTGGGGCCGTTGAACGCTGTTCGTGGCTGCGGTTTCAGCTGCGATGACTTCGTTGTTGGCTTGAATTTCCAATCTCCGGCCAACGAAACCGGGGAGCCACCTTCCGCTTGCAAAAATACGTTCTTGGCCTCGCCATGAATCCCTCCGCCCCCGGCACTGTCCGTGACGCGAATCGCGATCGTGTTTTTCCCCGGTTTCAACACTCCAGCCGGAATCGAATACTTTCGCAAGGCCGTCCAGTCAGTCAATCCGCCAATCTGCTTTCCATTCACAAACGTCTCATCAACGTCGTCAATTTTCGCAATTGAAAGCGTATGTTGCTTGCCAACCGCATCGGCTGGGACTTCAAACGACCGCCGATACCAAGCAATCCCGTCGAGGCTTGCATATCCTTGATTCTCCCAATTGCCGGGAACCTTGATCGACTTCCAATTCCCATCATCGAGATCCGCGGCCTGCCATTGATCGGTTTTATCAGTCAACGCAGCGGCCTGGGCCTGCATCCAAGCTTGCAGTTTCTTCTCATTTTGTTCTTTCGTGGCATCGTCAGAACCGGACCCCACGATCTGAGCGACGGTCTCCCGGAAATCCGGATGACCGGCCAATGACTCGGCACTGATCCACGTCTCAATGATCGTGCCGCCCCATGAGGTATGCAGCAAACCGATCGGCACGTCCAATTTTTTGTGCAGTTCTCGGCCGAAATAGTAGCCGACCGCTGAAAAATCACCCACGGTTTCCGGAGAGCAGACTTGCCAACCCGTATTCGTGACATCCTCGCGTTTCGTAGTGCTGGTGACGTGGTCGACGCGGACGTGTCGAATCATCGGCCAATTCGCGCTCGCGATCTCTTCTTTGGCATTTCCACAACGCTTAACGTCCCACTCCATATTAGACTGGCCGCTGCAAATCCAGACTTCACCTGCGACTACGTTCTTGAAATTCAACTCTTTGGAATCGCCCGAGACTTTGACCTCAAACGGCTCGCCCAAACTGACTGGAGAAAATAGCGTCACCCATTTCCCTTCGTCGCTGGAGATTGAATAAACTGTTTGATTCTGGATGGTCACAGTGACTTTCTCGCCGGCATTGGCCGTGCCCCAAATCAAAAACGGTTCGTTCCGCTGTAGCACCATGTTGTCGGTGAAAATATTTGCCGCCCGGAGTTCATCCGCGCTAACATCAGACGCATCCTGATTGAAAAACGGACATAAGCAAAACAGGAACAGCAGTGACAAGGGCAGTCTTTTCATGATTTCATCTTTTTCGATTGAAAATTGGGAAGCAGGTTCCGGTAATTATAGCCCCTCAAAATCGCGAAGCAATCAATACCGAATTCAGCTCACTCTTAAAATTCTGTCAAAGCTTTTTTGGACAGAATGAACAGAATGATTTGATGGTGTGCCTGCGGCTCAAGAATGATGGACGCAGCAGCGCCCTCTGGCGAACATCAATCATTGATCGCCATCTAGAAGATCTTTGTTAGAGGAACGAAGAAACACTTCGATGATGAATTCTGTTCATTCTGAAAATTCTGTCAAAGCCTTTTTTGGACAGAATTTACAGAATGAACAGAATGATTTGATGGTGTGCCTGCGGCTCAAGAATAGTGGGTGCAGCAGCGGCCTGTGGTGCGCATTGATCGCTGATCGCCATTCCGGACGACTTAGTCGCGTAGACAGTGCATATTCGCCATCGAAATGCCACTCATCATCGCCCCAATGATTCCGACGAAGCCTTGATCCGTCCCGCAGAGGAAGACGTTCTTGAGATGGGTCGTGCCGTCTAAAACTTTATCCGGCGCGCCGTAAACGGCCCCGTTATCATGCCAAGTAAATCGGCTGATCGTGGTCGGCGTGAAGAGATCGGTGTCGATTACAAACGGACGGAAGTCCGGCGTGAATTTGACACTAGCGGCGACACTGCGATCGTACCAACGCAGTTTCTCGCGTTGGTATTCTTCCTCGGACAGTGCTTTCCATCTATCGAAATCGGCGAGTGTCGTGATCCGAATCACGCCATCGGGCAACTGGCCTTCATCGTCGGTGTAATCGTAATTATTCGGCGAACAAACGACACCGGTCCGGGTATCACACAGCGAATCGGCCGGGCGTTCCCAATGGAATTTCTCGTTATCGTTGTAAAACACGATGGTATCTTCGTTGCCAATCTTTTCGGGTTGGCGATCGAGAATGGAAATCGACTCGATAAACGTAAGCTTTCCAGCTAACCGCGGATCCGGCTCAGAGGTGTCAGAGCACATCCTCAACGTCTCAAGGTTGCCAGCAGAAGAAAGAATCCTTTTACCGAGAAGCTGCTCTCCACTGTCTAGCTCAACACAAGCCGCCTGTCCATCCTCGACATGGATCGTCTTGACGCCCGAGCGAAGTTTTAGCTCGCCTCCCAATCCCCGATAACGCTTGACGAGATTCTTGAGAATCAACCGCACGCCTTTATAAGGCCTCGCAAACCCCTCGATAAAAATACTGCGGAACATGATGCAAAACTGGCCCCAAGCCATGTCGTGTTCGGCGGCGTTGCCGTACCACATCAACGGGCACAGAATCATTTCGATCAGCAGCGGTTCGCTTATCGTTTCTTCAAGAATCTTGCGTCCCGAAATTTCGAAAGCCGCTTGGTCCAAGTCATCGTAGTCTGAGATCTTGTTGATCAGGGCTTCGAAGTGATCAACCTGGGACGGGAACGTCGATTTGACTTCCGCACGTAGCAAGTCCAGATCGTTATCGAATCGCAGTTCGGTATCTGGAAAAGCGATTCGCGAACCCTTTTGCGGTGCGAGCGAAAAGTCCTCCCACTTGAATCGAAGCTGCCGGAGGATTCGAGCCAACGGTCCCTTCTTGGCGCCCTTAGCCGTGAAATTGGTCACGGCGTGCAGACCGACATCATAATTCCTACCATTGACGCGATAAAAAGAATTCAATCCACCGATCGTGTAATGTCGCTCAAGAATGCAAACTTTTTGATCGTAGTGAGCCAGCCGAATTCCAGCTGCCAAGCCAGACATCCCTGCGCCGATGATGATTGTGTCGTACATAGACGATCGCAAAAAAAGGAGGTCCCGTCGGATTGGCGGGACCTGATGAATTTCAAATTAAACGCGTGGTAGTCGATAATGACCAAGCCCTGCTCGGCTTCTTGGGTTCCACAGGATTAGCCTTGTTAGCGCGAGTCCAATTTTTGCAGGTTCGACCTTAGCTGACACTTAATCGGACCGCTCGACCCACGCCCAGTCTTGGCAAATTCTACGAAGCGACGCAGTCAACCATTTTGGGAGTCAGGTAGGTCACGGTGCTGTGCATCGAGGCCAACTGGGGATAATCCTCTTCGGGAACGTTGACACGGTATCGCTTGCGAAGCTCCATCACGATGTCAAGGAAATCCATACTGTCGAGCTCAAGCTGCTCGCGAAAGTCAATTTCGTCCTTAAGATCGGTGAGATCTTCATCGGGCGCGATATCGGCAAGAATGTCCAAGATTACGTTTCTAATTTCTTCAGGTGCCACAGTGTTCTCCATTTGATGCGGAACATCCATTCGTCAATAAACGGCGTCCGATATATCTTTTTCTGGCGCGTGATGCGCCGGACGAAAGAGTCGTTTTCGAGGGTTACATTCGTCGGATAACAGTGGCGGAATTGATCCCCAGCATCCCAAACGAATTGTTCAAAATATAGTCGATTTTTTGGATTTCGCGAGGCTCGTTTTTGACAAGTCCCGGAAGGTCACAATCTGGATCCAAGTCGTCGAGATTGATCGTCGGATGAACGACTTTATCTTCAAAGGCGACCAGATTTCCGGCCAATTCTAACGCACCAGCCGCTCCCATCGTATGCCCGATGAAGCTTTTTGCATTATTAATGTAGGTCTTGTCGGATTCACCGAAAACCCGTCGCACTGCGTCGCATTCTAAAGTGTCTCCCAAGCCGGTTCCAGTTGCGTGCGTGCTGACAATGTCGACGTCGCGGGCTGTGATGTGGGCTCGCTTGAGTGCCATATTCATGCACTGGGCTTGCCGCTCCGGATTCGGCAAGACGAAATCGGTGGCGTCTGTGTTGATCGCATACCCGACGATTTCGCCGTAGATTTTTGCCCGGCGTTTTTTCGCATCCTCAAGCCGTTCCAGCGTGTAAAGACAGCCGCCTTCGGAAACCACAATCCCGTTTCGATTTTTATCAAATGGACGCGATGCCTTCGTCGGATCAGCGTGGGACGCAAGTGCACCTTGGCTGGCGAATCCAGCGAAAATACCGAACGTGTGAATACTTTCCGAGACGCCACCCGCAATTGCCAAATCACATTCATTGAGCCGCAGCATTTGCAGGCCCTGAATCAGTCCGGCGTTTCCAGCTGCACAAGCCGCTCCGATCGTGTAGTGCGGCCCGGTAATGCTGAGATTGAGAGCGATTTCGCCAGCCGGATTGTTAGCGACCGTTCGGGGGTTGTGGTGATGAGACCACATTTTTGTGTCGTAATCGAACCCACGAATCTCGTGGATCTCGCTTTCCGTTTCGACGTTGCCGTGTTCGGTCACACCGATATAGATGCCGACGCGAGACGTGTCGGTTGATTCCCAATCAATCCCAGAATCAAGGATCGCTTCGTTCGCACAATAACATCCAACGCTTCCAGCTCGCGTTCCACGCCGCGCGTCTTTGCGAGTTTGGTGCCTGCGAACATCGAAATCGCAAACGCCGGCAACCGTTTTACCAAAATAGCGAATTTCGTAGTCTTGAACGCCGCTCTTTCCAGTCAGCAGCGATTCGCGAAATTCGCCCAGCGTATTGCCATTAGGCGAAGTCAGCCCGATCCCGGTAATTACAATTCGCTGGGAATCAGGCAAGTCATCTGGCTTGGGAAACGAGATCATCGGAGTCCTTGGATAAACGTCAAAACTTCCTTTAATTTACGGACATATACCGAAAAGACAACGGGCTGGTGTCAGCCCACCAGCGAGATTAACACGAAAATTACATCAACAATACGTTCAGCAAGCACCGCTGATTCGACTAGGCAATCTACCGGCACCTTGCGGGATTGCCAATTTAGTTGAATCGGTGTCCGACCTGTCGATTTAATCAACGCCGGCAAACCATTTGACGATCGGGCTGCCATTTTTGGGCCATTTGCCGAGCTTTCGTAAGCCGTGACGCGTAAGCGGCCGGGCCTCCCAGAAATACCCGGTGCCTAACGGCGAATGGTACTTCCTTTAGATTGCAAGAATCATCCGCAAGTGAGCCGCTTTAACGCTAGACGCGGGTTTTATTGGGCAGAGCTCGATCATAGGCAACCGGTGGCTAGCGCCAAAACCGCTCACAGACATAAAGTAAGTGCCATTGGCCTAACGGCCCACGCCGCACTAAATCGACAAGCCGCGTCGGGCCTGTGATTGGAACGAGTGAACTGCTTTGATCTTCAGGACGTTTTTGGGGGCGATTGGATATGCTAACTGGCTGGTAGCGAATCAAACTTTTAAGCTGGAACCGCTGGAAGCCTTTTGCATCCAACCGCGTAACAGGTCCGAAAACTACTCCCCGGCATGGGCGCCATATTCTTTTCTCAGTGACTCACCCAATCGTTTCATGCCTTCTTCGTTAGAGA
>JBLINZ010000191.1:0-10795 GCA_047639375.1 Mariniblastus sp. | reverse complement strand
GCGGTGGCGGTGGTTCCGGTGCTGGTAACAGCGGTGGCGGAGGGGGACGCAGCCGAGGTCGAGGGCGTTCATCGTCACAGAATCGATCCGGTGGTAACGGTGGTGGAAACAACAGCGGCGGTAACTCCGGCGGTAATAGCGGGGGTAACTCTGTTGGCAATGGTGGCGGAAACTCCGGCGGAAACTCCGGCGGAAACTCCGGTGGAAACTCCGGTGGAAACTCCGGTGGCAATAGTGGCGGAAACTCCGGCGGTCGCGGTCGACGGCGACGGTCCGGCGGCGGGAACAATCCTGGCGGCGGGAACAATCCTGGCGGTGGGAACAGTGGCGGCGGCGGGAACAATGGCGGCGGCCGCAACGGCAACTTCCGAAATTCGAAAAGCAATTCCAGTCGCGGTGGTCGTAGGAACCAAAATTCAAATCAGAAGCGAAACGCTGAGCCCGTCGAATTCGATGACGCAGAATTGGCGGAAGGCACTGGCTTGCTAGAGCTGCACCCCAATGGTTACGGATTTCTACGCGGTCCAGAGAACAATTATTCTCGTGAACGCAGCGATCCGTTTGTGCCTGGCACAATGATCGAAAAATTCGCACTTCGACCAGGCGTGATGATCAAAGGGATGGTACAGCCCGCCCGACGACAACAAGGACCGCGACTTCGTGAAGTTCTTGAAATCGACGGACTTGAGCCAGAAGCCTATCTCGAGGTCAAGAGGTTTGACCAATTGACACCGATTAATCCGGAGCAATGGTACCAGCTGGAAACAGGGCCCACTCCGTTGACAACGCGAGTCATGGACCTGCTGACGCCGCTTGGAAAAGGCCAGCGATCATTGATTGTGGCCCCGCCGAGAAGCGGTAAAACCATCATGCTTCAGCATATCGCTCACGGAATCGCAGAGAATTACCCTGATTCAAAACTCATGGTCCTGTTGATTGACGAGCGTCCTGAGGAAGTCACCGACATGAAACGCAATGTCAAGGGTGAAGTCATCGCCAGTAGCCTTGACGAAGACATTGAGAGCCACGTTCGATTGTCACAGCTGGTGATCCAGCGGTGCAAGCGATTGGCCGAAGCAGGCCAGGACGTGTTCTTGTTGATGGACTCGATCACTCGATTGGCACGAGCGTTCAACAAATGGGTGGGTAATACGGGACGCACGATGTCTGGCGGTGTCGACATCAAAGCGATGGATATTCCCAAGAAGCTCTTCTCCTCGGCTCGAGCGTTCGAAGAAGGAGGTTCGCTCACGATCGTGGGAACGGCCTTGGTCGATACCGGCAGTCGCATGGACGAACTGATTTTTCAGGAGTTCAAAGGCACCGGCAACATGGAGTTGGTGTTGGATCGGAAACTGGCAGATCGAAGGATTTGGCCTGCGATCGATATTTCGCAATCGGGAACTCGCCGTGAGGAACTCCTGCTCAAGCCTGAGACATTGCACGCCGTGACGATGCTTCGCCGTACGCTCACTTCGATGCATCACATCGAAGCGATGGAACAGCTAACACGTCAGCTCGACAGGTTTAAAACTAACAAAGAGTTCATTAAACTGATCAGCGGGAAAATGGACGAGATGTAGAGACGGCTTGGTCCAGCCAGCGTCTTAAATTAGAGCCCCTGAAGAACAAGCATGTTTGTTGGTTCCAAGGGGCGTCCGCATGGCACAAAGTAGCAGGCACAGGCCCTGTGCCGCCCGCTCTCACAATCCCCCCCCCGAGCCACTCGGCCTGTTTGATTACGGCCTGTCCGCGACTTTAGTCAACCTGCCCTCTCCAACAGCGAACGCCTAAATCTTGATTCGCCAAGTCCGTGCGCAGAGAAAAAACGCGACGACCGCACCTGCTGCACCCCACACCATCCCAACCATCGTCCCGACAAATGCGATGTCCGCGATCGATTCTTGGGCCCCGAGTACGTGAGATGAAATAACCCCCAGCCCGCCAAACGCGATGCTGATAGCGGCGAACACGACCGCGCAAATCGCGAAGGTGACGACTGCCAAGCCCGTCGACTCTAGGAAGCATCGACTCCGTTTGAACCATCGAAACGGCACGCCAGATTTTTGATGGAGCTCAGCCGTAAGGGCGGTGCGGATGATTGCCGGTGTGGCCACGATCGTACCCAGAATCGCGAGCATTGGCGAGCATTTCATGACGGCGAAAAAGATGCAGCAACCGGTCACAATTTGAAACATGGTGGACAGCGAAAAAGCTGCCCCATGGATGTCGGTTGGGACGTTGGGGTGCCGTTCCGACGGGTGTGAACACGTCGCAGGGATTTCCCCAGATGCTACGTCACCTACCCAAACTGGACTACCGAGACGAATCATATCCGATGAATCAGGCAAATGCATTTCCGCATTAGCCATTGAATTGTCGTCCAGATTTGTCATGGGAGCCGCTTAAGAACGAGAGATGACAAGAGTCCACCTCTGGATTGTAACCAAAATTGTTTTGGCCGTCTGCTGATCACAGCGAACATGGAGGCTGGCCCAGCTGTCTATTTGAAAAGTCAAAAGCCGGGTCGAGCATTGCGAGCCCCTGTTGGGCGGTTTCGGACGTCGACATATTCCAAAAAACGCCGGGGTTACCTGTTTTCGGGAATCGCATTTATGGCTATGATCTTGGACTCAGCCAACGTCAGGAGGGTAAGCGAATGGCTAGCGGCTTCCTTGGAAAGGAAGTGCCGGTTTACCGGTTGCGAGTTCGAGTCTCGTGCCCTCCGCTTGACTTTACAGCCACACAAAAACCGAACGTTTTTGTGTGGCTGTTTTTTTGACGCTCCTCGGCGAAAGTAAATGCAGCGTGCGGTTCCTCGGAGATGTTGGAAATCAACCGCTCCACCGGAATTGCGATTCTTCCGGTTGAATCCGAAAATTCTGTCCACTGCAGGGCCTCCATTGAAGTCATTTCAATTTGGGCATTTCCATTGCTCGGCAGAATCACGAATCAGGGCAAGAGGCCTGACGTGGTGTGCGGGAGCAGGACCAAACTTGACTCGTTTGAATGGAACGGTCAAGCGATTGTTTCCGTCAAAACTGCCGCTGGCGACGACGTGTCGCGTTAGCAACACGGTCGTCTGCCGGCTTGTCGTTAAACGAATATTTTCACTTTGGCAAACTCAACAGCTTGCACTGAGCGAGTTGTTGCTTCGCGAATTGAGATGTGATCACTCGCAGTTAGACAAACTCAAAAGCCCCATTGCGGTTCCGTAGACGCGCCCCAATTCATGGGAATCGACAAAGCATCCATCGATTTCGGGCAACGCCAACAACAATGTCTTGTGTTGCGATTTGAATTTAGCCAATTTAGCTTCGTCGCCGACCGCGTTGATCGATTCACTTCTAGCCCGCATGTCGTACCAGAAAAAGAAACCACCATACGCCAGCGTCGACGTGTGGTTGTCATACTTGTAGGCGACGTCCAGGTTTTCCTGAAACGCAAGTGAACGCTCGACGGCTGACGCCAGGTTGTCAGCGTTTGATTTTCCCCAATGAAACAAGCTCAACTCGCACAGTGGCATCCTTCCAGCCGAGGCGGCCACGTCGCGGGCAGTGCCTTCGTTGGGCGTTGCCTTGGGCCTCCGATTACTGCTGTAGGGATAGGCGCCGTTGGCAAACCTGTCAGAGAGCAATGACTTGAGGCCCTTGTCAATCTTAGTCGCATCCACCTCAGCGCCGGCCATTTTCGCTTCGTGAAGCGCAACCAACGCGGTGGCGGTCACGAACGGATTGTTATATTCGTGGTACCAGCCACCGCCTCGCGACTGAACGTTCTCTAACGCTGTGACGGCCGTCTTGTGAGATTCCAGCAGCGACTCACGGTCGATGTCAAACGAGTCTTCGGGGAGCTGCAAACATCGAGACACCAATCGCAATCGATACGCGTAAGCCCACAAGATCTCATCACGATCGGCTTTGGCGATATTCGCTTCATTCATACAGTAGGCGATCGCTTTCTCAACGGCTTGCTTGGCCCGCATTCGGGTCGATTCAGGCAACGATTGACGCTGCGACGCTTGGACCAACGCCATGGCTGCCAGCGAGGTCACCGCGACGTGAACGTTGGGCATGCTATCGATGCCTCCGAAATCGTAGTCACAGTCTGTGAATCCACCGTCTTCGCCTTGCATTCCCAGCAGGAATTCAACGCCTCGCGTCCATAATTCGGATTCTTCAAAGGTCGCTGAAGGGGCGGCTGATCCAACTGACTCGACTCCAGCCAGCATGGCTTTCTCCGAGAGTGGGGTGAAGACTTCGAATCCACGATTGAAGGGCCCGATTCCTTGAGCTTCCGCGGCCGCTTTCCAGCCTAATTGATGATTCGGAAACGACTCGCCGGTTGCTTCCCAAATTGATTGCGCCGTCGCGTGTCGTCCCAAGCGAAAATTGGCCATGCCACGCAGTAACTGCATTTCACATTGGTCGGTCTTGGTCGGATTCGAAACAGGCTGGTCAAGCGTCGCCAATGCGTCGGTGTATTGGCGAGCCGCAAATTGCTCCCATGCATTGACCAACGTAGGCGTCTTGGCCGCCGCTTGAATTGGCTGTGCCAACGTCCGTGTCAGCAGATTACGAAACCACTCGGGAGGCATAGTTGTGATTCGATCGACCCGAGATGTCACCTTGCCCTCTGGTTGGATAATCAAGAACCCTGGTTCAACAAATTTATAGGGCAACAATTCAAATTGCTTTTGTTGGTCCCGAGTCGGTGCCATTCGAACGGGGATATAATGCTCGTTGATCACGCTTGTGATGTCCGGCCACGAGAAAGGCCCTGACAACATATACCGATCGATTACTGGTTTGCGATCCATGAACGTGCCGTTCAGCGTCGGGACGTACCAAAACAGCGGCTTTCCCGTTTTTATTGATTGGGCCAACGCGGACTCAAAATCTTCTTGCCAATCAACTGCGGTGCCGATTTTTTGAGACAACTCGTTTGGTTTGACGCGAATTTTTTTTGTCGAGTTTTGCCACGCCTGGACATTGCTTGACATCATTGTCAAAAGCGCGAGTGCGGTGCCCAGGACAAGTTGTCGATTCATGAGCCTGAGAGTCGTTTTGTTTCGCATGGCAGAATAGTTCTCGAGATGGGAGCTAAATGTTACGTTGACGCTTTGATTGACCGTCACGCTTAGGCCAAAATTAGACTCTTTCGACTGAGGTTTCGCCAGTCAGTTTTGTAAGATCACTATCACGAATGGCGATTCATTGGACGATTCCAAGGTTCAGCAATTGCGTGAAACAAAGAATCAAGCCCGCTAGATGATCGAAGTCCATCATCGGCTACAATAGAAGTCTCGCGATTGAGTTCGTTGGTGGCAGTGGTGTCCCAAGAGTCTCTCGATTTATCACTCTCGCATCTTATTATTTCGACAAAGTAAAACCGTGAAACTGAATCAAGACTTACAGGTTATTTGCTACGAAGTCCCGGCTCTGCTCCAAATCCGAACGTCCTCCAGGCTGCGACAAGCTCTCCCCGCGGTGTTCGTTGTAATGTGCCTGTGGCTGGGTGTTTCAATCGGCCCGGAGCACCAACTGCTTGCCCAAACAAGCGAGCTCGCGACTCAGCCAACAGCCCCCGTGTCGGAAATAGAGGCCGCCAACTTCACGGTCTCCGACCAGGCAAAGCGAATCGGTTTTGATGTCAAAAAACTGAATTCAATTGATCGCAAGTTGACGACACAGCAAAAGAAGAATGAATTCGTCGGCTGCTCGGCCCTGGTTTATTGCGATGGCGAAATTGTTTGCTATGGGGAATGGGGCTTTCAGAATCAACGAAAATCGATTCCCGTCAATCGCGACACGATCTTTCGAATCTATTCAATGTCGAAACCCATCACCAGCGTTGCAGCGATGCAGTTGGTTGAACGCGGCAAGCTCGATCTCGACAAACCCGTGGAAACCTACTTGCCTGAATTTGCCAATCTCAAAGTTCTTGATGGCAAGCGTGAGGTGGCCGTTAAACGCAAAATGACGACGCGGGATTTGATGCGCCACACTTCAGGATTGACATACGGATTCTTCGGCGACACTGCTGTCGACAAGCAGTATCGTGGAGCGGGCGTCCTGGTCACCGATTTGAATCTCAGCACGACAGTCAACAAACTCGCCAAGATTCCGTTGCTTTATCACCCTGGCACCCAGTTTCATTACAGTGCCTCCACGGACGTTCTGGGACGGGTAGTCGAAGTGGTCTCCAGGCAGCTGCTGGACGAGTACCTCGATAAAAACGTGTTCACGCCGCTGGGGATGGAAGACACATTTTTTTCCGTTCCGAGTGAAAAACAAAAACGATTCGCGGAACTGTACAAGCCTGATGGAAAAGGAGGCTTGAGCCCTGCCAGCCCACTTCAGTCGATTCGATTCTACAATCCGGGGAACCAGTATTTCTCAGGCGGCGGCGGTCTCTGCTCGACCATCGATGACTATCTAAGGTTTAGTAAGATGCTGATTGGCCAAGGAACAGCCAATGGAAATCAAATTCTAAAACCGCAAACGCTTAAGCAAATGTTTACCAATCAATTGGTCGACATTGAACGACCGGCGGGTCGCCAGTTTAAATTTGGACTCGGGTTTCGCATTTTCCCCACCGGTGATTACGGTTGGGGTGGCGCAGCTGGGACTCGGTTTTGGGTCAACCCGGACAAGAAAATGGCGATTTTATTCATGACGCAGATCATGCCTTATGGGAGTCGCGGATTGGGCGAGTCGGTAAAAGACGCCGTGTATTCGGCACTGCGATGAATCGCCGTAAGGCCTCTTGAGCTTCTTAAGTTTGGCGATGCTCATTGATGAACTTGCGAATTTTTTCCCTCGATCGTTCAGGTAGCCGATTGGCGTCGAGCGTGCCTTGCTCCATGTCTTTAACGCAAGCGTGAACTTCTGCATCAATCTTCTTGACTGACCGGTTGAACCGCGAGCATAGCCCACACATCGCCAGGTGCATCCACAGTTGCATTCGCTTTGGCAATGGAAGTTTTTGGTCAATCGAATCCGATACGAGTTTTGAAATTTGTTTGCAATTCATCACTGGACTGGTTCCTCGTTGAGCCATTGTTGCCTCATACACCCAGACAACTGCAATCGAGCACGATGTAGGATCACCCAGTAATTTGACGCCGTGAGCTTAAATGCCTTACAGATCGCGTCCGACGAATGTTCATCCATGGTCCGCAACGTGAACACATCCGCGTGTCGCTTGGGCAACGTTGTCAAACAATTCTTGAAGATCGTCCAGAACTCTTCTCGGTCTATCGAGTCCAGTGATGTTTTCAGGGAACTCTGAATCTCTTTTTTCCAGCTACCGTTTTCGTCAAACATCAATTCAGAGATGTCCGAGTTTTCTTCATCGACGTTTACCGGGTCTCGTTTGCGTTTTCGAAATACGTCGATGATTTTGTTCTTGACGATCCCGATCAGCCAAGCCCGTTCACTGCTCCGACCGGCAAATTGTTCTACGTTTTTCAGCGCGCTGACAAAAGTGTCTTGAACAACCTCTTCTGCGAGATCGGGGTCTCTCAAACGGGAAACGGCAAATCGAAAAAGAAAATCACCGTATTCGTCGAGCCAGGTTCCGGGATCGGAGGTCTTGCCTGGTTCGGAGGAGTCTGGAGTCATGGAAGGTCATCGGATAGAAGGTCATCGGAATTAGGTAAAATTATGGGGAAGCGATTTCATTCAATACAAATATTCGCTAAAAACGAAGAATGAGAACCCGCGTTGCCCGAAAAAACACGCCTTGCAGCATAAGTCGGCAATTGGCGTGATTCCTTACACGACAATTCGATTTTAATGACAATTGACGAAGATTCAAACAACGCCTGCAGATCGATGTTTTGTAACGCGAGTCATGTAAGGAGTCGCTGCGCGGAGCGTCAAGCGATACAAGTAGTTAGCGAGTGCATGGCGATTCGCATCTAGTTTGAAAATATTTGATTCAAGAAAGCTTAACGGAATGTCAACATTGGAATTCGAGAACGCGGTCGGAGAACGGTATGCCAAAGCAGCCGAGGCCCGAGAACCTGAGCTTTGTTGTCCAGTCGTCTATCGCCAGGATCTCTTGGAGGCCATTCCCAAAGAGATCATCGAGCGTGACTATGGTTGCGGCGATCCTTCTCCGTTCGTCCGAGCGGGCGACACCGTCCTCGATCTTGGCTCAGGCGGAGGCAAGCTCTGCTACATCGCGAGTCAATTGGTGGGGGCGAACGGCCGTGTGATTGGTGTGGATTGCAATCAAGCCATGCTCGATCTCGCGCGTAGCTACCAACCCGAGGTCGCAGCGAAAGTTGGATTCGATAACGTCTCGTTTCGGGCAGGAATGATTCAGAACCTGCAGCTTGATTTAGAGCTCTATTCAGAAGAGCGTCGCAAGCTCACGGCGGATGGACTCGAAGCCATATTGGCTGAACGAGCATTGGAGCAACGGCTATCCGCGGAAAGCCCTTTGGTCAAAAGCAACAGCGTGGATTGCGTCGTTTCCAATTGCGTTCTCAATCTGGTTCAGCCTAAAGACCGGGCGCAGCTTTTTCAGGAAGTGCTCCGCGTTCTCAAGCCCGGTGGTCGCGCAGCGATCAGCGATATTGTTTCCGATGAAGACATTCCCGAGCATATGCAGAATGACCCGACGCTCTGGTCAGGCTGTATCTCTGGGGCTTGGCGTGAAGACCAATTTCTTGAGGAGTTTGCTCGGGCCGGATTCCAGGGCATGTATCTAGCGAAGCGGGAATCTGAGCCTTGGCAAACAGTCGAAGGTATCGAATTCCGTTCGGTAACCGTGGTTGCATTCAAGCCGGATCCGGTTCCCTGTTACGAGCGAAATCAGTCGGTCATCTACCGGGGCCCCTTCAAGGAAATCCAAGACGACGACGGACACACCTACGTTCGCGGTCAGAAAATGGCTGTGTGCGATCGCACGTTTCGCATGCTTCAAGCCGGAGAATACGCGGACTCATTTTTCCCGATCGAGCCCTATCAAGAGGTCCCGCTCGATCAAGCCGAGCTTTCCAATTGCGAACAGCGAGTCAGAACTGCAAGGGAAATCAAGGGGGAGTTGTACCAATTGAACAGCAAGCAGGCCGAGGATTGTTGCGGCGGCGACAGCTGTTGCTAATCCAGTCGCCGCGAGTCGAGAATCAAAACTGCACGCCGGTATTTCGATTTCTTCCACTGCGGCGACCTCCCGGTTGATGCTTGCATGAACTTGTTCGCTTCATCGTCACGGGCTACGCATCCGATTGCGGGCCTGACATCGCTGAAGCCAAAAGAAACGTCGATTGATGAATTCCAAAACGTCGCTGATTCCGAAGACCTCGTTAAAGCACCGTGGCAATCCGCTGGCGAACGCGGCCGAGCAACTGGTGGTGCTCACGCCCGATCAAAGTGCGACTCGTTTTTCGTCCAGACTAAAGGCCTCGGGCATCGATGGCCTGACGGCGGACCGAATCGAGATCATGCAAGTCAATCTTGGCAAACTCTGCAATATGACTTGTGACCATTGCCATGTGGATGCGGGCCCTGATCGACGTGAGATCATGCAGCGCTCGGATATCGAAACATGTATCGATATTCTCAAGCGTCATCCTGGGATCCAAACTTTGGATTTGACGGGTGGAGCCCCAGAAATGAATCCGCATTTTCGCGAGTTCGTCTCAGCCGCGAGGGGGCTGGATCGGCATGTGATTGACCGTTGTAATCTGACGATTCTATTGGCCAAAGGGTATGAGTATTTGCCGCAATTCTTGGCTGATCACCAAGTTGAAATCGTGGCCTCCCTGCCCTGCTACCTGGAAGAGAATACGGATGCCCAACGCGGCGAAGGGGCTTATTCGAAATCCATCGAAGCCCTTCGGCAACTCAACGCACTGGGTTACGGCCAGCCGGATTCCGGGCTGACGTTAACGCTCGTTTACAATCCGGTGGGCCCCGATTTGCCTCCCGACCAAGCGACACTCGAGCAGGATTATCACCGCGAACTCGAAGCCAGGTTTGGAATTCAATTCAATCGATTGTTTACCATCACCAATATGCCCGTTAGCCGCTACCTCGATTTTCTGATTCGCACCGGCGATTATGAGGCGTACATGAATAAGCTTGTAGAAGCGTTCAATCCCGGTGCTATCGAGGGGCTGATGTGCCGCAACACGCTTTCGATCGGCTGGGACGGCCAATTGTACGATTGCGATTTCAATCAGATGCTCGAATTGAATCTGACAGGCGATGCTCCAAAAACCATCCACGAATTTGATATTCAGCGATTGGCCAACCGAGAAATTATTCTGGGGCAACACTGTTTCGGGTGCACTGCCGGTTGCGGTTCTGGATGCCAAGGTGCGATTGTTTGATTAGTAGGTGACTTCCGTCAATACGCACCGAGTTGTGTTTTTATCGACAAGTCAGCACGCGGCCGAGTTGGAGGCTTGAAGCGGCTGCGGTTGCTTGCCAATCGTTTTACAGTCGTCTCGTGTATTAAATCGACAATCCCGCAACCGAGAGGCGTTCGTTTGCCATCGCACACGTACAATCAAGGCTGTCAGACGCCCATCCAATATTACTCGGCCCCCCGCCAGACTTTGAGTCGACCGACTTTTTACAGCGGAATCAGCGGTCGTGAGATCAATTCTGCCCAACCCTTGAGGTACCCCGTCGCACGACCGATCGCCTTATCGTTCAATCGAAGCTACTCATCCCGATAGCTGCTGCGGTTATATTGCCGCTCGCTGTGGGAGCCAAAATCTATCCGGTCGTGCTGATGCCGTTGTTTGCCTGGTTGGCCATCGAGCAAATTCGCT
>JBLINZ010000190.1:0-10795 GCA_047639375.1 Mariniblastus sp. | reverse complement strand
TGGTCGCTGGATACCACCATGATCTCGGTGATCGTAGGCACGCGAAGCAAATCCTGAAGGGGCCCGAAACCAAACACGGTATCCTTGAGGTCTTTTTTGAGGGCTCTGAGAATGATGTATTTTCTCAACTCCGCATGCAAGAATCGGTTGAGCGAGGGGAACGCAGCTTGTGCTTTTTGGTCGACGATTCTGATTTTCTCGCTAGTATCCTTCGTGATGTCGAGTTGTAGTTGCTCTTTGAGCATGCGCATCAAGTTTTGCAGTTCCGTTTCGCGTTCCGGGATAAGTGTCGCTGGAACATCAAACTCATTACTGGAAAGTGCCGCTAGTTTTTTGGAATCCTGGCCGCCCTCGAGAATGATTTGATTTGTCAAGAGATCACGCAGAACCAACCCAACGACATTGTTGAGTAGTTCCTCGTTCGATTCCGTAAAGACTTGCATCTCTCGACAGCAGTCTTCAATATTGTTCTCCAGCAGCAAGATGCTGGCTTGATCTGGCGTTCGCGAGCTTTCCATGCCGACGAGGTCCATCCGCTCCAGTAATTGTTTATGGATTCGCTGTTCAAGATTCGCCATGACTTTGCGCACATGGCTATCGAACTCGGCTCGACTGACTTGCGGAACGGTTTCCAATTCGAAGCTCAGCGTGAACGGCCAAATTCGAACGGGCATGCCACTGTTAAAACGGACCGTCTCCCCTACCCCAACGTCTGATTCACCAATCATGCAAATATTAAGCCCGACGTTCTCCAGTTCAAAATCGTTTCCGACGCGACGCACGATTGCGTGACGTCGTGATACCAACGGACTGTCCAGTACGAGCATGTTGTCTGGGTCGCGTCCGATGGTGACGGAAACTTGCAAAGGCTCGCCCTGTTGGTCCTTGTCGTTGACTTCAAAAATCGAACGACGGCTTTCATTGATTTTGTTGAACCAGATTTTCACGTGGATGCTGACGTTGAAGTTTTATGGAATTGGATGGAAAACCTGATGGATTCGTCACTCTCGTGGATGCAGAAGCACGCCTGCTTGTCGGAAGGTTGACGAATTGACGTGCTTCAAAAGTTTTTCTGCCTTGGCTTCGACCCCGTCCCCGACTTTGCGAACGGCAATGCCCATGGTGTTTTCTCGGGCACTGGACTGTCCACTGGCTTTGGAAACTTGATAGCTGCCCAGTCGTCCTCCCAATGAAAGAATGCGAAACGGTCCGATCAGTTCCGAGTCACCAAATGCAATGGGTGGCGCGGCTTTCATAGGTTGCACACCGTCCAGATTCCATTCGGGATCATGATCGTCAATTCCTGGAGTGGCTGATTCGCTGGAGGCGACAGAGGCTTTGGGTAATCCCACAAAGAATGAAACCATATCGCCAGGGGTTACGAGGGAAGATACGAACGAGCCGCTGTCGACTGGAATCCAGATGGCCAACTCGTCTTTCCCAAGTTTAAACTCGGCGGGCGGTGTCTTGAGTTCTTGCCTGAGCAAAACGTCACCGCCTCGATAAGAACGAACGGCTTTCATGCTGACAATTGTTTGACGATCCTCGAACAGCACAGCCGATTCGCGTAGATACCCTACGCTTTTTCGGGGAATGTCCAACGACGCGAAGTGCTTTTCCAAGAACGTCTCGCCGGGTTTGATTCGAACGCCGTCCTTGATGGCGACAAACGAAACCAGTTCGATTTCTTCGGTCTTGCGTTCAAGATATTTCCAATTGAGCACGCCCGCCACGAGTGCCAAGGAGAGTGCGATCAATAATCCGATCCAATTATTCATTCTTTGATTCCACTGGGGCTTTTGCTCATTGGGCTACGTCAGCTTTGGTGTGTACTCTTGTCGCAAAGTTTCTTACCGGACTCGCAATTGAAATATCAGTATTCCGCTCGACAATTCAGTATGATTAGCGTTGAGCCGAACGTGAATGCCTGCCACCACAGATTTTGTCTTTGGGATGAAAGTGGAGGTCCAAGTCTCGCCGGTTCGATGCCATGGTTGCTTGATTTTCCAAGCCTGGGACTGGGCTAGGTTATCGTAATACGTGAACGCATCACGAATTTCGCCACCCTGAAAGCCGATTATTGATCCACCCTGGTCCGAAATGGACATCGTTCGCTGGGAATCTGCCGGGATCATTTGGCCTTCTACGCCCAAGTCTTGTCCGTGTGTGGAGGCGGTTCCCACCAACGTCGTCCAGTTGTCGGTGATTTGTCCGGGAACCGCGATCGCCCAGACGGCAAGACGGGAGGTTGTCTCGGATCCGGAACGTGCCACTGAATCATCGGGCTTGAGGTTGTCCCGAATACCGAACGCCATGGGTAGCACAGACACCTCACTGGACTCGCCTCCAGCAAACACGCGCCAGTGCCCTTCAGACTGTTCGATCGGGGAGCGGTTTTTGGAATGCGCAAGTAGAACGGATTCGCGTTTGCCGACGGGACCAGCAGCCTCAGCCCCGTCCAGCATCGTTTGCTTGCAAAGCGAAACCAGAAACGCTCGCGTGGCAGCTTCGTCACCCATGAAAGTCTGGTGAGCTAATTGAATTGCCGACGTTCCGAATTCTAATGAGCAATGTTCAAGGGAGGGCCAAGCATCGGCAAGCTTCAAAAGCTCCGGGGTCTTTTGCTTCGGCACGCTCCAGGAAGAAGCCAGTTGGGCCCCGCCGACTACCGCGATGACGATCACGATCGCTGTCGAAATGATGTTGCTTGTCCAGTTGTTGATTCGTGTGCCAAGTCCTGTATAGCCCTTGGAATTGGTCGAAACGATTGAGGTGGTGATCGCTTCCGGGGTGCGAGCCTTGACATCGAGCGCAGAGATAGTATTCGCAGGTGCGGATTTTTTCAAATTGAGTTCACGATTCGCCATCTACCTTGTTCTTTGTGTTGACAGATTGATTAAGCCTAAAGCCGACTCTTATCGATCTCTTAGCAAACGTAAATACTCTCGTAGTTCTTCGATCTTGTTCTCAAGTGCTTGTTGAGTTGACGCAGCCAGAGGTGGTTCGTGATCCAGCTGCTCTTGGTAGAGGCTGATCGTGGCTTGGACCATCGTTTGTGGAAGTCGATCAATCGCCGACATCAATGAGGCGACTTGCCCCCTCCGAGCGACCGAGGGATTCAGGTCGTAGTTACGGGTTGAGACTCGCGGATGAAAATCTGGGGCTCGTCCATACCATTCGATGAACTCTGGATCATTTTCTAATGCTGCTAACAGATGTCGGTCGACCGAGTTCAGGATGGCAGAAACAGTGGCTTGAAAACTGCTAGAACCACGGATGAAATCTAGGTCGATTTCGTAGATGATTGGAATTCGTCTCGATCGATTGGAAATCCCCATCGGTCCATATTGAAAATTGGTATCTAGCAGCGGATGTTCCGTGGCGAAATTCATGCGCCCCATGCGGGGGAGGATCGGCGGCGAGCGGGAAATACTGGCTCGACCGATCACCACGTCACGGGAGAAATCCAGAAGATCATGGTTGACGTTGACATGAGGGATTTCGCCTCGAATGATCGGAGCGTGAAGGATGTCGTCATTATCAAAGGTCGTCAAATTGGCGCCGGGGAAACGCTCTAGTGTGCCTGGCTCCGGCCATTCTTGTGCTCGTGATTCAAAATTGGCCCAACGAGGATGCCGCGAACGCCAAGCCAAATCTCTGGCCACGACGTCGGACCGCATTTTCCAGCTGGCGGCAAAACCGAACGCGATGATGGCGGCCATGAAAAGCATGAGCAACGGTAGCACGAGTGCCATTTCCAATGGAGCAAGTCCCCGGCGTTGGTCTTTTAGCGGTCTGGATTGCACCGCATTGGAAATCAATGATGTTTGCATCTAAATCTCCTAATGTGTATTCAATCGGCGAAATTCGCTGGCACTCAATCCGCTGATGTTGGGTAATTCAACGTTTGATATGTTTGGCGTGGATTGCAGGATCGTGGGAATCGTCGGTGCGGTTGCGGGGGCAAGCTGAGCCGTCCAGTTTTGGTTCATCAAATCCCGATGCGTCGGTCCACCGACGGAGAATATTTGGTCTTCCGGTGGTTGATACGTGTCAAGTAAGAGTCTGCGTCTGGGAATGAAGATCCGAGATTGAGCGAAGGCCATTGGGTCTCCGTTGATGGGGTTGGAGAACAGGCCAGGCAGGCGTTCCACCATCGGCTTCCAATACGTCACACCCACGAACATGTAGTCTTGTTCAATCCAAGAATGCGATTGGGACTCGTCGAAACGACGAATCTGGTACGGCAAGTTGCGAGAGGGGTACTCAACGGTCAACAGTTGACGAAGTTGGGCTTGGGTGAATCCGCGCCACAGGTTGGAGAACTGAGACATTTTCGTGTAGTTGTCAAAATCTCTCAGCATCGATTGATTGAGAATGCTCAAATAGCGATTGGCAGCGCTCGACCGTTCTCTGACGGCCTTGGCGAAATAGGCTTGTTGATGTCGTGTCGTGTCAAAAATAGGATCGGCGACCGGGAGTTGGCTTTCTCCAGACTCTCGGAGTGTTCCGAATAGCTCGCCGTTGGTTTGCCACATCGCCGCGACCATGGGTGACTCACCGAATCGGTCCTCGTCAGAGCTCAAGCCGCGGTCGACAGGCCCATGCCTTGAAGCAATTTCAGAGGCCGCTTCATTGGCCAATGAGGGCGTCGCAATAACGAGTGCGCGTTGAAATTCAGGAATCATCTCAAATTCAAGGATCTGCTCCATGACTGGAAGCAATTGTTCTGAAACGGCGGCATTTTGAAGGGTGAACTCCGCAATCATATCGGTTTCCAACGGCGTCTTGGCAGGAATCCCCCGACTCAAATCAATGAATTTTTGATGAGGAGCGTCAGCGAATTCTTCCGCCATCGTCGTCCAGCCGGCTAGGATCTCCGGCGTCAACGATGCGGAACTTTGGTCCCGTGCTTCTCGCAAATAAGCCGTCAGCGCGAACACGTCACACATTAAGTGGTTGGTGAACGCCAACGTGTTCATGCTCCGAGCCATCACCGTCGCACCGGTATAAGTCGCGGCGTCGGCACCATTTTGGAGTTTGATCTTGCGATCGGCATGCCTGCCAATATTCATTACCATGCCCAAAACCATGGTCAAGAAAATAAAGGCGAACACGGTCGAAATGCTGATCGATCCACTTTGGTCCGAATGCAATCGGCGTAACCGGAATTGGCATCGATCCATGAACTGGCACCATTGCCGAGATAGGTAAAAATATGATTTATTCATTGAACTCCTCCTGCCAAAACGCGATCAGCGGTTTCTCTCCTTCGATTCCCATCGTGGCCGAAGCATGAATTGGCCAGACGAATGTATTGCCGGTGGAGTCGACGTTCGGCGAGCCCGATTCCGTTGCATCAATGACTTCGCCTTCGACCTTCGGGGCGAAGAATCGCAGCGGGCCGGGCAATAGCGGCAAGTTGTAGGTGACTTGGGCCGTCAGCTCATCCTGCCAACCGACTTCGTTGGGGTAAAACTCATCGATGAATGGCGGGTCGCCATACCGGACTTGGAGCGGCGGATCCCGGTATCGATTAGCCAACAGCGTGTTGCGATGCCAAAACGTCAAGCGAACGCTGGTGTTGGACATCGAGTAGGCCAGCTTGTTGTAAAGCCGTTGGTCGATCAAGCCCGAACGATTGGCTTCTGGATCAAGTCCGGCAAAGTGATTGGTCAACGCAAAATAGGTCGCTTGCCCGTCACTAGAAAGTTGATAGCCGAGCGATCGTGAAGGCCCGAGTGAAGTACAGGCAAGCGTCGCGGCTTGTTGAATTTTCGTGAACTTGTCACCGATTTGGTAGACCAGGTATTGCTCGCCTTCTGCGGTGGTTTGGAGCAAGCTGATTTCGCCGATTCGATTGGTCGTCTCGAACTGGCTGGTGTTCGTCGGGATCCAAACCGAGGCAGAGCGAACCGAGGCAAACGCGGCGTAGTGGACCACGATATTGCCAATCATGACATGACTCGCCTGGATGATCATCATTAGAATCATCACAAAAAACGGGAGCGTGAGGACGAAACTCAAACTCTGAACGCTGCCGTCTTGGCTGTGGTGAATTGATCGCAATCGGGCCAGACTCAATTTTGCACCGCTGAGGACAACCAATAGACGGGCAGCCACGACACTGACGACGACCCAACCGATCCAAGGCCAGCAGGATGCTAATACGGGAGGTGTCATGGGGTCCGCCTTTCTTGCGTTGCTTGAATTGTTCTGCCCAGACCTATGGAGAAGTACCGGCTATTTTAAAAAACCCATTTTGACAATCAAAACTGCAATCGAAGCAGCGGGTGCTAAGAACAGCGGTAGCTTCAGTTGTGTCCGCTCGTTTTCAGATAGCTCGTCCCATTGTCCCAGACCCAGTTTGCACATCAGTTGATGAATGACACGTTTGCTCAGGCTGAAGATTCCAATTTTCCAGATCAGTATGATGGCCGCTGAAGCGGCTCCAATCACAAACGTCCAAAGCAGAGTTTCAATCCCGAGTTCGGTTCCCAAAAATGCTCCCACCATCGCCAATAACTTGACGTCGCCGCCTCCGATCTGAAACAACACAAAACAGACAAGCATGATTCCGCCGCAAGTCAGCAAGCCCATCAAGCTGTCAGTGATCTCGATCTCCGACCAGCTTTTCTCTCGATTCAAAGATTCCAAACTGGCCAACAGCAACGCCAAACCGATTCCGCTGTAAGTCGTCCAGTTGTAGATCTTCTGTTGGCGAACGTCGGTGACCGTGGCAACGATCATCAGTCCCCAAAGGCAAACCGTGGCGACCATCTATTCTTGTTGTCCGGTTAGCGTGCCACTTTCTAGGTCATTCATGCCGGTATAGAACAGCTGCTTAACGCGCGGCCATGCAATCGTGATCAGAAAGATCAAAATCGGCAACGCGATTGCCCCGATGATTAAGATCGTTTCCAGGCTGACGCCGCCTTTTTCGTCGTCATGAAGCCGCTGAAGTAAATCCTGGATGCCAAGTTTTTTCATCGTCATTCTCCTAATTTCGTTGAGTGATTCTTCGCGGTCTAAGGTTGGTTGAGAGCAGTTGTATTTTAAATCGTTTTGATCGTCGGCGGAGGTCATTTTACATCAAGGGTGATCCGACGATCGTAATGGTCATTTCGTAAACTAGCGAAATCATCCTAGGGACGACCAGAAACAAAAAGGTCGCCAGTGGTAAGATCACGGCTAACACCAGCACGTAATCCATGCTGGCGGATCCAGTTCTTGACTGGCCATTTGCTTTTCCATCACGATCGCGACGGCTGAGTGGCCGGCAACGCGTCAAGATCCGCGGTGGCTGATGTTTCTGGTTGTTGAAACGGAATGTCATGCTTATCTATTCGTTTGCAATCGATGGCTTGGACCAAAGGTCTTGGGAGACTTGGATGCGGGCATCCATCCCATTTTCGAAGGGCTGCTGGGAGAAGGATGGTAGGTTCCCTGTGGCGGTCAAATGAAGTTCCAGGTCATCTTTTGAGTCAGGGTTATTCCCTTGTTTGCCTTTGGCAATTTTTCGGGGTCGGAGCGAATACAATTCTGACAATTGATACTGCTGATCAGCGCTCAATCGACCGGCTTCGGTGATCGAACTGACGCGGCGACGTCCATTTTCGTTGGATCGAGTCAATTGCACGACCACATCGATCGCTGAAGCAACCTGGGCTCTGGCGACATAGACTGGAATCTCAACGTCTGACATCAGGGAAAGCGTCTCGAGTCGCACCAGGGCGTCGATCGCGGAACTGGCGTGGACGGTGGAGAGGCTTCCTTCGTGACCGCTGATCATCGATTGGATTAGATCCAAAGCTTCGCCGCCGCGGACTTCGCCGACGATAATTCGGTCCGGACGCATTCGCAGCGATGATCGAAACAGCTCACGAATACTGAGTGCCGATTGAAGTTTTTTCGTCGCAGGCTGCGCCTCAAGGTAGAGGCAATGATTTTGGTGAAGTCGAAGTTCGGAGGTGTCCTCGATCACGATGATACGTTCGGTTTCTGGGATGGCATCAGAAAGGGCACCCAGCATCGAAGTTTTTCCCGTTCCGCTTCCACCTGAGATGATCACGTTTTTACGAAGGCGAATGCAGATTTCCAGAAACTCAATGGCTGACTCGGTGAGGCTTCCAAATTTGAGAAGATCATGCAGCGTCAATGGTTCGCGAGAAAACTTTCGAATGGTAATGCAGGTTCCACTGCGTGCACTGGGCGGAATGATTGCATGGACACGAGATCCGTCTGGGAGCCTGGCATCCAAGACCGGATGGCGTTCGTTGATCTCTCGCCCCACGGATTGGGCCAAATTATTGACGGCTGATCGAAGTGCGTCTTCGGACAAGAATTGAGCATCCGTCGATTCGATTTGGCCTTTTCGCTCAATGAAGATCTGACGGTGTCCATTGACCATGACCTCAGTCACGGTCGGGTCATCTAGGAACCTACCGATTGGTGTGAGGAAATAGCGAAGACTCGCTTCGAATACCGCTTGTCGTGACATTGATGCCTCAAAACTATTTGATCTTCGTGTTCGATTTTATTCGAATCTGGACAAGAACGAAGTCATGGTTAACCGGAAATGACGACTTGGATGAGGCGCCGTGATTGTAACCTATTAAACGTCCGTGGCAAAATTTTTCGACACGAAAAATTCCAACAAACGACCAACGGAGGCGTGTTCGATGTGGGCGTGGCATGCTTGCCAGAGCAGCGGACACCGTGGCGGCGCATAAAAAAAGCCTTTCAAACCAAAGAATTGGTCAGAAAGGCGATTCTTAAGTGGAGACGAAGAGACTCGAACTCTCAACCCCTGCCTTGCAAAGGCAGGGCGATACAGTTCAAAACCCAACTATAGAAGCGTTTCCCGCGTCAAACAGCGAGCGTTGCACCAATGGTTGCACCTGCGAACGCTGTTTGATGCAACTGGCAAACGACCTGCGGGAACAATTGACGACGACGAAACTGACCAAACTGGTTGGCTATTTGGTGGCAGGCACAACGCCGAGGGGCTAATTTTTTGGAACAACCAAGAGGGCTGGCCGAATCCAGCTAGATCGTCCAGCAGACGGGGCTGATGGACAGGTAAGCTGCTGATTTGCCGTTGCAGTCTTCGCACTCCACGGTGTCATTCCACTCCTATAGACTCGAACCAACGACCTTTACGATGTCAACGGACAAGCTCACTATGGTTTCACACGATGAAACCCGAGACCAGCTCCATCAACTACGGATACTGTCCCCCAATATGTCTCCAAGTGAACGGGACTTGATGCAACTGGTGGACGTTTTAAAATCCGATTGACCGCTGTCGAGCTGCGATCGCTTGTCAACTTGCTGGAGATCGCTGCCCCCGATTGCCAAGGTCCGTTCACTTCGCACTTGAGAGGATCCAATTGACCCTGTTTCGTTTTTCGTGACTCACGCCATCGAGCGCCAGATCGGCTCTAAGAATCGGCAGAGCCGCCAAACCAACAGGGCACTAGAAGACTATAACAGTGACGCTTCGCTGCCGCCAAGCAACATAGTTGGCCGTTGTTCGTTCCTCGGCATCGCGTCCTCCGCAACGTCGAATTTGTATGGGCAGTTCGACTGGCTGGATTGCCGACTTGAGCCTGAAATTTGAGTGTTAACGGAGGATTTAAGGAGCGCGGAATCGGTTTTCGGTCTCACTCGGATGGAATAATAGATGCAAGATTTGTCAATAACGAACGTGTGCTCTAAGTCATTTCATTCACCAGCATAGTTCGAGCGGCGATTAATTCAGGAAATCACAAACGCAGGACTGGCCGTAGCATGATCGCAGATCCCCTCGAATGGGTTGCATGCTTCCAAAGATTAATCTGGCAAACAGTTATTAAGCAACAATGAAAGTGATACTGATGTAGTATGACAATCCCTCGAACGACGCTTTACCGCTATCTTTGCAACCATGTGCGGAAATCACGACGTGAGGTGAAATCCATTCTTCCGATCCCTCAGGTTCCGACATGCGTCATTTCTCAACGAATACTTTCATGCGCAATTCATTGTTGCGATTTAGAACATTTGCGTTGTCGTTGGCCGGCTTGGTCTCGACGATGTTGGCGTTTGGACTGCTAGGCAACTCGGCGCATGCTCAAACGACTTTCGATTGGAATGCGACTTCTCCTTATTGGGATATCGGAACCGGTTGGACACCGGGTGGCCCCCCGGGCAGCAACGATATTGCCCGGTTCCAGATGGCGGTCACCGATACGATCGTTTGGGATGCAACAACGGGGAACCGCAATACGGGCGAATTGCAGATTTTGGCGGGCAATTACACCTTTGATAATACCACGGCAACTCAATACGAATTAACACTCAATTCAACTTCCAGTTCTGCGTTCTTGCTTTCGGGCGGCTCCACAACGTCAACGGTCAAAGGATTGCATTTCAATGTTGCCAATGGCGGTGCAACCATCACGGGTGGAGCAACGCTAATTCTGGATGGATCCGCTTCGGCGGGAACGAGGTTGTCGGTTGACGATGATTTGTTGATTCATGACGGACATTTCAATATTACAGCGGGCGCCGTTGCAGGAAACACCAACGGCTACATCGGCGAAAGTGCCGGTTCGACGGGGATCGCGACGGTGACCGGCAGTGGCAGCCAGTGGAATAATTCGAATTTGTTGTATGTGGGCGAATCAGGCACCGGGACGCTCAGCGTGGAGGAGGGGGGCCTGGTTAGTAATTCCCGGGGCGTCATCGGCAGATTTTCCGGTTCGACGGGGACCGCGACGGTGACCGGCAGTGGCAGCCAGTGGAATAATTC
>JBLINZ010000189.1:0-10857 GCA_047639375.1 Mariniblastus sp. | reverse complement strand
CGGCCCGGCTATCCTGAATTTTGTCCAGCTTTCGAAGATCGCATGAATAGCCAAGCCTCCAAATCTTCGCTGCGATTTGGCACTCGTGGATTGCTTATCGCAACGGTAGTTGTCGCGGTATTGATTTCAACCATTCTGTATGTACGGAAGCCAATTCGTGACGCGCGGAAAATACGCCTGGGAGATTCCGCTCAACGCGTTCATCAATTGCTGGGGCCGCCGGGAACCGCTTTCGAAAGTGATGCGGAACTACGTCAGTCAGACCTTGTACCGATGTCGTTCGTGTTTACGGACACCACCAACACGATGTCCGATGTTCTGGCTTCACAGCTTCCGATGGTAAATTATCGTGCCGAGTGGTTTCCGATGGGATCTACGGCAGGGCACCTTGTCTATTACAATAAGGACGGCGTCGAAATCGTTTTTTGGGGTGGAACGTAGCTGCGAAACAAGCCAGATAATAAATGCTTAAACCGGCCGTCGAATCACGCAGAATTTGTATGGACAGCGAAATCTCGCCGCCCGGATTACGGTTGTTGTAATGCCCCACATGAAGCCTCCATTATCAATTGCGATCGTCTGGTTTGGCTTGCTCTGCATGCTATTCGTAATCACGGCTCCTCTGGCTGATTCGTCGACGGCCATTAAGTGATTCAACTACCTTCATGCGGTCCTTGTGGATGTCGAAAAACGGCGAAGAAAAATCGAATGGAAATGAGAAAGAATTACCGCCTGCGATTTGGAATTAAAAGCCTGCTGCTCGCCGCCGCTGCAGTGGCTGTGATGTGCGCATTGTTTGTTGCCGCTCGAAATCAGTACTATGCCGAACGACGTCAGGTCCATTCCGTTCTAGCGGAAGTTGACGGGATTTCGATCACTTCACTGCATTCCCATATTGATGTTACTGAGGAAATAAATAGCACGAGCATTTCTGTCGATGGTCATCCAGATTCGATCATTCAACTTGGAGGCTTGAGACACTACGAGGACACTGGCAGGTTTTACGTGAGTCGAATTGGCAATTGGCGATTTAATGTTTCCGGACGTCGTCACATGGGTGCATATATGACAGCGACGGGCAAGCCGGTCGAGTCGGATTACGTTGGTGGACACATCGTACTCGGACTTGGAAGCCCATACAGCGAACTGATCCCTTTCGAAATCAACACACTACAAGACGTCGTCGATCATTACGAAGACCTCGTCGACTTGTTTACAACGTGGCCAAGAGAATCTAATCCTGGAACAGTTACGCTTGAGGACGGAACGACTCAGTATTACTACGTCGTTAAAGACCCTTCATCGCCTGAGTGAGGTTCTGTTGCAAAGCCATGAAATCACCACTCCTCGCCGTCGTCTTCACGTTTGCTGATTTTGTCGTTTAGGTATTTTCGCCAACGCAGACATCCCTCCGCGGATTGTTGGGCGTCCCGGAGTGGGCCATCGGCTTACTTCGCCGGCCGCCGCCGTCAATTCCGTTTCGTAGTCGAATGTCACGCTCTCGGGTTTTCCGTTTTTGTGCGACCAAGTTCCCTTCAAGATGGGCTGCTCCACCAGTCGAGTTGGCCGTGGAAAACATGATAACCGAAACGAACGTTTGACGACGCACCTCGGGATCCAGGTTGGATCGATTCTGCCCTCACTGACGGGGGTTAAACCGGGCTCAACTAACTTGCTCGTTCCGATTAACTCAAGTTCCCCGAAAACGTCGAAATGGTCGGTTTCTGTCCATTCCAACAACCACCCGGGTCCGACGAGTTCTTGAACAAATCAGCCTCTCGAAAGATCAACTAAAGGCCAAATCTTCAGCAAGTCAACAGCGCCGTCCTGGTGACTGTCGGCCTTGGCCTGGAAGACAACTGGGAACTCGTAGCTGAATACATCGAAGTCGAGAGCGCTCGAGTGGTCGATCGCAATCAACTTGACTCATGAGTTTCCACCTCAAAACCAGACTATCGAAAGAACGCAGTTGCCAGTGCGAGGAGCACGGCGATGGCAGTGATCACCAAGAACAAAACCCGTAGTGAAACTCGCCGTTTATCACGGCAGACCATCCACCAAAAAGTTGTCGCCGACAGCAGAATGCCGGGAGCGAGCATCACAAACAGCACCGGTAAGGGAAGCAGGAATTCGCCAGCAGCCGGCCGTGGTGGCGTCGTATTTGCGTAAGTCCCAATGCCAAGTAGCACAGCCAAAACCATGGACCATACCAATGCTGCGCCGTGAATCGTGTAGCCATTTAGGGAATTTCGTCTGCGGAGCAAGAAGGCAATCGGCATTCCAATTACGCCAGCCACAAAATACGAACAGATGACTCCCACCGTCAGTGAGATCAGTGGAATCGCGACGACCCCAATCGGCGTTCCTGTGTTCTCAGGATTCAGTGCCAAATAGGCCGACCCCGCCACGAACACCACGACCGCGAACAGGACGGGCGCCACGGTCGGGGCAAAGGCGTAAGCCCACCAAAAGACCTTGGCAGGAGGAGTCAACAAAGGGCGGTTGGGAGTCGATGGAGTCTTGTTGGATGAAATGATTTTTTCGTCGAAGTAGAAGGCAAAGCTTCTCGTCAAGACGGCGTTTATCGAAACTGACTCCGGTTCGTTTTCGAATTCGGGTGCCATGGAAACAACATTTTTTTCAAAGTTACGTTAAAGACCTACTGAAGTGAAATCTAGTCTTAATGTCCAAGCCTGATTCAAGAACGGGGTGATGCCCAAAACGAATGCCAATAGTCTGCGTCACCGATCCAGCTTACTTTCTTCGTGGCGATGGTGTTAGGTTGCCTATTCCTGGAGCCCGGAGGGCTCGATTGTTTGTCGCAAACAAGCATCCAAAAAGCCAACCACATCTTTGCGGTATTTAACCGGGTTGTGAGTCAGCAGGTCAGTGTGTGCGGCACCATTGAAAATGACAAGTTGTTTCGGTTCAACTGCTGTATTGTATAGTCGCTTGGTTTCCGCCAGCGTTGTGTGCAGGTCCAAATCACCAGCAGCGACCAGGACAGGGCAATCAACTGTCGCGATATTATCAATTGGTCGAAGTTGGGATGGCGATATACCAAGTCGTAGTTTCAGCTGAACAAGCAATGCTGGAGCAAGAACATAATGTAGCGGACCCAATCGCATCGAGATGCGATCGTGAATTGCATCGGTGATGGTTGGATAAACGGATTCGAGAACCAATGCATCAATTTTCAGGGGCGCTGCCAACAGGGTCGCAGCGCCACCCAAGGAGCATCCAACAATCCCAATTTTCTGATCAGGATCCTGTGAACGAACGAATTGAACCGCCGCCGCGACATCATGGCGTTCGAGGAATCCAGCCGTAATATGTTCGCCCGGTGATTCACCGTGTGCCTGAAGATCGACAAGGAGCGTCGAGTATCCAGCGTCACGAAGCAATTTGGCGCGTCCCACCATCGACCGGCGATTACTGCGCACTGGGTGAAGCAAGATTATCGTCGCCGTCGAATTGTTACAAGGGACAAACCACGCTGCAAGTGTAGAACCCGAGTCAGAAGGGATGTTGATTGACTCAGCGGACAGATCACCAGGGGGTGGACCGACAGGACGGTTTGCCGGCGCGACAAGCGCTTCAGATACAAACCATGAAACGGCGCCAAACGCCAACACCAGTACGACAAGAATGACCAACGACCATCTTCGGATTCGTCTCCACTTCATTTTGCTTTGGCCACATAGTCGTCCGCGATAACCGAGTTGCGGGGGTTGATTGTCCAATCCAAAGTCGCCCGGTTCTGCGGCTTCGTGTTCATCGCATGGTTATTCGACATTGTACTAAACGTCGCTTCAGTCTTGCCTCAAAAGTCGTTGTTCAGGATTTGGAGGCGCTACTTTCCCTGCTCGTTCTCATTGGTTTCGATCTGAAAAGACTGCCAGTTGTCTTTGGATACGAAATGGATGACCGTTGGTCGTACACCGTTAAGGCCGCTTTCCAGCACGTAGGACAGCTTCCAGGTCCCTTCCATTTTTCGGACTGTATCGACGTGATAGTCGTAATGCCCGTTTATGCCGCGAGGCTCGGCAAAGCCCCACCACTGATCTGCCTTAAACGGGTCGAAAACACTGATCCCATTGTTCGGTTCGACCCGGTAGACATAACAGCTCGAAGGGATAACGATGCAGTCGTCAACAGCAAAAGGTTCCTTGACCATGCCAACCGATGACTCGTTTTGGTAGGTTCCAATGGACAACCTGACCCCGCTTCGAATCAACCAATAGCTCCGCTTGAACACCGCGTCTGGCCATGTGTTTCTTGTTACCTCAATTTTCTCATGGATCTCGCAATCTCCCACGATCCAGCTCTCATCTGAAGCGGGAGACCATCCGTTATCGCAGCCTATCAATAGTATTCCGCTGATGATGATTGTGGCTGCGAGGCAAGCCTTGATAATCCGTGAACGTTGCTTGTATGCGTCTTTCATTTCTGATCGTTTCTACTTGGTCAACTTCCTGTTCTGGAGTGTTACCTGCCGGCCTGGGTCACCCGGAGGCCATTCACTCACTCCCTTGTTTACCAACGTTAGTTCATTCCTTGAACATCCCAACAAGAGCACGGCTGCGATGGTTGTAAGCGTGAGTCTTTTCATTTTCCTCTCAATTCTATACCGGACTTGCCTGTGCGGTCAAAAAAACTCCGCCGACGCTCGGAACAAAAAAATTGGCGTATTGATCTGGTCGTTGGTGATCATTTTAACCGCGTGAGGTCAAAATATGCGACCGATCTTCAAATGGCGAATACGATTGGCTTTTTCAGATCGAATCGGAGGTTAATCTCAAACCTTAGTTCCAGCTGTAAGCTTTACCCATGCCGCGTGGGGAAAACTTTCGACTCGGTGGTTTGCTCCGCTCCTATCGCCGAGCAGCTTGAGTTCGGCAATCTCTTTTCTGATCAAACTGCCAATTCAAATAATTGGCTCGGCCGCTGCTGCGCCCATGCCCGGATTCGACTTCAATTTTGATCATCGCTGTCGAAAGGCAGTATCAATCTCGTCCGAGTTTTCGGTCTCACGACGTCTCGCGAACTCGTATTTTCCTGGCGGACTGGTCGTTTGAGTTTTTTGACCTCACGCGTTTTTGTGGCGTTAGGTCAACACGAGTGGTCGTCGATCTGCAGAGGTTGTTTCGTTTCGCTCACGCGATTTGTCCGATCTCCCGTTGATACTTAGGATTGTACTTGATTTCCCGAAAAACGTCGCCGCCCAGTTCGCGACAGCTCAAGCGTGTAGCGCATGAATGAACACCAGTCGGCGAATTGATCGCGATCGAATGGGGGACCTGATGGCTCGATAATGTCTGATGGATAACCGGATAAAGATTAACTTGGTTCGATTGCTATGGTAAAGTAGTGGCTTGTGATTTTCGTGATGAGTTATTGTACAGCCATGCGGCTCTTTTGAGCGCCATCAGACATGACCTGAAATAGGGTGATGGCAAAAATAATTTGATGATCCATTTGAATCGAATGCCGATGCGAAATAAAACCCTAATTGACGACCGTCGAAGACGAAATATCAAGCTGACGCCGTGGAAGACGCGAGTCTCCACAAGCCTTGGTTTGGCCGCATTCTTCATCATGACGGCGGGAGTAAACGAAACAGTTCTCGCTTTCACGCAGAAAACGGATTCCGCGTCGGCGTCGGCAGTTTCGTTCAACCGCGACGTTCGGCCAATCCTTTCGGAAAATTGTTTCGCCTGCCATGGGATTGATGCAGAGAGCCGCGAAGCCGACTTGCGTCTCGATCTTCCCGAAGCGGCCGTTAGTAAGGCGGACGACGGTGCGGTAATCGTGCCCGGCCAACCGAATGAGAGCCCATTGTGGCAGCGAATTATCGATACCGATCCGGATGTCGTCATGCCGCCCCCAGAATCTCATAAGAAACTGACCGATGCACAAAAGAAGACCCTCCGCCAATGGATCCAGGAAGGTGCCAAGTATCAGAAACACTGGGCTTTTGAACGACCGGTCAAACCTACGGGGGACGGAGTCGACTATTTTGTCAAACAGGCTTTAGACGCTGATGGAATAACGTTTTCGCCCGAAGCGGATCGCCCAACTTTGATCCGGCGGGTCAGTATGACGTTAACCGGATTGCCGCCGACAATTGCAGAGGTCAACGCCTTTCTTAACGACGAATCGGATGGAGCCTATGAAGCGATGGTCGATCGCTACCTCGTATCGCCTCGGTTCGGCGAGGAGATGGCAAGGTACTGGCTCGATGTTGCCCGCTACGGCGATACTCACGGGATGCATCTGGATAACGAACGCCAAACCTGGGCCTATCGGGATTGGGTCGTGTCTGCATTCAATCGAAACCTTTCGTACGATCAATTCACGATCGATCAACTTGCTGGTGACCTAGTACCTAACCCAACCCAAGACCAGTTGATTGCGACCGGATTCAATCGTTGCAATGTGACAACGGGCGAGGGCGGGAGTATTCAAAGAGAGTTTATCTTTCGTTACGCCGTCGACCGCGCCAGCACCACCGCGCAAGCCTGGCTTGGGCTGACTGCTGGATGTGCCGTTTGCCACGATCACAAATACGATCCAATTTCTCAGAAAGAGTTTTATTCGCTCTATGCGTTTTTTAATTCCAATGCGGATCCGGCCATGGATGGCAATGCGCTACTTACACAGCCGGTCGTCAAGGTAAAACCAACAGGTTATGACGCAAAGATCAAAGAGTTTGTTGATCGAGAAGCCGCACTTCGAAAATTGATTCAGGAAAAAGCCGCGACGGTCGATTACACCGATCCGGCTGGGCTTGAGCCAAAACCGCCCGTGCAAGAAACAACACACGTCTGGTTTGAAGACGCCTTTCCCGCCGGCGCAGTGGTGCATGCTCCCGGAGCGGTTTTGGTCGACGAACCGGTCAACAGTGGTAGTAAAGCTTTGAAAGTGGTCGGTGCTGGTCTCGCGCAAACGGTTTACGACAAAGGCGCTCAGCCCCTGACTGCTCCTGATGGTGGCAAGTTTTTTCTCAACGTGTTTCTTGATCCGCAAGATCCTCCAGAAGAAATCATGATCCAGTTCCTCACCAATGGATGGAGCCACCGGGCGATTTGGGGAGCGGATTTGATTGATTGGGGGAAACAGAATTCGACTCAACGGTTCCCGGCAGGCGGATTGCCTGAGCTTGGGAAGTGGGTGAATTTGGAGTTTGATGCGTCCGATGTCGGACTGACCGCCGTCAACAAAGTCAACGGTTTTGCGTTCACGGTTCATGGGGGTACAGCTTATTTTGACAAAATGGGAGTCGTTGGTCGCGTCGATCCCGTCACCAATCCAACGTTATCATTCACCGCTTGGCGAAAAACTCAAACGGGAAAAGATACTCCCGGGGCACCTGGAGATTTGAAACAGTGGCTCAAAGAGGGGCCAGAAAAAGAGCGGAAGCCTGTGGAAGTAAAGCGTCTGCGAGACTATTACGTATCGCAGGTTTGTGCGACGACTCGCGAACCGTTTATCGCCATGCAGGCTGAGTTGAATACGGTGAAGAAGCAGCGGGACGATTATGACAAAGCCATTCCTTCGACGTTCGTGTTTCGCGATCTACCCAAGCCTCGCGATAGTTTCGTCATGATTCGAGGTGAATACGACGCGCCCGGTGAACCGGTTACCCCTTCAACACCAGCAGTCCTGCCTGAATTGAAGCCGTCGGGCGAGCGCGCTAACCGGCTCGACCTGGCTCGATGGTTGGTTGCCCCTGAGAATCCATTGACTTCCCGCGTGGCGGTTAACCGATTTTGGCAACAAGTGTTTGGAGTCGGTCTAGTAAAGACCAGTCACGACTTCGGTACTCAGGGATCTTTGCCGACCCATCCGGAGCTGATGGACTGGCTGGCAGTTTGGTTTCAGGAGAATGGCTGGGACGTGAAACAACTGATGCGGCTGATGGTCACCAGCCAGACTTTCCGGCAGCAGAGTATTGCTCCGCCAAATCGCTGGATCGCTGATCCTGAAAACCGGCAACTTGCGCGAGGCCCCCGATTCCGACTCGATGCCGAACAGCTTCGTGACCAGACACTATTCATTAGCGGTCTGATGGTACACGACATGGGCGGCAAAGGGGTAAACCCCTATCAGCCACCAAATATCTGGGAGCCGCTTGGGTTTGGCGGATCCAATACCCGATTTTACAAACGCGGAAATGGTGATGATCTTTATCGAAGAACGTTGTATACGTTTTTCAAGCGAACCGCTCCGCATCCGATGTTTGAAAATTTTGACGCGCCTCCGCGTGAACAATCTTGTATTCGTCGCGATCGAACCAATACCCCGCTACAGGCGTTGCAGTTATTGAACGACGTCCAGCATTTTGAGGCGGCTCGCGCGTTTGCCAACCGGATCATGGAGGCGGCTAAAACTCCCGAAGCTCGGGTCGAGTTTGCCTATCGAAGTGTGCTTGCCCGCCCGCCCGAAGCAACGGAATCCGGTGTCGTGCTTGATTTTTTCAAACGCCAACTTGCCAAATATCAAGCGGCACCCGCAGAAGCAAAAAAGGTGATTAATTTTGGCGATTCAAAACCACCCGCGGGCGTCGATGAAGCCGAACTGGCCGCCTGGACACTGGTTGCCAACCTAATACTTAACCTCGACGAAGCGATTGTTCGCAATTAGAGAGAGTCATGAAAAAAACAAACCCAATGTTCGACCACCAGGTCCTCCAAACCCGACGTCAATTTTTTGGCGACGTCGGACTGCGGATGGGCGGGATTGCGATGGCGTCGATGATGGTACCGCAGTTAAATGCACAAACCATCGGCTCGGTGAATCAAGACCGGGTGCATCCGCCATTACCTGGTCTGCCGCATTTCCCAGGCAAAGCCAAGTCGGTGATCTATCTGCATATGAATGGCGGCCCTTCGCAGTTGGATACATGGGACTACAAACCCAATCTGGTTGAACAGTTCGAGAAAGATCTGCCCAAAGATTTTCTTGGCGACCGCATCACCACGATGACCAGTGGCCAGGCCAAATTCCCTGTTGCACCCTCCAAGTATGAATTTAAACAGCACGGCGAATGCGGCCGGTGGGTGAGTTCGCTGCTTCCTCATACGGCGAAAATTGTCGACGAGATTGCGGTCGTTAAAACAGTTCACACCAACGCCATCAATCATGATCCGGCGTGTACGTTCGTCATGACCGGGAGTGAAGTTGCGGGTAAGCCGAGTATGGGTTCGTGGATTTCTTACGGTCTCGGTGCAGAGACAAATAACCTGCCTTCCTTCGTCGCCTTAGTTCCCAATTTTCCAGCCGGCTCTAATGCTCAAGCACTTTACAGCCGAATGTGGGGCCCCGGTTTTTTACCCGGAAAACACAGCGGGGTGGTGCTAAGGGCAGGAGCCGAACCGGTTTTGTATTTGGACAACCCGCCCGGAGTGGATCGAAGTGATCGGCGGGCGATGCTCGACGCACTTGGAAAACTCAACGCGAAGGGCTACGAAAAGTTTGGTGATCCTGACATTCAAACTCGCATCGCGCAGTATGAGATGGCCTATCGGATGCAAACCAGCGTACCCGAGCTGACAGATTTAAGTCAGGAAACTCAAACAACCAAAGAGCTTTACGGCGCCAATGTGGATAAGCCAGGTTCGTTTACCCAGAGTGCATTGTTGGCCCGACGCCTGGTCGAACGTGGCGTACGGATGGTTCAAATCATGCATCGAGGATGGGACTCGCACGGCAATCTTCCAGTCGAACTTGGAAATCAATGCATGGATACCGATCAGGCCTGCGCCGCACTGATCACCGATTTAAAGCAACGCGGAATGCTAGAGGACACGCTGGTGGTTTGGGGAGGCGAGTTCGGTCGAACCGTCTACTCGCAGGGTAAACTGACCCGAGAGCGATATGGTCGTGATCATCATCCCAGAAATTTTTGCATGTGGATGGCCGGCGGCGGGATCAAGGGCGGTGTCGAACTGGGCGAGACCGATGAGTATTCCTATAACCCCATTTCCGATCCGGTGCATATTAATGAAATCAATGCAACCATTTTGCACTGCATGGGAATCGATCACGAGCGTTTCACGCTCCGTTATCAAGGCCTCGACCAGCGATTGACCGGTGTCGAATCAATGAAAGTGATCAAACAGATATTGGCGTAAACGTTTGCGGCTGTATTAATGTGTGGCCGTTTCGACCGTAAATTCACCAGTTAGGATTAAGTGGATTTATCTATAAGTGGAATTCCCTAAGAAAAGTTGACAGTGAATCAATGTTAACAATTGGGTAAACGGAGTCGTCTTATTGTCTCTGAATCCCGTCGGGTCAAAAAAGATAGCCGACGCTCAGAACAAAGAAAACTCGTCGTGTTCATTTGACTGGCTGCACGGCCAGTCCGCATGAGGAGTGGGTGAAACAGATGGCCCGCGAGCTGATCAACCATGAACACGGTTTTCTCAATGGCAAACGATATCTGATTATGGATCGTGACACCAAGTTCTGCGAATCCTGTCGGAAGCGTCCCAATAATTGTTAAAAGTTGAAAAGTGGTCTCCCGAAGGCGACAATGTCGCCCTTCGAAATATTCAACTTTGACGTCGGGTGCAACCGACGGGGAGACCACCATGGACTGTAGTCTTTTTCAAACTCTCGGACAAGTTTCTTCTGACGAAGTAGGGCAAGTCTTTCGGGATCATCTTCGTGGCTGCATTCGCCAGATGGTCGCAGAAGTGATGGCAGCCGAAGTCAGCGAACTCTGCGGGCCGAAGCATCATCCGGTCGAGAGTGACCATTTCCGAGCGGGCTCAAGCTCTGGGCGAGTACTTTTTGAAGGTGAACGAGAGGAAGTTGTCCGACCAAGGGTGCGAAAGCAAAATGGCGATG
>JBLINZ010000188.1:0-10870 GCA_047639375.1 Mariniblastus sp. | reverse complement strand
ATTTATATCGGCTCGAGCGGCGCAATTGTGAGGACCGTTCTGTCTTATCACGCTGCGCGCGAATTGCTTTGCCTAAGCGTTTAAGTTTAACGCGGACAATGGTTGCAAAGCTGTCAAGCTGGGTAGCTGTTGCGAACGTGAATTCATGAGGTTTTGGCACAAGTCAGTTAACACGAATGACCCCGCAACTCGAGTTGGGTGTCGCAGCAACGTGACCGTTGGCGGATCGTGGTCATTCCGGGATAGTCCGAAGCGTTTGGAGACGAGCCCGGCGACCAAGGCTGACGCTTTATCGGCGTTAAAATCAACGGCCCCTTTACGGGTTCGTTCGCCGTTCGTCGCTTTGCGAAATTCTTGATAGTAAAATGTAATCGTCGGAGCCAAGAATGGCTGCCACGAGTGAAAACCTAGCTCGTTGAGTTTTTGGTTTTTTCGACTACGAGACGAGCGACTCGTTCAGCCAGCGCGTCCAGTTCGTGGTCCTGGAGTAGCGGTGATTGGTTGGCCGATTTCGTGACACTGGGGTGTGGTTGGAACGCTGTTTGGTTCAGCATCGATTTGGGCCAAGTCGATTTGAAGGACGCAAAATCGGCAATCTTATCGTCTGTTTCATCGCGTGAATCTGAAAATCCCCAATCCTTCCGCATCGCCAAGAGCTCTTTGACTTTTTCCAACGGGACGTAGTTGATGCCGCCTAATTGCTTTGCGAGGATCAAGATCTTGCAATACGCGTCGAGGATCTCGGTCAGCCAATAGGCTGTTTCGATGTCGGCTTCGTAGCTCACCGTTCCGTGGTTGGCGAGGACGATGATGTTGGTTTTGTCGACAAATGGCAGGATCGTCTCTGCGAAATTCTGACTCCCGGGCGTCTCGTAGGGGGCGATTGGAATCTCCCCGAGAAAGATGTCGGGCTCTGGCAAGACGCCATTGGGAATCGGTTCTCGAGCCACGCCGAACGCGGTGGCATGTGGCGGGTGGCAATGCACGACACTCTTGATGTCGGCTCGACGACGGTAAATCTCGAGGTGCAGGAGGACTTCGCTGGTCCGCTTGAGTCGTCCCGCTGTTTGGTTGCCGTCCATGTCGACCGTGCAAATGTCGTCAGGCGTCATGAATCCTTTGCAGTGTCGGGTCGGAGTGCAAAGGACCGTGTTTTCGTCCACGCGAATGGAAATGTTGCCTTCGTTGGCAGCGGCAAAACTCTTGGCGTAGATTCGTTTGCCAATGTCGCAGATATCTTGTTTGAGTTCTTCGAGGTTCGACATGATTGGATCGTTGTTTGGGAAATGGAGCTGATTGGAGGTAAGTTTTCGCGTTGCACAATAATAGTAACCCACCGCGTGCGTGAAGGTGTGGCCTCGCCTACCATCGTTGTGCAATTGTCACCGACGCCTGCCGGCTAATGATTAAGCGATCTATCGACTTGGATGTTAAATCAACAAGCCCTTGCCCATCGGGTTTCCATTGTCGCCTTCGGCTCGGTAGGTTGAAAAAGTCACAGCCTCGTTGGGGCTTCATTTCGCGTTCGGCTTATCTGAAAAACACACAAACTCGTCGCGTTTCGATTCACTAGCGATGTTAGGACAAGTTGCGAATGACTACCTTGCGATCAGAAACCGAAACTCGCCCCTTGGCGATGGCGTTGATGGCGGACGGGTACAGTTCGCATTCTTTTTCGAAGACTCGTTTGGCTAAATCGAGGGCCGAGTCGTCGTCGAGGACCGGGACGGTTTCCTGGGCGATGATCGGTCCGTGGTCGTATTGATCGTCAACGAAGTGAACGGTACAGCCGCTGATCTTGCATCCATAGTCGACTACGCCTTGGTGGACTCGGCTGCCGTAATGTCCTTTGCCGCAAAACGATGGGATCAGGCTGGGGTGGATGTTGACGACTCGATTCTCAAAGTCGCTGGGGATTTTCAAGCGTCGCAAGAAACCGCCCATGACCACGAGTTTCGAGTTCGTCTCTCGACACCGATCGAAAATCGCTTGGCTGAAGCTGGCGATATCCTCAAAATCCCGATGGCTGATTACGGTACTCGAAATCCCCGCGTCGCTCGCGAATGCCAAGCCGCCGGCGTTGGCGTTGTTTGAAACAACGTCGGCGATTTCAAAATCAATCCCACCGATGGAGTCGAGGGCGATCAGGTTCTTGAGTGTCGTCCCGCCGCCGGAAATCAAGACTGTGACTTTGAAGGGACTAGGCATCGGAGCCACCGTCGACTTCGATGAAGATCGTAAGTTCATAATCGGCAACCGAGCAGGTCTCGCCAGCGATCGTTGAGCCCGCCGCGTCCAGGCTCAACTTACTCGCCAAGGTTTCCTGTTTCAGGTAGTCCGCGTTCTCAGTGATCGCTTGCTTGAGTTCATCCGAGTCCGTGACGAGCCAAAGGTTGATGTGATCCGAACGTTCTAGATCCAAGCTTTTTCGTCGATCTTGAACCAGCCGATTGACGTCGCGGGCAAGTCCGGAGCGGACGAGTTCTGGAGTCAATTCAGTGGCAAGCACGATAACAGCGTTTGGGCCTTGAGCGGCTGCCCAGCCGTCGTTGGCTTGGAGTCGGACCTCGACGTCTTCTTGATCGAGTTCGATGGTTTCTCCCTCGACGGACAGTGAAGATTTTCCGCTGGCGGTGAGTTCGCCAAGGATGCTCGCGCCGTCGGCGGCAGCAAACGCTTTCTTCAGCTTTGGCATCAGCTTGCCAACGCGAGGGCCAAGCCGTTTGAAGTTCGGGACGATTTGATAAGTTACATAATCACCAGCGTCGGTGGTGTAGGTGACGTCCAGAACATTGAGTTCGGTTTTGAGCAACTCACCATGTGTTTCAAGCCACTCTTGGTCGACCGGGTCGTTGAGGATCACGGTAACACCCGACAACGGTTGCCGGACTTTAAGTTTTGCGTGCATTCGGGCCGAGAGGCCGGAGGAAGCTATTTCCCGTAAGAGTCCCATTCGGCGAGAAAGGTTCTCGTCGATCATGCCTGCGTCTGCGGTTGGGTAGTCACACAGGTGCACGCTCTTGGTTGCCTGATCGCCGAAGACGCTGCTCAAGTTCTGCCAGATGGTTTCGGACATGAAAGGAACAAACGGAGCGACCATTTTCGCGGTCGTCGTCAAACATTCATACAGCGTCCAATAGGCGTCCAGTTTTTCCGGGGACTGTTTTTCTTTCGACCAGAATCGATCTCGACTGCGACGAACGTACCAATTGCTCAACGCGTCCACGAACGCCGTGATTCGACAACAGGCACCATAGTTGTCGTACGCATCCATGGACTTGATGACCTCGTCGAGAGTCTGGTGCAATTCGCTCAAGACCCAGCGGTCTAATTCGCTGCGTTCGTCAACCGGCCGATAGCCATCGCCGTCCTGTAAATTTTCGCTCGACAAATCGCCAGGATTGGTCAGAGACGCCGGCGAGAATCCATCGAGGTTGGCGTATTGGATAAAGAATCCGTTGTAGACATTCCAGAGCCTCAAGAGGAACTCGGGAATGCTCTCTTTGATTTGTCGTTCGCTGTATTGGATCGAGGTCCAAGGCGGTTGCTTAGCGAAGAAAAACCAGCGGAGGGCGTCCGCGCCGTACTGGTCAAAAATCTCGTTGGGAGCCCGATAGTTCCTCAGGCTTTTGGACATCTTGCCGACTTTGTGTTCGACCTTCCCCGGGGCAGCTTTGGCTTCTTCGGGGGACAAGTAGATATTTTTGTCTGCGTCTTGCCACCATTCTGAAAGCATCAATCCGAGGACGATGCAGTTCTTAAACGGATGTGGGTAAGGCACTGTTGAATGCCCTTCCGCGGCATCCTCACCGAACAGCAACGTGCTGATCGCCAACTGGCTATAGAACCAGCCACGAGTTTGATCGAGTGCTTCGCTGATGAAATCGGCTGGGAACTGAGCCTCGAACTGCTCCTTGCCTTGGTGAGGGTAACCCCATTGCGCGAACGGCATCGCCCCGCTGTCGTACCAGCAGTCGATGACTTCCGGCACGCGTTTCATCCGCGCTCCCGGTTTGAACGGCGAGTCGTAAGTGATGTGGTCGATGTAAGGCTTGTGGACTTTGAGGTCCTCGGCAAGTTCCGGGTTCTCGGCTTTGGCCGCTTCCCAGACCTCGGTTCCGGTCATGCCGGGTTTCGCCATCAGTTCCGGATAGCCGGCGACCGCTTCGGATTCGCCGGTCGATTCGCAAACCCAGATCGGCAGTGGAGTTCCCCAGTAGCGTTCACGAGACAATGCCCAATCGACGTTGGATTCAAGGAAGTTCCCGAACCGTCCATTTTTGATGTGTCCCGGCAGCCAATTGATTTGCTCGTTGTTGGCAAGCATTTGGTCTTTGAACTTTGTGGTTTTGATGAACCAGCTTTCGCGCGGGTATTGGATCAGCGGATCATCATCGGCTCGCCAGCAGAACGGATACTCGTGTTGGTACTGTTCCTGGTGATAGAGTTTGCCTTCGTCTTTGAGCCGTCGCGCGATTGGTTTATCAGCGTCTTTGACCCAGACACCTTCGTAGTCTGGTGCTTCGGCAGTGAATTTACCATTGGGGGCGACGGCGCAGATCATTTCTGGTCCTTGTCCGCGTTTGAAGCGAGCCTGTTCCGCGACCAGCAATTCGTAATCGACTTCTCCGAACGCTGGTGCCTCGTGAACCGCGCCGGATCCGCTGTCCGTCGTGACGAAATTCGCAGCCGTCACACGCCAGCCGAGGTGTTCGGTTTCGCCATCAAGCCGTTCGCCCGTTTGCTCACCCATCGATTTGTAATAGTAGTCAAATGGAGGCACGTAGCGTTCGCCGACCAACGACGTTCCCATTTCCGTGGACTTGATTTCAAGTTCACGTTTGACTTTGGTGCTGATTTTTTCAACCAGGTCCTTCGCAAACACAACGTTCTGCCCGAGTTCCGCATCGTACACGGTGGCGTATTCGATTTTCTCGTTGACGGCCGCGAATTGGTTGCTGGGCAACGTCCAGGGCGTGGTGGTCCAGACGAGCAGGCTGGTATTCTCGCGGTCGACGAGCGGGAACAGAACATAGACCGAAGGGTCCATGACGGTTTTGTAGCCTTGGCCAACTTCGCCGCTGCTCAGTGCTGTTCCGCCTTGGGCCCACCACCAGATAATCTTGTGACCTTGGTAGAGCAAGCCGCGATCAAACAGATTCTTGAGTGACCACCAGACCGATTCCACGTAGCTTTGGTGGTAAGTGACGTAGGCGTTTTCGAGTTTTACCCAGAAGCCCAGTCGTTCGGTGAGTTGTTCCCAGTCTTGCATGTACTGAAAAACCGACTGTTGGCATTTTTGGATGAACGGCTCGACGCCGTACTCTTCGATGTCTTCTTTGGAGTGGATCCCAAGCGCCTTGCAGACTTCGACTTCGACTGGCAGGCCATGCGTATCCCAACCGGCTTTGCGTTCACAGTAATAGCCACGCATGGTTTTGTAGCGTGGGAAGAGATCTTTGATCGCGCGCGTCAAGCAGTGGCCCGGGTGCGGTTTTCCGTTGGCCGTCGGAGGGCCTTCGAAGAACACATACTTTTTACCGTCCGCTCGCTGCGCCAGCGATTGGTCGTAAATTGAGTGCTCGCGCCAAAACTCAAGGATCGCTTCTTCTTGTTTGGGAAATTCCGGGTTACTTTCGAACGGACGGAACATGCTGGGATCCTTCAGCGGTGTGGACATGCGTTGGCTCGTAGCGGTTCAATGAGAAAGGCGGTTGTTACGGTTTGACGGTTCTAACGTGACAATCCTGGTACGGATTGGTTCGAATCTCGCGTTCAGCGAGAGACGGATTTTCGAATGTCAAACAGCCCTAAATTATCTCTGAACCGGCTCCAAGTGTAAATGACGGTTGAAGCCCAGTCGCTGACGCGTCTGGGCTCACCAGCGTTTGCAAAAAAGCCTTAGAGTGGCGTCGGCGAGAAACCACTGAGGGTACTCCTTCGCTGACGCGTGGGGGTACGAATGCCAAGGAGGTTGAGAGCTCGTGGAGCTTCAAGAGGCGCGAGCGAGGGCACAGCCGTTCCGGTGAGAGCAGGTTGACGTCCCTCACAGGGGATTTCAGGGGCGAGATGGGGAGTCTTGCTACCGCGCGTTACTTCTTCTTTTTCTCGGGTGCTTTTTTTGGCTCGGCGGCTTTTTTAGGTGGGCTCCGGGTTGGGTCAGTCAGATGCCCAAATTCTTTGTCGAAATCCGCTCCATATTGATCGTCTTCGAGATCATACTCGCCAACGATTTCCTCTTCGAAATCGTCGTCAAATTCTTCGTCAAAATCGTCTTCGTCAAACTCATCAACGATCTCAACATCAAGGTTGTCGATCGGCTCGGCGGATACGTCTTCGATTGAGTCGTCGACCACATTTTCTTCGACTGGTGCAGTTTTATCAGCTGGCTCATCCAGTGGATCTACAAGGTCGTCTGCCATTTTCTCTCCGCGTCATACCGTCCTTGGGACGGCAAAAAGTGTCAAATTGTCAATTGAACTGATTCGCTGGGCAAGTCCCAGTTTCTCATTAAGATTTTGTATTGATTAAGGGTATGTAGGCAACCCAAGATGTCAACCGAGGAGGCTCGATGTTATTGAAAAAACGGGCTTTAACTATCGATTGAAAGCGGGTCAGCCAGTTTGGCCGGTGCAATTTCGGCGTTTTTGAGGGGCTCCCCTACTCTTTTTGGCCGTCTGGTTAGGCTCGTCGCCGGCGGCGAATGATCGTGGTCAAACCAATCCCGGTGAGCAACAAACTTGTCGTCGGCTCAGGCACAGCGGTGGCAAAACCTCGAACGACGATGGCCCGAGAAGGATCAGGATCGGCGTTAAACCTTTCTATATCCAGCGTGCCTCCCGCAGAGCTGGCGTTGTAGCCAAACAGCCGGAATTCTGCACTCATTACGTCGTCAAAACTGGTCAAGTCAATTGTGTGGGTTTCGTCGCCAATAAAGACGCTTGAGTCGGAAAATACCGTCTGAAGCCCACCGCCGTTGATGGAGACTGCGATCGCTAACCGGGTTGGCCCTGAGCCAGACCGATCGTACTGGAGCGTCATGTTTTCCAAATCGTAAGTTCCTGCGCCGGTTGTCCAGCCCCAAGTGAGGTAGTCGTCCGATCCCAAATTAAGACTCGACGAGGTTGACCAACCACTCGAATTCAGCGTGATTCCTTGATTGGCCACCAGTCCAGGGCCTCGCGCGTACTGACTGGCAACGACATCGCTGGCTGATTCGGCGGCGTTCAGATTGGGAGAAGCGGCCCCACTAGCTCCGTTAGGATTCGTCGAGTCATAGCCCACGATTGTGAGCTGGCCAACGACGATTACGGGCAAACTCAGCAGAGCGAATACGGTCAGGAGAGCGGGGAGTTTGAAGCGAAATTTCATGGTGTGCGACTCGATGAATCCGGTGGGGAAACCTAGTACCCTAACACGGAGCCCTGCTGATAAGCAGAATTGCTTTTCGAATTAACTCGCAATAGCCATAAAAAAAGCAGGTTCGGCATGAATGCCAAACCTGCCTAACACGGGGTGAGAAAGCCTCGTTGAGGTGGCAGTTGGCCACGTCAAAGCTTAAGTCTCAAAATGTGGAATGGCGGACGGCGAGCCGGCTCGGTCGCGGATTGCCGAGGGAACCAGAGCAAGTTTGACGCCTATGACGGTTATCCTGCTCGATGCCCAATCAGGTTGTGTATTCTGAGTTGAAGCGAACATATTCGACCGTCAGATCGCTCGTCCAATGCGTGGCGGAGATGTCCGAGTTCCCAATTCTTAGATCGATGTTCGTTTCGAATTTGCCTGCCATCGCTTGGCTGACTGTGGCTGCATCAAACTTAACAGGCTGCCCGCCGCGAAAAACACAGTGGCCATTGATGTGCAAATCGATCTCTCCAACGTTCATTGAGATTCCGCTGTAGCCGGCTGCCGAAACGATCCTCCCCCAATTGGGGTCCGCGCCGGTGACCGCCGTTTTGACGAGGGCACTTGCTGCGATGGTGCGGGCCACTTGGTCTGCCTCAGCGACCGATCCCGCTCCGACGACGTTGATCTCGATTAGGTGCGTGGCTCCTTCGCCATCGGCTGGGATTCGTTTGGCCAATTCGATGCAGCTTTTGGTTAACGCCGATTCGAATGCTTTGAGTTCAGTTTCCGACTCCAGGCTTGCGGTCGATTCACCACTGCACAGCAACAATAAAGCGTCGTTGGTACTCGTATGGCCTTCCACGCTGATTCGGTTAAACGAAGCGTCGGCAACGGATTGAAGGATGGTTTGAGCGGCGGCCAGAGTCAATTTTGCATCGGTTGTCATGACCGCCAGCATCGTGGCCATATTGGGGCCAATCATTCCTGCACCTTTTGCCATGCCGGAAATGTTGATGGTCTGCCCGTTGACTTCGATCGATTGATGAATCGTCTTTGCCGATTTGTCGGTCGTCAGGATCGCGTTCGCCGCTAATTCGAAATCTTCCATCCCCGCCCCCAGGCCAGGCGTCGCTGCTGCGATCCCAGCGATGATGCAATCCATGGGGAGCGTATGGCCAATAACGCCGGTCGACAAAACCAAGACTTGTTGGGGGGTGCAGCCGATCAGGGCTGCGGTTTCGGCGGCCATGGTTTGGTTGTCGTCGGTGCCTTGCTGGCCGGTACAAGCGTTCGCGTTTCCGGAGTTGACGACCACCGCTCGCAAATTGCCGGTTGGCGTTAGGTTGCGATTCCAGTCAATGCTCGCAGCCCGAACCACATTTTGCGTATAAACGCCTGCCGCAACGCAATCACGCTCCGTTGCGACGATCGCCAAATCGGACTTGCCAGAGGCTTTGATTCCACAGGCGACACCGTTGAATAGAAACCCGTGGGGCAGCGACATGATAAAACCTTGACTTGAATTGGATGGATTGCGATCAGCGCAGATTGCTGAATCGTTGGTTGAGGGAATTGCTGGTCGAGCAAAAGTTTACAGGAGACCCATTGTCTCGGGCAATCCAAGCATCAGATTGAAGTTCTGGACCGCGGCGCCCGAGGCCCCTTTGATCAAGTTGTCGAGGACACAAACGATCACAGTTGTGTCCCCCGTTTGCCGCACGGAAATGTCGCAGAAATTCGTGTTGGCCACGTCTTTGGTGATGGGAAGATCGTCCGTGACGCGAATAAACGGCTCATTGGCATAAAACTTGGCCAATTCCGTGTGTAGTTGATTCGTCGAAACGTTGGGTTTGTTTTGAACGTAAATCGTCGAAAGAATTCCGCGGTCCATTGGGATCAGATGGGGCGTGAAGACGGTCGAAATGTCCAGCCCAGAAAATCGCTTGATGATTTGATCAATTTCCGGCATGTGACGATGAGTGCCAACACCATACGCCATCACCGATTCATTGCATTCGGGATAATGAAACTTCAAGTTTGGTTTGCGGCCCGCTCCAGAGACCCCGGTTTTGGAATCCACGATGATTGGTGAAGTCTTGATCAGTTCGCGTTGCAGCAAGGGAGCCAAAGGGATGAGGGCGGAGCTTGGAAAGCAGCCGGGGTTGGCGACGAGTGAAGCGTCTTTGATTTTGTCGCGAAACAATTCCGGGATACCATAAACGACTTGGCCGACACGATTCGGATCAGGGTGCTCGACGTTGTACCATTTCTCAAACGTGGCAACATCGTTGAGGCGATAGTCGGCACTAAAGTCGACGACTTTCAGATCTCTCGCCAGTAACTCAGAAATGATCTCCGCGGAAGCCGCATGGGGCAGGCAGCAGAAGGCGAAATCAACTTTGTTGGCGAACGAGTCGATTTCGAGTGGACAGAAATTCAGATCTAACCGCTCCCTCAAACTGGAGTGGACCTGCGCCAGCGGCGGACAGGTTTCATCTCGAGACGTGAGTTGTGTTATCTCAACTTGCGGATGACGAAGCAAGATTTTGATCAGTTCTAAGGCGGTGTAGCCGGTCGCTCCGACAATTCCAACTCGGATCATAGGTCGTTTCTGATATTCAATAGTGGCAGGTGAGAAACGGGCCACGTTGGGTCGCGGTTCGCCGTCAGGGATGGTCGATTCGTCGTCGGTTTGGGCGTCATTGAGCCAGGAAAAAAGCTGGTTTACTTCTTTTTTTTCCCCTGAGAAAACAATTTTGGGTCAGTGACCGCTAACACCGTTTGGATGTTGCCGAGTTTCGAGTAGACACGCACGGAGACCGGTTTGTTCAGGAATTTTGGGAGAAGTACTTTGTAAATTGCCATCTTCGTCTTCAACGCTTGTTTGGCCTTGGCGTCTTTTACAAGCGCAGCCATTTTGCTGTCAAAATCGCCTTTTTGCATCCCGGGCGGCTTGGTGATTGTCGTCATCCGTTGGGACTGGATCGCGGCTGACGCGAGCGTATTGTAAAGGTGATCGATGGCTTTTTGGTTGATGACCGAAATTGCTTTCCCTTGGACGAGAACGGTTAAGTTGGATTCAAGTGTGATTTTCGAGTTCAATTCACCCGAGACTTGGATCCACAAGAATCCAGTCTTGTCGTCATTCTTCAGCCAAATGATAGCTGGGCTTGATTCCTCGATTAGGTTGTTCGCGACCCTTGATGGAACATTAGGAATTTTCATCGGAAGGACTTCTACGACCAGCGTTTCATCGCGAGGCAAGGCGGGCAGTTCGAACCTAACTTGGTTACTGAAATTGTCTTGGGTGATTCTCAAATCAGGAATTCTGATAGGTTGCCGAAGTGTGACAAAGGTTTCGTGGTTGTCGGGCAAAATCAATTTGAGAAAGCAGTTTTGCAAGTAGGGAGTTTGCTTGGCCACGTTTCTGTTTTCGCTGGCCGTGGGCAGCCACTGGAAAAAGACGGCTTTGTCCGATTTGCGAATCGTCGCGACGGAAATCGGTTTCTGTTTTGGGTTCTTT
>JBLINZ010000187.1:0-10885 GCA_047639375.1 Mariniblastus sp. | reverse complement strand
TACGCTGGCCGCAATCAGCTTGGCAGTATTCGCCCTGCTGGCGGTGCCGGGCTGCGTCGGCTCCAACGCGGAAAACGCCGACGCTATTCTGGCCTGGGGCCGAAAAGGGCTTGACGATGGCAGGTTCATGACGCCCCGCGCCATTACCATCGACGAACAAGACAGGCTTTACGTTGTTGACAAAACAGCCCGGATTCAAGTCTTTGACCGGGATGGAAATTTTCTCAGATCTTGGCGGACCCCGGAATGCCTCCAAGGCAAACCTTGCGGCCTGTCGATCAGCCAAGACGGCCATCTCATGGTTTGCGACACGCACTATTTTCGCGTGCTGTTCTATACTTACGAGGGCGAACTGCTCGAAAACCGAACGATTGGTGGTGTCAACGGTCGGGGACCCGGCGAATTCGGATTCCTCACGGATGCCGTTCAAGACTCCCTCGGCAACCTCTACGTGTCGGAATACGGAGATTATGACCGGATCCAAAAATTCACGCCCAAGGGAGAATTTGTCTACCAGTGGGGCGAGCATGGAGAGGGCCCTGGGCAATTCCAACGCCCCCAAGGCATGTTGATGGACAAACACGATCACCTTTGGGTCGCCGACGCCAGTAACGGCCGGATCCAAATCTTCGATGTCTCCGGTGAGGAACCCAAGTTTCTTAGGACCTGGGGCAGTCCCGGCTCTCAACTTGGTCAACTTGGGTACCCTTATGAACTGGCATTTGCCGGCGACGAACACATTTTGGTTTGCGAATTCGGAAATCACCGGATCCAAAAATTCACTCTCGATGGAACCTCCGTTGGAACTTGGGGAGGAGCGGGCAAAGAAGTCGGGCAACTCCATCAGCCTTGGTCGATGTGCCAAGACTCAACCGGATCTATTCATGTCGTCGATTCATACAATCACCGTTTGCAACGTTTCCAGTTTCCAAAAACGATCGAATAGCAGATAATTATTCCTATTCAAAGGCAATTGCGTTCCCAAACCAGCGGCGTTTGGACTTCGAACGCCAAATTTTTCATATCGCGTAGAAAGTCGTCATCATGAGTGAGAACATCGAAAACAATTCGTCCGAGTCGGCTGAGCACTGGATTGGGTTTGACTTGGGAGGCACCAAAATGCTGGCCGTCGTCTACGACAATAACTTCAAGCAGATTGGCCGAGCCCGCAAAAAAACCAAGGGCCGTGACGGGATGGTGGCTGGATTGAAGCGAATCAATTTAGTGATCAAGGAAGCTTTAGAAGACGCCGGAATCGACAAAACGCAGATCAAAGGCTTGGGGATCGGCTGTCCGGGACCTCTGGATCTTAAGAAGCGTCGGATCCGAACGGCTCCCAATCTTGGCTGGGACGATGTCCCCGTAGCCGAGTCAATCGAGAAAGAATTTGGTTTTCCCGTCGCGATCGCCAACGACGTCGACGCCGGGGTGTTCGGCGAATACAAATTCGGAGCCGGCAAAGACGCCCGCTGTGCATTTGGAATTTTCCCCGGCACGGGAATCGGCGGCGGCTGCGTTTACGAGGGCAAGCTTTTTCGGGGCGCGAATTGCACCTGTATGGAAATCGGTCACATCCCACTGATGGCTAACGGCCCCCTCGACGGAGCCGGCAACGCTGGCTCACTCGAAGCCTTGGCCTCACGACTTGCGATTGCAAGCGACGCAGCCGGAGCTGCCTACCGTGGGCAAGCTCCGCATCTGCTAAAAAACGCAGGGACTGATCTTGCCGAAATTCGCAGCGGGGCCCTCGCCGCGTCGGTTGCTAACGGTGACAAGGCGGTTCAGGAAATCATTGAACAAGCCTGCGGGCACTTGGCCCTGTCCGTCGTTACGGTCGTCCATTTACTGGCTCCCGATGTGATCATTTTTGGCGGCGGATTGATCGAGGCCATGCCCGATGTAATGCTGCCCAAAATCGAAAAACTCGCTCGAAAACGGGTCCTGCCATCACTTAGAGACATTTTCAAAATAAAAGCAGCCGTCTTGGGCGACGATGCAGGAGTGATGGGAGCCGCCGCACTCGCTCGGCAAATGGTCGAAGAAATGGCCGACAAATCTTCGTCGTAGCCGAAAATGCCGACGCCGACGACGCGGAAACCCACAAGACGTAGAACCGCCCGTCAGCCGCCTTGACTGAGTTTTGCCACAATTATCGTGCCCCACCAAAGGCACAGCCGGTCCCGTCAATTCAAATATCAACTATCACGCGAACCCAGCTGCTTGAAATGAAACGCACCCGAAAGCAACGTGTTGCCCAGCATACTGACTCGGCTCCCCGACTAGTCGCCGTGATCGATATCGGCGCCTCCTCGCTCCGCATGCAGCTTGCCGAGATTCATGCAGAAACGGGAGCCATTCGCAAACTGGAATCGTTTTCCCAAGCGGTTAGCGTTGGCAAAGACTCGTTCATCAAGGGCTACATCGAAAAAAAAACAATCGAGGATTGCGTTCGTGTGATGAATATTTACCGAGCCAAACTCGATGAATACGGCGTCGTCAGCCCCGAGTCAATTCGGGTTATCGCAACCAGCGGCGTGCGGGAAGCCGCCAACCGGTTGGCGTTTGTCGACCGGATTTACGTCGCCACCGGATTCGAAATCGAGGCGTTTGACGAAGCGGAATTGCACCGCGTCACGTACCTTGGAATCTTGCCCTTTTTCAGCAAACAACAAAAGTTATTTTCTAGCCAGTCGATCGTTTTCGAATCAGGAGGCGGCACGGCGGAACTGCTTTTACTTCACAAGACGGATGTCCTGTTCTCCCGAACCTATCGACTGGGCAGCCTGAGGCTGAGAAAGACCCTCGAGCTGTATGACGCGCCGCTGGTCAAGTCTCGTGCGTTGATGGAAAACCAAATCCTCCAAACCATCGAAGAGTTTAAAGTCAACGCTCGCCAACCCACCCCTGACAGCTTCATCGCGATGGGTGGCGAGATCCGATTTGCCTTCAACGAAATCAATCAAAAACCCGTCGGCGATGAATTGGAAGAAATCAAGCTCAAGGCTCTTGAGGAGTTCACTGCCCAAATCCTCAAACAAACCCCTGACCACTTGGCCAACAAGTACCACATGAGCTTAACCGACGCCAATTCGCTGGGGCCGGGCCTCTTGACCCAACTTTTGTTCGCTAAAGAACTGAACGTCAAACGATTTTACGTCGCCAACGTCAACATGCGTGATGGGTTGATCAAAGAGATGGCCCAGGACCGCGGTTGGTCAGATTCAATTCAAGCACAGGTCGTTCGTTCAGCCATTCGGCTAGGAAGAAAATACAAATTCCACGAAGACCACGCGGTCCATGTTTCAGAATTGGCTTGCTCACTGTTCGATCAGCTCCAAACCCTCCATCAATTGCCCAACCGATTCCGGGGCATCCTCCAACTAGCGTCATTGCTGCACGAGATTGGTTACTTCATCAGTTCGAGGTCCCGACACAAACACACGATGTACTTGATTCTTAATTCTGATCTATTCGGAGTTGGCACCAACAGTTTGCAACTGCTCGCTTTGGTCGCCCGCTACCACCGAGGCGCATCGCCGTCGCCGCGTCACGATGGGTATTCGCAACTTCCGCGAATGCACCGCGTTGCCGTTTCCAAATTGGCCGCGATCTTGCGGATCGCGATCGCGATCGACACGTGTAGAAACCAACGCATCAAGACCATCAACTGCATTGAGCGAGGTAGCCGAATCGAACTTTCGACCCCGGACGTTACCGATTTCTCAATGGAACAACTGGAAGTCCGACAAGTCTGTGGATTGTTCGGCGACATTTTTGGCAAAGAAGTCTTTCTCGAGACCCTAAGCGATTCACAATGAAAAAAACTAAATCCATTCAAACCCAACCGGCTCCGACCAACCCCAAATATTTCAACCGCGAGTTGAGCTGGTTAAGTTTCGACCAACGCGTGCTGGACCAAGCGTCGTGTAAACGACACCCTCTGCTTGAACGTGTCAAGTTCCTGGCCATCAGCGCCGCGAACCTGGATGAATTTTTCATGGTTCGCGTCGGCGGGCTGAAAATGGTCGCCGACGCCAACAGCGCCAACATGGACATCATGGGCTGGACCGCTGATCAACAATTGAAAACAATTCGCAGTCGGGTACGTGAGATGTATGCCGCTCAAGCAGAATGCCTTCTAGAAGAGCTTGAGCCAGAACTGTCGGCACACGGGATCAAGCGAGTTTGCGAAGACAACATCACGGACGCTGAACGCAAACATCTGCTTCGGCAATTCAAAGAAGAAACGATGGCGGCGATCGCTCCCATCGCGGTCGAAACATCGGAATCTTTCCCGCAGCTTACCGGAGCCCGGCTGTGCATGTGCGTCCGCCTCAAGAATGATCACAGCACGAAACTTGGGCCGGCGCGCAAGCTCGTCGAAGAGACGGTGGAAGAGCTGGCCGAACGAGCGTCCGATCGATTCGTGATCTTACCGCTGGGGCGATCCGTTGCCAGATTCTGGACCGTCCCCAGTGAATCCGGTTACCGATACATGCTGATCGAAGACGTGATTGGGATGTTCCTGCCGGAGTTTTTTGGTCAGCAGGAAATCCTGGAATGGAGTACGCTGCGAGTCGCCCGCAACGGCGACGTCGTTCTGGACGAGGACGGTCGAGCGGACCTCCTCGCAGGGATGCAAGAAATGCTGGAACGACGCCTCAACAGCGATTGTGTTCGACTAGAAATCTCCAAGACGACTAGCGACGAAATGAAGTCGTTTCTGCAGACGGCGATCGATGTCTCACCCCAAGACACTTATGAGATCAACTGCCCCTTGGCGCTCTCGGACTATTTTTCCTTAGCCGGCATCAAGGGGTTTAGCCACCTCAATGACACGCCCTGGCCTCCTCAGCCCTCGTCGGATTTCGATCCAAGCAAGGACATTTTTGAAACGATCAAGGCGGGCGATCGTTTGTTATATCATCCTTACCAGTCGTATGAACCGGTCATTCAGTTCATCCAATCTGCCGCCGAAGATCCCAACGTGATCGCCATCAAACAAACGTTGTACCGCACCAGCAGCAACAGTAAGATCGTCAAGGCGTTGAAACTAGCGGCCGCCAACGGCAAGAATGTAACAGCCATCATTGAACTCAAAGCACGGTTTGACGAGGCTCGCAACATTTACTGGGCACGTCATTTGGAAGATGCCGGAATCGATGTCATTTATGGCGTCCACGGCTTGAAGACGCATGCAAAAATGTCGCTGGTCGTTCGCCGAGAACCCTCGGGCATTCAACGCTACATGCATTTTGGGACAGGCAACTACAACGAATCAACGGCTAAGCTTTATAGCGATGTCAGCCTGTTCACTTGCGACGAGCAGCTTGGCAGCGACGCGGTTCATTTCTTCAACGCAATCACGGGGCTTTCCGTCCCTCAATCACTTGGGAAACTTGCCGCCGCCCCAATCAATTTGCGTGAATCGATTCTCGAGTCGATTCAGATTGAGACGGAAACTGCAAAACGCGGGAACAACAGCCAAATCACTGCCAAAATCAATTCGTTGGTCGACAAAGAAATCATCGACGCGCTCTACGAGGCCTCCCAAGCGGGGGTCAAGGTTCGCCTCAACATTCGTGGCATTTGCTGTCTCGTGCCTGGCGTCAAAGGGCTTAGCGAAAACATCAAAGTCGTTAGCGTGGTTGATCGGATGCTGGAACACGCTCGTGTGTTCCATTTCCATCACGGCGGCGACGAGCTTTTGTACATCTCAAGTGCTGACTGGATGGGGCGCAACCTCGATCGCCGAGTCGAGCTGATGATTCCCATCGAAGACACAAGTTGTAAATCGCGGTTGCTTCAAATTTTGAAATCGTATTTCGAAGACAACGTCGCGGCGACAGAACTTCAACCCGACGGCACTTACGTCCCGGTCAGCAAGAAAAAGAAAAAGGGCGAATTCCGAAGTCAACAGCATCTTCACGAAGAGGCCAGCCAGATTTACGCAGCCCAGACGAACCCGAGAACGACCGTGTTTGAGCCGCATCGAGGTTAAGGGTTGACTGGATTCCGTTTCCATCTCGCCAAGTTGGTATTTGCCGCGTGCGGTGCAGGCTGGCTGGAACGGTGACGGAACCTAGTTGAGCCACGGCGAGACATCGAGATCGGTCCGCAGGGTAACCAATTGCTTGACGACGTCGACTCGCGATCGAAACCTTACCAAGCTATCGATTTGGCGTTTGGAGATCGGGCATCGGCTAGGCTGCTTGATAATTTCGTCCAATGAACCGATTCGCCGGATCAGCTCGCTGGCCGTCTTGGGGCCAATCCCAACGGCCCCTTCGATGTCGTCACCCGCGTCTCCGATCAGAGCTTGGTAGTCCTGCCATGACTCGGGCGCGACGCCATATATTTCCAATACGTCATTGGCGGTTTCAAACTCGAATTCCACTTCGCCGCCACGAATTGAGAGTTTCTTCATGATCGTGACTTGGCCAGCCCGCAGGCATTGGCGGCAATCTTTGTCACCCGTCAACAGAATTGCCTGATAGCCGCAGGCGAGTGCTGTTGCGGCAAAACTCGCGAGCAGGTCATCGGCTTCCATGCCTTCAAGCTCACAGGCTGGAACGTCGGGCCAATTCTGGTGGAGCTCCGATTTAATTTCATCGATGATGGCTGCGATTTCGGGATTGGGCGTACGACTGGCCTTGTATCCCTTGTCCAATTTCTTTCGAAACGACGATTGGTCAAAACAGGCCACGGTCCAAGTCGGCTCAAGCTTGTTGACCATCGACTCTAGCTGCCGAAAAAACAGAGCGACCGTCCCGCTGCCTTGCGTGCCATGCCAGAGCGCGTGAATCCGGTTGGTTGCGTCGATCGCAATTAGCTGCTCAGTCATCTTGCTTCTTTCGCGTCAAATGCGTGCTCATGAACGTCGTCCATTCTGTCCCTTGTTGCATCTGAGCTACGATCACGATCGAGTCGGCCGATTTGAATTGGTAGCGTTCGCGAAACGTTGTGTTGCCGCCGCTAGGATCGGGACCACTGGCTTCGACGACCAAGACTAGTTTCGCTTTAGTCGCTTTGCTATCCAATGAGCCTGCATATTGCCATTGATGGCTCATCAGTGAATCAACCCAAGACCCCGCGTACTGTCGCTTGCTGACATCGTAGCCGAGCGTCTGGACAGCTTTGAATTTCGTCCCGTAGACTTCGCCGGACCATTTGCAGATGGCAAAACAACTACCCAGCATTTCTGAATTGATTTCGCCACTGCCGATTTTTTCTGGAGCCAAGCCATCGGTGGGTGCGGACCACTTTTCGAATTCCCAAGCTCCAGCAAAACGCCCGAGCAATTCATGTTCGGGTTGCGGGTTGTTAAGATCTAACGCCTGCCCGGGCGACTGGCTAAGCGGCGACAACAAAAATATCGCTAGGATCAATAGGCACTTGGATGACATCTGGATTCTCCTTTTCGAGTATGCTAAAGCATAGCTACTTGATTATCAAATCAGCAGTCGTCTTTAAGAATCCAGCCAGTTCAGTGAGCGAGAGTGGGTGCCACGTGGATCCTCGCCTAAAATGATGGTTCGTCCACTCTCATCCATGCTTCGCGTTTGTCACCGATGATTGTCGAGAACGGCTTGTTTGACGGACAAGCCGGCTGGCGACCGTGTTTCAGGTGCGACGCGTTGACGCCTGCTCGCCAATCATTAAACAAAGTATCGCCTCAAATGTTACATCAACACGCACGTAGGGCGGAGTTGAAATAACGCGATTCGCCATTGCAGCGATAGAATTTATTCAATTCTCGGTTGCTACAGTGGAGCCAACGATGCATCCGACACTATTCATACATGTCATCAAGATCAGCGGATGCGAGTTCAACCAAGAACTTCCCAAAATTCTTACTGGTGGCATCGAGGAACTTCTGACCTTTTTCAGGTGTCGCAGCGGCTGGGTTCCCGACACCGGTGTCAGCCGTGACTTGGGTCCAGGCGCGTTGGGCACTGGCCCAGCCTTGTTTCAAGGCTTCAATCTTGAAGGATTTCGCCGCGCCATCACCGGCTTCCGCGAGGGGCCGCACCCATTGGGGAGCGATGTGCATGATGCAACTCGTTTCTAAATCGCCTGCATGGTTGCCGGGCTCCTCGAAATAAGCGAACGCGTCGGCGGCTTCGAACCAATTCACAGAACAAGCAAAAAGGGCAGGGTGAGTCATCGACAGCTCACGAAGCATTTGCTTGAAATGATTGCCGCCATGTCCATTGACGATCACCAGTTTCTCAATGCCGGCTTCCTCGACAACGGTCGCGACGTCTTGAAGCACCCCAAATTGCGTGCTGGGACTCATGTTAACGCAGAGTTTGATATTCATCTGTCCCGTATTAACGCCAAACGGAATGCAGGGCAGGACTGCGGTTTTCGCGCCAACCGCCCAAGCTTGCCGAGCCGCTTCGATCGCGACATGTTCGACTTGGAGATTGTCCGTTGCGTAGGGCAGATGATAGTTGTGGGCTTCGGTCGCCCCCCAGGGCAAAACCGCAACCGTGTAATCGGTGTCTTGGACTGTCTTCCAGTTGGTTTCTGCCAGTACGTAAGGGCGGGGTGGGGGGAGATTCATAAAATGCCTGTTAAATTCGTTTGATCCGGTTTGGAAGCATGATGATTTGATTGTATCAAGGACGTGGGGACGAGTCGCGAGAGCCTGTCTTTTTATTGGCCCAGAGAATCTGAGCGTGTGACTACACCCGCCGGCTAACCATGATCACTAAAACCGATCATTGATGAAACCGAACTGCTTAACGATCATCGCTACGCGACTTTCGAATGCCACACTAGCGAAGCGACACTACGTCACCGCGGCAACTTCAACCGACTTAAAGACCGTTCGCGAGATTTGGAAACCCAATCGCTCGTACAACCGCACGGCACCCGTGTTCTTCTGGGTGACTTCGAGTGTGACAATTTTCATCCCAGCCTTTTGAAAGCCTTGCAATGAATTAATCACGATCGCCGACCCAATTCCTTTGCCACGATGCCCCGCCACGATGCCGATATTTTGAATCGAGCCAACGTCAAGTTTTTCGCGAATCCCCTGAACGGTCCCGCAATTTTCCAAGCGGCCTGTGACCGGATCCAGATAAGTCACGAGCCAAGTCGCTTCTGGCACGAATCCTTGTCGAGAGCTAATCTCTTTCATCAAGCGATGACAGCCCTCAGATTCGCCCAAACACTGGAACACGTTGGTGTCCAATTCATTTCTGAAGCTTCGGAATTTCGCTTCAGCATGGGCGGTCAACAATTCGGGGGCCCATGGCCGCAGCTCGAAACCATCGGGAAGTGAGACTTCTTCGAATTGAGCACCTCGAAGATCGAACTGCATTCGATAACGTTTAAAAAAGATAACGGGCATCAGCGATTACTTTTGTTTGTTCTCAATGCGAATCAGGGTGTCTCGAATCTCAGTCAGCAATTGCTCAGTGTTTCCGCTCGCTCCACTTCCGCTGGCCACGTCATCTTCAACACTACCAACCACCAAATCTCTTTGTTTCAACACGGCGTCGCGGAACTTACGTCCGTTTTTGATTCCGGCCAAATGAACCAACGACCCGTCCGACGATTGACCGGCCGTTTCGACAGATAGCGATTCAATTTCAAAATATCGCATGATCGGTCCCTGCAAGATTCCGACGTCGGTGATTCGGTCGAGAGGAACTGTTTTCTCGATTTTGGTGAACACACCCTTGGCGACTTTCAGAGAGCGATTGGTCAGGGTGCAACGGTGGGAGGCCAAGTATTTTCGGGTGAACCATTTTCCAGCCAAGATCCAAATCGGCAAGATGGGAATTCCGATAACCGTGACCACGCAAAGCAAGGCACCACTGAGGAGCCAGTATGTCGTGACGGCATCATTAAACTCTGCTTCCCAGACAACACGTTCTTCCGCAACCATTTTTCCTCCAAGATTCAGTTGTAAATCCGAATGCACAATGTAACCTCCGATTGGGGGGCTGAAAACAACGAATCTTCCTAGTTCCACGATTGCTGGTGCTGGCAAGTCGAAGATTCGGCCGATTGACAAGAACTGCGATCCGATGACAAATAATCAGTTGATGCTAGAATCGGTGGCATCGAATCGAATTCATTCAACATAACTTCATAGGACCATCACGTGCTCGGCAAGCTAATTTTGATCTTTGTCCTAGTGCCATTGGCTGACCTGATTTTGCTGATGGAATTGTCTGCCGTGACGGGTTGGCCATTTTCCATTGCGATGGTCGTCGTTTCTGGGATCATTGGCGCTTACCTCGCGAAACGATCCGTGAAAGCGGTCGGAGTTAAGATCCGAGAGCGGATGGTCCGTGGGCAATTCTCGCCTGATCTTTTGACCGACGGGGCGATGATTTTCTTCGCTGCCGGCCTACTGCTGACGCCAGGGTTTATCACCGACGCCGTGGGGTTGAGCATTTTGATCCCGTCCTGTCGCCGGTGGTACAAGGACCGGATTTCGAACTGGATGAAGCGAAACATTAAGTTCCAAATGGTGCAAATGCCAACAGCCGATGGCTCCCAGATGGACCCCAACACGGTCGACGGAGAAGTCGTTGGGGAAACAACTCACGAAGCTGCCGATGAATCCAGTTCAGACACTCCCCGCATGATCAAATCAGGCGAGTTGCTCCCGTAAGCTTTGGAGCTATAAAAAACAGATTTGTTTCATCACCTTCTTGTCGGCACGCCTCGCAGGAAACCGTCCCGAAATTGCTTCATCGTGGGGGGGGGAACCGCTCACGGGCCATGCGGCACGAATGAACCGCAGATGGACGCAGATAGTCTTCACGGGCCAATCGGCGATTGCAATCGCGCCGAGATCTGCGTTTATTTGCGGTTGAAGCTTTAGCAGCCTGCGGTGTGCTCAGGCTTTGACGCATTCGGC
>JBLINZ010000186.1:0-10935 GCA_047639375.1 Mariniblastus sp. | reverse complement strand
CTACCTCGATCAGTAATATAAAAACAAAAATTGCGGATCTGCCTAGTCAAAAAAGTTCAACCCAGCAGCCCTTACATAAATATGACGATAAAGGGTGAAAGACAGATTTGAAAGCATAAAACCGAAACGGTTTCATGCAATCTGGAAAAATTCCTAAATAAACCCGAATAAACCGCGTTTTGAACGGAATTGTGTCGTTGCGGGGGGGGGGCGGTCAAACGCGTGCCCGCTTTCGCGAGATGCGAAACACAATTCGCCAGTCGTGCGAATGATGTTGTCGCGTTTCACTGGGACGAGCGGGAACCACCAAGCTCAAAATCAGACGAGTGAACTGACTCGGCTAAACGACTTTGGATCAAGCAAACCGATTCGTCCATTGGCAAAACAAGTCGCAAGCCCTGGACGGCAGTTTCAACTAGCATCGCCGTCTACTGGGGTGCGAGATGAGCAGGCCAATTGCAATCGGATTCGCTTCGAATTCGCTTCGAACTAAAATTCGGCGTTACCCGGCGTTCTTGGAAACGGGATCACGTCGCGAATGTTCGCGATGCTGGTGACGAACTGCACTGCTCGCTCTAATCCCAATCCAAACCCCGCATGTGGGACCGTTCCGTATTTTCGAAGATCGGTGTACCACCAGTACTCGTTGACATCCAGATCCTGATCTTTCATTCGAGACTCAAGCATGTCCAAGCGATGTTCACGCTGGCTACCACCGATGATTTCGCCGACACCAGGAACCAGGACATCCATGGCCCGAACGGTTTTGTCATCATCATTGCAATACATGTAAAATGGCTTGATTGTTTTGGGGTAATCAAACAGGATCACAGGCTTCTTGAAGTGTTGCTCGGTCAGGTAGCGTTCGTGTTCGGATTGCAAGTCGATGCCCCACTCAACGGGATAGTCAAATTTGGCCCCGGATTTTTGGAGGATCTCGACGGCCTCGGTATAAGGCAAACGTACAAATTCGGTTTCGCTAATCGACTGCAAGCGTTCGATCAACGTTTTTGTTTCATCGATTCGTTCATTGAAGAACTCCATGTCCTCGCTGCATTTTTCCAACGCATCGCTAAAAATTCGCTTTAAGAAAGCCTCCGCCAGATCCATGTTGTCGGTCAAGTCGGCGAACGCGACCTCCGGCTCGACCATCCAAAACTCAGCCAGGTGTCGGGATGTATTAGAATTCTCAGCCCGGAACGTCGGGCCGAACGTGTAGACTTTGCCAAGTGCACACGCGTACGTTTCGGCCTCCAGTTGGCCACTCACGGTCAAGTAAGAAGGCTTGTCAAAGAAATCAAACCGATAGTTGAGTTTCTCAATTTGTTGCTTGGCGATGTCACCAAGGTTCATGGTGGTGACTTGGAACATTTCCCCAGCACCTTCGCAATCGCTGGCGGTAATCACGGGTGTATTGACGTATAGAAACCCTTGTTCTTGGTAAAACTGGTGAATCGAATTGCAGATGCAGTTTCTAACTCGAGCAACGGCTCCGAAGGTATTGGTTCGCGGACGCAGGTGGGCCCACTCGCGCAGTTTCTCCATCGAGTGTCGCTTTTTCTGCAGCGGATAAGTCTCCGGGTCGGCCAGGCCGTGAATCTCGATAGATGTCGCCAGCATTTCTGTCTTCTGTCCGCGTCCGCCTGATTCCTTGATTTCACCAACCGCCGAAATACTGCAACCAGCGGTCAGTGTTTTGACCTCCGACTCGTAATTCTCAAGCGCGCCTTCAGCGATGATCTGAATGTTGCCTTGGCTTGAGCCATCGTTGATTTCAATGAAACTAAATCCGGCTTTGGAATCGCGGCGGGTTCTTACCCAGCCTTGCAGTTTCGCGGTTTTACCGATCGCCGATTCGTCCCGTGCGTCCTTGACTGAAATCTTGTCCATGGTGGTCTCTTTGAGCCTTGAGATTGTTTGCTTTTAAGAAAGCAGGTAAATGATGTAACAGATTGAAAAACGTGAATCAATTCGACTCGGTACGTGGTCGAGCCGAGAATCCGACGACGGCCAGAATCAAGAACGTCACGACGCCGCCGAGTACATACGGTCCCTGTGCTCCCTCGATTTTTCCCGAGATCGCGAGATAGGATTGGACCAAGGCCCCGACCACCCCAATGGTCATCAAGATGTTCCAAATCGACATCCTGACTCCAGTCGGTTTTTCAGCGCCTAGTAGTTTTCGGTTATTCATCAACGCCATGAATGTGAAGTACGCGATCGGCAGTAGGATCGCTGCGAAACTGGACGCCACAATCACCAAGTACGTTTTGGAGTCGCCGGTCCAAATCCAGAACCAAGCGAAACCGCAAGCGCCCGCCGCCAACGCTCCGAAAACTCGAAATCCGGTGTTGTCGTATTGGTTGAAAATCTCTGCCACCGCGTAACCGTTGATCAACATCAAGATCACGATGGTCGAAAAGCCCATCCCTAAGACGCCCAGTCCAAATACTAGGTTCGATTTGTTGCCTAAGGCTGGTACCAGCGTTTTGGCCAGTTGTTCCGTGTTGGGCTTGACCAACGACGAAGCCAAAACTCGTTCTTCTTCGCTCATTCCGGCGATGAAGCTTGCGATCAGAGAATCAGAAGCAAGTGTTTGTGCAGCTTGATCTGCTGGAGTCGCTGTCGGCATCGCATCGACGGAGGCAAATACCGTGTCGTCGCCTTGCAGCATTCGTTTTTGGATCGTCGATTTAGTGTTGTTGAAGAGACGGCTTTCTTGCACGACCGTTGGGTCACTGCTCTTAAAGTTGTCGTCGATTTTTGCGTGAAATGCGTTGGCCGATGCCAAGACAATACAAGACGTCACGACGATAAACGGAATCGCCATACCCGTGATCAAATCCCAGCGAGCCAAGCCTCGAAACGTCTTGTCCCAGCCACGGGCTAACATTGAGTACGGCAAGAGGAACGTCATGTTGATTCCAACCGCGGTAGCCGTGGTGCTGATCATGACCGCTTGTTGTCGTTCAACGAGCTGTGATTTCCAGAAATCTTTGCTGACTCCCGTCAGGCTTTCAATATTGGCTGAGAGATTGGGCGAGGGGTTGTTCCATTGCGAGAAATCTGGAATGAATCCCATCATGGCTTCCGCCCAATTGATTTGCCCCTGTTGCGTCAGCATCACGACGGCCAGCACAAAGCAGATCACAATCGCTCCCACAATCAACTTGAGGAGGGCGTCGAAAATCTTGGCCGCGGTGCCGGGTTTGAAGCTCATGCACACAATCACTGAGGCCAGGATCGTAATGATTGCCGAGATGATGATTTTGGTCGTGATCTCGGCATTGCCGCCGCCGATCATGCCTTCGATCCACCCGACGGCTCCAAAGTTTTTATCAAGGACGTCGAAGCACAGTGAAAATTGGGGCAAAATGAAGATCATATTCGCTAAAATCGTCGCCGTGATCCAACTCGCACCGAGGACAGGATTCACATACTCGTTGATGGCCGCATAAGGCCGTTTGCCGGTCGACAAAGTGACGTAGCTGATCGCTGATAGCATGATGACGCCAATAATAATGGCAACCATTTGCAACCACAGCATCGTGCTGCCGCCGATCACACCGAGATACAGTGCCCCTCCCAGCGAGCCTCCGCCCAGGGTGATGGCGGATTGCAGCCAGCCGGGCCCCGATAAACGAAAATACGCTCCCAAGGTTGAAGCAGGCCCTTTTTGTTGAGCCGTCGCCAGAATTTCTCGGTCACGAAATACTTTGTCGTTCATGGATTTTAACTATTGAGTGATTCAGCTGATTTGAAAGTGGATTTGTGGCTCGCGATTTTGCGATTGGCTAGAACCGCGAAACGGCGTCGGCCAATGCTTGCATTCGCCGACGCCAATCTAGATTGATATGTTCATTTGTGGCCGGGCTTCGTTTGAATTTCAGTAATCTTGAATTTCAGTTTAGCCTGACCGCTATTCTACTCGCTGTTGATTTACTCGATACCGTTTTCTGCCAACCAGCGTTCAACGTCCAAGGCCGCCATACATCCGGTGCCTGCAGAGGTAATCGCCTGTCTATAGTAATCGTCTGCGACGTCGCCTGCAGCAAAAACGCCATCCACACTGGTATTGGTGCGGAAGGGAAGCGTCCATTGGAGGTAGCCTTTTTCGTTCGTGTCCAGTTTTCCATCGAGAAAACTAGTATTGGGCGTGTGTCCGATGGCGACGAACATCCCACCCACCGCAATCTCACTCAATGAGTCATCTTTGGTGTTTTTAAGCCGAATTCCGGTCACCAAATTCCCATCACCAAGCACTTCGTCGACCACCGAATTCCAAATGACTTCGATTTTCGGGTGATTGAGGGCGCGTTCTTGCATGATTTTGGAGGCTCGCATCTCATCGCGGCGAACGATCATTGAGACTTTGACGGCCGATTTCAGGTTGGCCAAGTAAGTGGCTTCCTCCACCGCCGAGTCACCGGCTCCGACGACGGCCAGTGGTTTCGCATGGAAGGTTGGGAGGGCTCCATCGCAGACCGCACAGGCACTGACGCCTTTGTTCTTGTACTTTTCTTCCGAAGGAAGGCCGAGATAGTTGGCCCGCGCGCCGGTCGCAATGATAATCGAATGGGTCTCGATCGGCTCGCCCTTGGCAGGGATCACCTTGAAGGGCTTCGAGCTAATGTCGATGTCGACGATGTCGTCTTCGATGATCCGAGTTTCAAAATTCAAAGCCTGTTGTTTCATCAATTCCATGAGCTCTAGGCCTTGGACGGCGTAGTGAAATTGGCCATCCTTTTTGTGGTCAGGCGGCTCAGGAAGATTCCAGTGGCGGCTGGGATCGACAGCACTTTTGACAAAATCATGGACATTGCCAAATGGGAATCCGGGGTAGTTCTCGACTTCGGTGGTGTAAGCCAATTGCCCCAACGGGATCATTTCGTCTTTGTATGTTCCTTCAAACACAAGCGGCGACAGGTTGGCTCGCGCGGCGTAAATTGCGGCAGACCATCCGGCGGGGCCGCTTCCAATAATGACAACTTTCTCAGCCAACGTTCTTCTCCCTTAATGGTTAACGCTTGAGAAGCCCGCAAATTGGGCCGTACGACGACGATACTCAAAACGTAGTTTTTCTTAGATTGAATTGGATTATAAAGCGTTCTTGCATCCGGTGGCAGTACGCTTGGGCAAGGTTCTGCCGCCCGAATGCTGCACATTCTCTGCCGAGTCGTGGGCGGCATGGCCCGTGGAATCAGGAAGCTTTTTTGTTGACGAGGTTTTGTTAAAATCCTGACAACCTCCTTCCAGATTGTGGCACACATGAACACTTTTTTGATTGCCGTCGGATCCTTCATCGGATTTATCGTCGCTTACCATACGTATGGTCGCTGGATCGCACGTCGGGTTTTTGGGCTCGATCCCAACGCCGACGTCCCCAGTAAGCAACTTGAAGACGGCGTTGACTACGTCCCTTCCAAACGATCCATCGTGTTTGGGCACCATTTTACGAGCATTGCGGGGACGGGGCCGATTGTCGGCCCGGCGATCGCGGTGTTCTGGGGGTGGTTACCTGCGCTCCTGTGGGTCGTTTTTGGCAGTATTTTTATTGGAGCCGTCCATGATTTTGGGGCGCTCGTTGTCAGCATGAGGAATCGCGGGCAAACGGTCGGCGAAATTGCGGGGCGAATGATCTCTCCGCGAACAAAACTCCTTTTTTTACTGGCCCTGTTTTTTGCTTTGACCGTGGTCTTGGCGATTTTTGGTCTGGTGATCGCGATCATTTTCAAAGTCTACCCGGGGTCTGTGCTCGCTGTTTGGGTCTCGTTGCCAATCGCGATTGTGTTCGGCGTGTTGATGCGACGGGGCTCCAATCAGCTGCTTCCGATGTCGATCATTTCGTTGATTCTGATTTACTTTGCCGTTTACGTCGGGGCGTATCATTTTCCAATCGTATTGCCATTTGAAAACCAAATCGTGGCCTGGACGATTATCTTGCTGGCTTATTGTGGGGTGGCATCCGTGCTGCCGGTGTGGTTGCTGCTTCAGCCTCGCGACTACGTTAATAGCCATCAACTATTTGTCGCGTTGGCACTCTTGGTCGTCGGCCTCATGATCGCGAGTTTTACAGGGCAAGCCAATCTATTTGAGTCGACGCCCGCGATTACTCAAACGCTGCCAAGCGGGACTCCACCGATTTGGCCGTTCCTGTTCATCACGATTGCCTGTGGCGCCATTAGCGGATTTCATTGCTTGGTCAGCAGTGGGACGAGTAGCAAGCAGCTGACTTGCGAGACCGACGCCCAGTCGATCGGGTATGGTTCGATGCTATTGGAGGGCGCGTTGGCCGTCGTCGTGATTTTGGCGTGTTGTGCCGGCGTGGGGATGGGGAAGTTCGAGCAGGTTTCAGTGGTCCAGGCGAACGGCGTCTCAAGAACGGAATACCATGCCATGATCGATCCGAAAACCGACCAGCCGTTTACCAAACGTGCGGCATGGCGCACGACCTATCAGTTGGGCAAGAACGAACAAGGGAAAGACATTGCTTGGGAGGATTTCAAACTTCCCAGCAAGATTGGAGCCTTTGTCGAAGGCGGCGCCAATTTCTTGTCCGTGATTGGAATTCCATTGCAGTTAGGAATCGGGATCATCGCGGTCCTGGTGGCCTGTTTTGCTGCGACGACATTGGATTCTGCCACCCGCCTGCAGAGGTATGTAATTCAAGAACTGGGAGGGAGCCTGCGGATTGCACCTTTGAAGAACATGTACGTTGCGACGGCCGTGGCGATCCTGCTCGGAGGTGCGATCGCGATGATCCCGGCCAAGGAAGGCAGTGCGATGGGAACCGGAGGGCTGTTGCTGTGGCCTTTGTTTGGCGCCACCAATCAACTCTTGGCGGGGCTGGCGTTCATGGTCACCACGTTTTACTTGTGGCGTCGAAATCTGCCCGTGTGGTTCGTGGCCATTCCCATGCTGTTCATGATCATCCTTCCGGGTTGGGCGATTGTCTGGCAATTGACTAATTCCGAAACGGGATGGTGGTGGGACTCACAAAAGGTATTGCTTGCCGTGATTGGAACGATCACACTGGCCTTGCAAGTCTGGATGGTTGTCGAAGCCCTGATCATGTGGCCCAAAGCCAAGGGCGTGCTTGAACAGCAGCTTCCTCCACTCGCGAAACCCTCGACAAGCCTCAACGAATCCGGTGGCCGTTCATGTTAGTTCCATTCATTTCAACCCGAACCTCGAGTGGCAGATCGGGCACGCATTCGATCAAGCTCCTACTGAGCCTGGTTTTGCTTGGATTCGGGGGCTGCTATCCGGATTGGCCAGAGCACTCAGGAAGGGCGGTTGTCCAGGGGGCAATTACTTTGGACGGAGCACCGCTTAAGAACGCCAAAATTATTTTCGTGCCTCAGCAGCTACGGAGTCTGGGTGACAAGTTAACCGCGATGGCCTACGCGACTTCGAACGCCAGCGGCGAATTCGAATTGAAATACTCCGACGGAGCGACCGAGCTGATCGCGGGTACTTATACCGTTATTGTTTCGAAAACGGATGGCTCGCCGCCAGGTGAACGCCTGCAGTTCGAACAATGGAACGAGGCTTTGGTGCCAGAGTCAGTCAAAGGATTTGTGACGATGAAAGATGATCTGGGAGAGACGATTCCTCCCCAATACAATGTGGAATCCACACTTAAAGTAGACATCAAGGCCTCGCCAGGGATCTCGGAAATCAGCCTCGCACTGAATTCGAGCGATTCTGAAATCGACGATTTGCCTGTCATCGATTTGCCTTTGAATTAAGAGTTCGCACGTCTCTCGCCGATGTCTGGCGGTGGCTAGTGGCTTTGAAAGACCGTGAAATAAATCCCGATCAACGCGACGAGCGTTCCAATCACGGACAGCATCGTAATGCGGTGTTTGTAGACCAGCGCTACGATGGGAATCGCGAATAGCGGGCACGTGGCCAGCAAGGTTTGAGCGATGGCGACATCCGCGTGCCCGTAAGCGATTTGGCTTAACCAGATGCCAAACCAAGTCCCGACGGCTGTGGCTGGAATCAAGAGTCGAAGTGTTTTCCACTCGAGCCCAGCAGACAGATGATCCTTGAGCTTGCGGCCTAGACTCACGATCACGATGGTTGCGATGGCGGCGATGGCCAATCGAATGAAGGTCGCTTCGATCGCGCCGCAGACCTCAACGCCTTCTGAATCGAACATGCCTTTTTTGGAGTAGACTCCGCCGACCGCTTGGCAAACGGCTCCGAGTACGCCAGCCAACACGCCACGTTGTGTGCTGCCCGGCAGCAGGCCTGGAGCTTCCTGTTTCGCTTTGCGATCCAAGACCACCACGATCACGCCTGCAACCGTCATCAAGATTCCGAGCATCGCAGTAAATTTGAGTTGTTCGTTGAGCAGGAAAGCTGCCAACACCGCGGCAAACAACGGTGACGTCGTGGCCATCATCAAGGCTTTTCGAGGCCCCAGAATTTGGAGGCTGCGAAAATAGAGCGTGTCACCGACGACGATTCCGATCATGCCGCTCAGCCCCAGCCAACCCCAGGATTGCATCGGAGCGGCGAAGGGTGTGACGCCCGAAAGCAATGCGAAAACAATCAGATGCAAGAAAATGAAGAGGCAGCCAATAATGTTTTTGCAGAGGTTGATTCCCATCGCGGAAAGCTTGATCTTCCCCCAAATCATGCTTGACAAGGTCCACATCAAAGCCGCTGATAATGCGGCCCATTCGCCAATTCCCATTGCAGTTGTTCCGTTTGAATTGGCTTCGTTGTAGTGGTTAGCGTTGGATTCTGGACGGGCGATCCCGAATCGCCATATCGTACTCAAACCATCGTTTCACACTAGTGCTTCATTGATTTTTGGGACGGTTGATTAAATGACCGATTAAGAGGGGGCTTACCGTTTTTGAGGGGCGATGAAGTTCAGTTGTTACGACTAGCCGAAAACGATTACAGCAAAGATTTCCATCAGGCCACCCAAGGCCCCCACGAAAAGCGCCTTCGGCACAAAAGTGTGCAACTTCAAAACTTGCGAGTCGGGCTGCTGTTTTGCCTTTGGCTCAATAAATCAACAAGCCCTGACTTCGTCTTTCGCACTTTCCCTAGCCGGAATCGCAAGACTTCGGGAGAACCATCTGCGAATCTCGAGTTGTCGCCAGTCCGGCTACAGATCGCTCCTTTGGCCAATCCAGAAACAACACGCGTTTAGCAGGTGTTTAATTTTTGAAAAGTGCGAAAGTCGAACTAACGCGTCAGCTTACCGTTTCATGAGGAGACAACTGCAAAGGTGGCGTGTTCCTCAGCGGTTGTCGCAGATGGCCACTGAATTCTGCAAGGAGTCAGGGAAGAAAGTGCACTGGCATCCGCCCATTCCGGACTTTAAAAGTGACATTCGATGCGATCAGTCGAATGAGTGAAAACGCACAATTGGTTTGCGATTGGATTCGCGTTACGGTACGGTGATTGAACTTGGTTGACTGCACGTTTTCGTCGATTCAAGCAACCTTCGTTTGCAAAACGCCCAAGCCCCCAGAAGGCATTTCGTGGAAAAACTCATTCACCGACTGTTAATCATGACGTTCGTTTTGGCAACCTGGCAGGCTTCGGTTGCCTTCGCGAGCGGTTGTGAAATTCCTCGGGAGGATCCAACGGTCAAGCAACCGCCCAACATCCTGATGATTTTCCTGGACGATTTTGGCTGGAAAGACACCAGCTTCATGGGCTCGGATTTTTACGAAACACCGAACTTGGATCGTCTGGCCAAGGGGGGGATGGTTTTCAACAACGCTTATTCTTGTGCGGCCAATTGTGCCCCCGCGCGAGCCTGCTTGTTGTCGGGGCAATACACACCGCGTCACGAAATCTACAACGTAGGGACCAAGCCGCGTGGCAAGACGGAGCATCGACGGTTGGCCCACATTCCCGGCGTGGAAACGCTGGATCCAAACATTAAAACTTGGGCTCATCAGTTGCAAGCCGCCGGCTATAAAACGGCTTCGATTGGCAAGTGGCATCTCAGTGATGATCCCCTGCCCTACGGTTTCGACGTCAACGTTGGAGGCACACGTTCGGGGAGCCCGCCTCGCGGCTATTACCCGCCCCACAACAATATCCCTAGTCTCGCCGGGGCTCAGCCAGATGAGTATTTGACGGACCGTTTGAGCGATGAGGCATGTCAGTTCATTGCGGATAATAAAGACCATCCGTGGATGCTATACCTCACCCATTTCGCAGTTCACACACCGATCCAACCAAAAAAAGAACTAGTCAAAAAATACGAAGTGAAATCGCCGGGCGAGCTTCACGACAACGTGAAGATGGCGACCATGATTCAAGCGGTTGATGACGGGGTTGAAAAACTGATGGCCACGCTTGAGGAATACGATCTGCGGGATAACACCGTGATTATTTTCTTTTCCGACAACGGTGGTTATGGACCGGCGACTGACATGGATCCACTCAAGGGTTACAAAGGGACCTATTACGAAGGCGGCATTCGCGTTCCGTTTTTCGTCAATTGGCCAGGCCAAGTCAGCCCCAACTCGACGTGCGGTGAGCCGATCATCGGCGTCGACCTATACCCAACGCTTTGCGAAATCACGGGAGCCAAACTACCTGCGGGACAAGCGGGGGATGGAGTTAGTTTGGTGCCACTATTCCAAGGGAAAGTCGCAAATCTAAACGTGGAGGAAGAGCCGCGATCGCTCTATTGGCACTTCCCGGCTTATCTGGATGCCTATGCGGTTTGGGATGAGCAACAGGATCCTCTTTTCCGTTCGCGTCCTTGCAGTGTTGTGCGGCAAGGCAAATGGAAATTGATCCATTGGTTCGAAACCGGCGAAAACGAACTGTACGATCTTGAGGCGGACATCAGTGAAACCACGAATGCTGCATTGGCAAATCAAGCGGTCGTGAATTCGCTTTCTGGCAACTTGAAAAATTGGCAGACGCAAACCAAGGCCGCGATTC
>JBLINZ010000185.1:0-11039 GCA_047639375.1 Mariniblastus sp. | reverse complement strand
GAAATACACTCGGGTGTGTCCGCTTTGACTTCGCCAATCGCACGCACGTATTGCAGTCGAACGTCGCGAGGAGCGGACCGGTCAACGATTTTCTCCAGGGCGGTTTGGATGGACTCGGCGTCGCCGCCACGAATACCCAGCACAACCGCAAACGGTCCTTCGACCTTGGAAAGAGCCGCAATCAATGTGTCGGGCAGCGAAGGGATGCCGCGTCCGGAAAATGCTTTCACAAATCCGTTAGCCAGTTGCTGAGTTTGCGTCGCGTCGGGAGCCAGTCTCAAAAGTTCGCCACAAGTTTCCAGATCGAGCTGTCGGCCTTGCATGGCATAACGTCGCATCAAGTTCTCAGTCAAATTCGCTGAAACGGCCAAAGGTAAACGCCACAGGTCAGTCTGCTCCAGCCACGAAACAACTTGCGAGCGGTCGTTGGCGTGAGCTTCAACCGACCACCAAATCATTTTTGGAATCAGCGGATCTGTCGCATCTTCGGAGTGCTGCAACAGTTGGCCCAAAATAGGCAACGCTTGAGCCGTGGGGAAACGCCTCGCCGAACAAGCCAGTTGCAATCGAACCTCCACGTTCGATTCGGACTCGGCCAAATCCGCCAACTGTTTGGCGGTAGTTGATTCTATTTGTCTCCCATCGCCCAACAAACGCACGGTCCAGGCTCGCACAAACGGGTTGGAGTGGGCCAATATTTCTCGCGCGAATGGTTCGTCGAAACCACCGCACAGGTTGAGCGCCCACAGCGATTCCAGCGAGTGCAGGTCGTTCGAGGCAGCCAGGCGATCGCGCAAAAGCGTTGTGATCGAAGCGTCTTTGCGATCCCCCAACACCCGCAGCGCAGTTTCTCGAAACCATCGGTTGGGGTGAGTAAGGTACTTTTCGATCAGCACTTCAGACGATTCTTTGCCGAGGTCGAAGCCCGGCATCGCGTCGTGTTGCTTTCCACGCAAACGGTAGACGCGTCCGAGATCGGGATTGGTTTGGCCTTCATGATTGCGGTAATGATTGGATTGCACCGAATACCAATCGGCGACGTAAATCGCGCCGTCGGGTCCAGTTTGAATATCAACGGGCGTAAACCAGTTATCTTTTTCGCCGCTCTCAGGAGACATCACCAGCCCGATGTCTTCGGTTTGACGGGTGCTCCCGTGCGGAAAGATGCGACTGTGAACGGTGTTATGAAGATTGGGAGAAACGCCGAACAGTTTTCCACGATATTCAAGCGGTAAGGAATCTGCTTCGTAGATTTCAAACGTGTGCGTGAATCGTTCCACCGCGGGATGCTTCATCGCATCGTAGTATCCAAATGCATAAGGGTTGGATAGCGAACCGTGTTTGCCGAAATTCTTCAGCGAATATCCGCCTTGAACGTAGTGAAAACCGCGAGTGTTGCCACCATTGTGACCGGAATAAACGCGGCCCTTCGAATCGAACTCTATTCCAAAAGCGTTGCCCCCACCTTCGGCGAACACTTCGTACGTGTGCGACTCGGGTTGGTAACGCCACACGAATTGCCCCATCGAATGCACTGGAGCTTCGTCAGCCAAAACGGTGCCATCGGTCGCGTGTCGGACGATAGACGCGCTGACGGTGCTTCCGTGAGCACCATAAATCCAGCCATCGGGTCCCCATCGCAAACTGTTGGCGATCGAATGGGAATCTTCAATTCCGAAACCGGAAAGCAGAATTCGGGGGCGTTCTGAATCGGGAACATCGTCATTATTTTGGTCCGCATAGAACACCAGATAAGGCGGGTTCATCACAAAGACTCCGCCGCGCCCCTTTAGCGCGGCGGTCGCCAAGTTTAATCCATCCAGAAAGGTTGTATGTTTGTCAAATTTGCCGTCTCCATCAGTGTCTTCGTGAATCGTGATCTTGTCTTTGCCGCGAAACTGGGAATCGGCGGCGTGGGGTGGCGGAGGAGGGAATGGGGGCTCGTACACATTTCGCCATACGCTATCACGGCTGATCAATTTCAAACCGGCTGGCCACGGGTACTGGCGATACTCAACTAACCACAAACGTCCGCGCTCGTCAAAATTGAGATAAAGCGGATTGGCAATTTCGGGTTCGGCAAGTAATAAATCCAGTTCCAGATTGTCCGGTACTTTGAGTGAAGAAACCTTGTCGCTCGGCTGCGATGGCGAAGATTTTGAGGGAATTTCGGCGGCCCGATAAACACTGTTCAACAGGAGTTGCTGAAAAACCGGGTTCGCAAAATCGGTTTCGTGTCCGAGTGAGGTGTAAAACGAACGACCGCCGTGTTTGTTTCGATACGTCCAGGCGACTGGCTCAGAAGGTTGGCCTTCGATTTCGCCGGTGAGCAGAATCGTGGCCGAATCGGCAACGGGCGAAGTTTTGTATAACGAACCCCCGGCAACAAACTTGTCTAACTCGATGCCGTCCAGCAAGGGATGATTCGACTGCGCGGCGTTAACGCGAATCGCGGGCAGGCTCTGATTCCCGTAATGGCCGGTGTAGTTGCCACCCAGGACGTTGGCATCCCATCCTGGCCACGCCTCGTAGCCGTCGGGCGGACTCGTTTGTCGTAGCGAAAAGGCATGGCTGGAAGTGCGAATTGCAATAACAGGTTTTCCAGACTCGACAAACCGCTGCACAAAATCCATCTGTTTGGGTTTCAACACGCGGCGGCGAATGCTCAGAATTGCGACGTCGGCATCGTCCAGGACTTCCAAACCCCGAATGTCGTTACGATCCGAGTCGGAAGCGAAGACTTGACTGACACGAAAGTCCTTATTCAAAAACTTGGCGGCAAACTCCGGCAACGTTTGCGCGGTCTTGTATTCTTCCTCCGCCATGACGATGGCGACGTGGGGTCGGGAGTCGTTTTTGAAACGGAAAGGTTTACCACCAATCAATTGATCGCTGGTAATCGTCGGACAGACATATTTTTCAATATGCTCAACAATTAAATCGGTGCCCGAAAAGTGACTGACGAACGGCGACATTTTCGGATTGTACATCGTGTCCGTCATGTCGCGCATCAACACGACTCGTTTGCCATTCTTGACCATTTGCCGAATCCCAAAGGGTCGGCCCAGCACGCACATGTTCGTGTGAACGCCAACCACAATCACGTCGTCGATGCCCTTCTCGTGCAATACATTCCAGACTTCATTCCCCTGGTCGGAAATGTAATCATGTTCGCCGTCGATATTTAGAAGTTTCGTCTGTTGTTCCCAGGGCGCCCCTGGATCCCGTCCCATCGTTTTCAGTTTCGCCGCCCACTCGGCGTGCTCCAGCGGATCGTCGTCTTCGCCGCCATCGGACTGGTCGATCGGATACGTTGCTTTTTCTTCTGCCGGAATGCTGTCGCACCAGGCATTGATTTCGGCTGGGAGATTCTCGGCGGCGGGGGTGTTAACAGCCCGAATCCGCGCAGGATGGTTTTCATAAGCCGCCATACAACTGCTGGGGGCGTGAATGATCGTGGCGCCTTTTTTTCGCGCCTCCGTCAAGACTTCGTTCAACCGTGGAGCAAACTCTTCGACTCGGCGAACGGCATTTAGACAGTGGTGATAGTCCCACATGTCGCAGACGATGACCGCCGTTTTCGAAAGGTCCCACGTTTGGGCGCGCGAGACGATATGAAAACGGCCACTATTCTCACTCGTTTCTACCTGTTTACGAACGACTAATTCGATTTCAGCCGACGTTTGCGCCGTCAATTCCTCTGCATAAACCGATCCAACCATGGTGGCAATTGCAATAACCCCTGCCTGGGCGATTCGTAAAACTGAAATGCCTCGATCCCAACACCACATGGAACGACTCCTGGTAAGCAGAATTTGACACCCCTATTGAAACCACTTTCAAGGACAACTGCAACGGTTCATATCATTAAAATATGAGCCAACTCACACCAGAACAAGGTGTACAATGAATCGAATCCGGTGGATTTGCATTCAAATTACGAACAGGGTTTATTCATGCAACGAACTGAGGATTTTTTGGCAGCCCGTTTTTATTGCGCAGCGAACCGACGAAAGTTTCTGGGTACGTCAGCAGCCGTGACAGCGGCGTACGCACTGCCCACGTGTTCCACGACCGTCAAACAAGAACACCGTCGGATCAGTTTTCTTGACCCCACGGGTGAAGTTGGAACGTCAACCCAATAAAAAATGCCCGCATGAAAAGCTGCCTTCGTTTAGGCAAACTCCACATGCGGGCAACCGGTTTTGTTTAGCTACCGCTCAATCAATAAGCTGCGTCCCCTTTGACCTTTTTTAGCCAAGAACACCTTAAGAATACTCCCATGGCGGCCGTGTTCATTGACCAACCGTTGGCTACGCGGGCAAGAGTCGGGACTTTTGCTATCTTTATCCTTTCTTCTTGGCGTCGTCGTCAGCTTTTTTCTTGGCGGCAGCGTCGTCAGCAGCCTTCTTAGCAGCGTCGTCGTCGTCGGCTTTTTTCTTGGCGGCAGCGTCGTCAGCAGCCTTCATAGCAGCGGCGTCGTCGTCGGCTTTTTTCTTGGCGGCGGCGTCGTCAGCAGCCTTCTTAGCAGCAGCGTCGTCGTCGGCTTTTTTCTTGGCGGCAGCGTCGTCAGCAGCCTTCATAGCAGCGGCGTCGTCGTCGGCTTTCTTCTTGGCGGCAGCGTCGTCAGCAGCCTTCATAGCAGCAGCGTCGTCGTCGGCTTTCTTCTTGGCGGCAGCGTCAGCAGCCTTCATAGCAGCAGCGTCGTCGTCGGCTTTCTTCTTGGCGGCGGCGTCGTCAGCAGCCTTCATAGCAGCGGCGTCGTCAGCTTTCTTTTTGACGGCAGGCGAAGGGACAGTAGGCGAGGTGGTGTCTTCGGAACAACCGACAAGAAAGACAACCAAACACAGCATCATCAGGAAAGCAGTCAGGTTCTTCATTTGAGTTTTCTCTTTTATTGTTAACGTTTTGATTCGTGGTTTGTCGTCATCTACCACTTGATCAGTTTACTGCTCTGCGGCTCATTGCAAAACTTCGCTGCACAATGCGATCCCAGCACTAATTGATTTCCATCTCGAGCCCCGTTTGTTCCCAAACTAACATAACTGCGACGAAAAACTACGGTGTCAAAACTAATTGGCGGAGCCAACGCATCCTGCACTGAGGCTCTCGGGACTTGCGGCCTAGCAATCCGTTCTCTGAATGGGACTGGGACGCTTCAAAAACGACGAGTATAAGACTTGGTTATGGGTTGGGGGTCAGTTGGGGGCTTCGGAACGGCCCAAAGCTGGTCCTTGATGAAAAAACGTATTCAACAAGCCCGGTCTATATTTAAGCGATTTAGAAAACGGGTGAGTTTATGGGATTCTCAGCGCAAACAAAGACCCGACCTCTTCGAATGAGCAGATCGGGTGGCTTGATTTAACGTTTTATCTTAATAGTCAACTGTCATCCCCCTGAAGTCTAACTGAGGTGGCTCGGACCTCACGTTGCCAAAACGTCGGAGTAGATGTGCCAACAGCAAGGGCCCCTGATTTTTCTCCAGTTTCGACTTGAGGAGGGCGTGTCGACGTGTTTATCGCTTAGCCAATCAGTTCCATGATTTGCTATGAATGTTTCGTTACCTAAAAGTAGGAAATTCAAACGCCGTTAGTTTGAGGCTTTGCAAAACATTGACCGCTTGGAGAAAAAGTTGCTTGCTGTTGACATGGCGAGCCAGCATTTTTTCGAGCCAGAACACACATCAAGCAGACTATGAGCGTCCCTCCGGCTGGTAGGACCTCCCATTGCTCTAAGCTCCATGACGCTGTGTTTGACGTTGTAACCAATTCAGGACGGAATGTGGCCACTACTATCAAGTCCAAAGCCAGCAGGTAGATCCTTGATTGAGCCCATGCCTCTGGCTTGTACATGCCGATGATCAGAGGCACTCCGAGTACAGCGATATGTCGACCGAATATGGTTGGGAAATTCACGTACAGGAAAGTAAGATTCCATAGTGTGTACGCAATAATCATCAAGCGGCTTATTCCAAAAATATTGAGAGCGGAAAACTTGCCCGTCCGACCAATGATGTTTGGTGAGCCAGCCAGCAAGGCGACAAGTACGATCCCAACCACCCCAGAAATAGCGTTGAAGTTTGTTGCCATTTGACCGTGCGAAGCATCGACGGCGACAGCCTCCAGAATGTTGACTCCAAATAAAACAAGCAAGCCCGTTTCGGCCCATTTCGGGTGGTTAGATTTCATAAAGCGTATCGAGGTAAGCCAGCAAGCCGTGGTGAGCATGGTGTAAAGTTTTGCCCAAGCGAACATCCCAAATTCTCTATTCGCAATCCAGAACGGTGTCAGACAAATTGGCAAGATTAGAAAGGTAAGCCATGTTGCCATCTTTCCACCGCGGAGTAAGAGCTCGTACGTAATAAACAGCATCAGGCCCAAAGCGACTATTGATAAACAAGATTGCATTGATTCGACTCCTATTTGTGGAATTAACTAATTCGCGGATATCTGCGCCGACCTTGAGACAGCTAAAAACCGAACTGTTACCCAACGTCGTTTGAATGCACCGTTTTGGTCAGCGGATAACAGATGTCTGGAAATGGCCGCTGGGTCAGATTGCTGCAACCGTCTTTAGTGCATGCGAGATCGGCAAAGTTCAACCTTGGTTAATTCCCAGGATTTCATTTAGAAACATTTGGGTAATTAAAAGAGGCAACGCTGCTGGCAAGAAAAGGCGACGAACATTTCGTGATGGCAGTCGGGGCAGCGGATGCGAGCGAAGCCGAAAAGCAGATCGCCACAACTGAGAAACCAGCGAGCCACGTCGCCGATGATCTGTCGCCAAGGGCCGTAACGCCGTGCGAAGCGCGCCCTATAGGTCCGTTTAAATTCGGAAAGGTAGTGCTCGGTGGTACTCGGTTGTGCGTTAAGTGGCGATTCGCCTTTGAGACATTTTTCTTCGGCAGCCACGGTAAGAAGCGATTCGTTTCCTCGCAATAATCTGCGTAGTCTTGACCTCGGCGCTGAAGCGAAGCGAGCTCGGTGATTGGAATTCCTGTAAAATGGACAAGAAACCAATAGGCCGTGATTGGCACAAGAAGTAGGGCAAGATAATCCATAACTCCTGTGGCTGACGGCAATGCAAAAATCGCGTAACAGACCCAGATAAGAAACTCGCAAAAGTAATTTGGGTGGCGACTGTATCTCCACAAGCCAGTTCGGCAGATTCCGCGTTGCCCGGCCGAACGGCTTCGAAACCTATCAAGCTGAACGTCGGCGATGTTTTCGAACAAGAAACTGGTGAGCCATCCGGCTACCGCGGCCCATTCGACCCAGTAGATTTGGGGACTATCGTGACGGCAAGCAATCACCAAAGGAGTGATCAAAATGAACACCGTCGCAATTGTTTGGGTTTGATAAAAGGCGAATAGATTAAGCGAAACAGATCGAATGCCGAACAGCCCCTCGCCTTTTTGCCACCGCTCACGCCAGAAACTCCACCGTCGGTCTTCACCGTCGCGGATATTTCGAGCGGCCCAACCAATCATGAATCGTGCACCACAAACACCGTACAAGGAAAGTATCAATACTTTTCGTTCCCAAAGCCCTTCACCGATAAATGCAAAATAAATGGCGATCGCGGTAAATCCCGACGGCCAGCCAAAATCTACCCAGCCGTAGTTCTTGGTAAATAATGCCACCAGCCATAGCACAGACATATACGCGAAAAACAAAACACCCGGAACTAGTAAGGATGAATCGATCATTGAAATTTTCTGCCTATAAGAAGTTGTGGAATTAATTGGACTAACAAAATTGGAAATCAGGTTGTTTAGGAACCCGTCGGGACCAGAAGCCTCAAAATCTGCTCGGCATCCCGTAGAATGTCATCAAGTGATTCAAAACGCAATTGAAGTGGTTTCTTTTGAAAATTCGAAGCACAGATCAATTGTTGTTCGTCCTGTCCTGAGTTGTTTAGATGGATTAGGTTGGTCATCAATAATGCATGCGTAAACGACCTCAACGTCCCTGGGTTTATTTTTTGATTTTTTTCAATGGACAATGCGACCCCAAATTTCAGCCGGTTTTAGCGAGAGAATTCATGACAAGTGAATCCGATTCCCTGGAAATCACTCAATTGCTTCGGGCGGCCGGTCAAGGCGATTCTGAGGCCAAAGATAAGCTCGCGACCCGAGTCTATGACGATTTGAAACGCACCGCCCAATACATGATGCGGTGGGAGCCCCAACAAACGCTCCAGCCAACAGCGTTAGTGAATGAGGCCTATCTGCGATTGTTCGAGCATGCAGATTTTGCGAATTCACCAAATCGGGCTTACTTCTTTGGGGCGGCCGGTCAAGCCATGAGAAGGATTCTGGTTGACGCAGCGCGACGAAGAAAGTCTATCAAGCGAGGTGGGCAATATCAGCGACAACCCCTGGACGACGTTCTGGATGATTACGAGACGCAAAACGTTGACTTGATCAATCTCGATGAAGCGCTTTTGAAACTGGAAGAATTAAGCGCCCGACAAGCCAAAGTTGTGCATTTACGTTGGTTCATTGATCTATCGGTCAAACAGATTTCAGAATTACTTGATATTTCCGTATCCACCGTGGAACAAGATTGGCGGTCTGCCAAGGCGTTCTTGAAACATCATTTCATGTTTCCCTAAACCTACTTGAACTTGGTTAGCCATCGACTCACATTCCCGCTTGACGAACCTTACTCGCAGACCACGCCAGAATGGCACTTCCGACAAACCCAAGCAACAATGGCCCCCAAAGCGGCGGCAAGTAAGCGATCAGAATCGAAAGTGGAAAAAACAAGACGGCAGGAAGTAGCCATCGACCAAATACATGTCCATGAGCCACGAAAGCGACCGCAACAATCAATGTAAATGGGGGATAGATCTCCAAGAATTCCAGGTATTGATTGCCTGATGTGAAGTTGACATTAATAACAAACAAGCAAACAAACGACACATGCACCGCCAATAGAATAAGCCCGCTTTGTCGCTCGATTGGGGCGAGTTGCCAAAATTGCGACCAATGGTAAGCATAACTCACAACATTCGTCGCGAGAAACCAAACAGCCGTTGCGAGCCATAAGGCCCCAAACCCGAATTCCCATTTGATGACCACAAAAATCGACGTGTGAAACGCCAACGTTAATGCTGCAAACCAAACCGCGGAAGTCGCACTTGGCAATTCAATCGTTAAATCATCACGTCTCAATTGCCTCGCCAAAGATTGCTTCCATGAAGCGGGCGCCTTCTCAACAGGTTCTCCACTGAGATAGCGACGAAGATCAGCTGCAAGGTGCTCTGCCGATTGGTACCTTTCCTGGGGATTTTTCTGGATGCATCGCATACAGATTAACTCAAGATCGGCATCAACGTCTGGGCAGATCTTTCGAGGAGCAACCGGCAGAGTTTCACGCAACCGTTGCAAAACTGTTATGAAGTCGCCTCCGGAAATTGGAGCAATTCCCGTCAGGCAGTGATACAAGGTCGCTCCTAACCCATACACATCTGTCTCTGGACCGGCATTTTTCGCGTCATCAATTTGCTCGGGAGCCATATAGTTGACCGTGCCCAGCATTTGATTGCTCATGGTATTTGCTCCGTCGATGTCGGGGCTCTTCGCCAGTCCAAAATCCAACAACTTTGGCTCGCCCTCGAGATCAATCAGGATATTACTAGGTTTGATGTCACGATGAATGATGGCTTTGGTATGAGCGTACTCCAGAGCCAAGGCGATTTCCCGTATTAGACGGGCAGCTTCTTTTGATTCCATCGGCGAATTTCGCAGCTTGGAATGTAAGTCCTCGCCTTCAATCAATTCCATCGTGAAGAAGTCAGTATCTTCATCGGTTCCAACGAAATAAACACGCACGATATTTGCATGCTCCAACTGGGACGCAGCCCTCGCTTCACGGCGGAAACGCTCGACCTGCTCGTTGCTGGAAAAACTGCCGGATCGAATTACCTTGAGCGCGACAGATCGATTGGCCTTGGCATCGTGGGCTCGATAGACGATCCCCATCCCCCCTTTGCCAATTTCGTCGATTATTTCGAACGCCCCGATGGTTTTAGGTAAAACAGCCCGGGAATGTTCGCTGCCTAAATTGCTGTCCGTTCTTAATCGTGTTGGAGTAAAGTTTTTTTCCAAGAAGCTCGCTTCGCCTACCGCCAAGTCGGCGCGAAGCAATTCAGAAACAAGTTCTGCTAGTGAAGCGTCTTCCTGTCGCAATTGGTCGATTTGCCCTCGTTGCTCGCCCACATCAATCCGAACCAACAAATGGAACCACTCGCAAGCTTTGCGATAGCGCTCGGGATTTAGCATGGCAGTCTATTCTCTGGCAGTTGTTTCTTCCTTACCCAACCCAATCAACTCAGGCTTAATTTCAGTAGCCGTTGGAGATTGACACCGGATTAATGTTAACGGCATTTAATCGCCACGGCAAAACAATGAAGATTTTATAGGTGCCCTGTATAAATTGGCTCGCAAGTGTTCTTCGTCGTGTCGTCCTGGGATTAGGCCTTAACATGGTGGGTCGCCACGACCTCGTTCACGGTGAAGAACGACTATCTTCCTTTGACTGCCAGCGTGTAATTCCCTATCAACAAGAGATGTTTATTGGTTGCAATTTATTTTTATTGGCTTGGATCCAGGGTGGCTTTCTCGTTCCAACAATCGTTCCATTGATGGGGACGGGAATGCCCAAAACAGGCCAATCCGCGATTCAGTGTCCCAGAAACCTAAATCCGACGTTTGATGACCGGGTTTGGGTGTCCCGAAATACGGTCTTTTTTGGGCTCTCGCCAAAAACTTGTCAAGTCAACGACTTGATGAGACAATTTCTGGAAAGAGACGCTGACGACTACCTAGGCAGGATTCACACCCGCTTGTTAACATGCCATTTCAAGTCCGCACGCTCACCGATTTGTTTTTTCCGTGTTGGGTATTCAAGTGACTCCTGAATGACGATGCCGAAGCTCCTGTATGCGAAAAACGGTTTGGCCGCATCTAACCTCATAAAGGTGCAGCTTCCAGCCTTTTCAATTCACTGGAGGCACATGATTATGATGGACGC
>JBLINZ010000184.1:0-11043 GCA_047639375.1 Mariniblastus sp. | reverse complement strand
GGCATTGCCATCGGAGCAACGATTCGCCAATTTGGTGAGAGACCAATGTCGGGACGAATGCAATGTCATCGACAATTTTCTGGCTTCCGAACCGAGTCTTAAGCCTGAAACAATGGCTGCGGTTTTTGAGTTTCGCGAGGCAACAAAGAATGCATTCGAATTCTACGATGAATTTATCACAGACAATAATTACGACCTGACCGACGTCGAACGCAAGCACGGACAAGGGCTAACACAAGAGGTTTTGTTCAGGATGGGCGTTGTTGCGGGAATTTTGGAGGGGGAAAAGTGAACGCGAGTCACGCAGTCGGGTGATTCGGAGGCTACCGCACGGGCAACGAGGGACGGTTAGTGCGACTTGGGAACGATTAGATGAACGATTGGATGAGTGGGTGGATGAGTGGGTGGATGAGTGGATTGCGTTTGACTTGCCTACAAGCAATTATTGATTGAGAGATTCGTAGGCATTCGCGTTAACGAAAAATGCGGCGACGCGCGACAAGTCGAACTCTGATTTGACGTTCGAATGAGTGACGAATAAAAAAGATCGCCTCACCAGCAACATGGCCTCGGCGTTTCATTGGCAACCGAGTGAGCGTTGATTAAATATGTTATCCCGCTACAACTGAGCTTGAGATGATTGAAGGCATTGACTTGATGAAGAGGCGAACGGAGCCTAGATGGGCGTCCGTGGTTCTTTGGGTAATGCCCCGACCATTATTCGTTTTTACAGTCTTGTTTGCGTTATTCATCGCGGCATTGATTTTTGGCCTCTTCGCGATCGCCGAACAATGGAAGGTTGGCTGGATCTGGTGCACCATGTCGTTGAGTCTCGGTGTCATCATCGCAGCAGCGACAGTCACTCGCCTATGGTACGCACGTCTTGCCCCCATGGCTTACCCCAAGCAGGCCTCTGCTCCGCAGGTCCCGACTCTCGCGATTTTTTCATTACTGCTGTCTACCGCATCGGGAGGTGTCACATTACTTACGACCTTGCCGCAGCAGTTTCCCGGAGCAATACGCGTTGTGGGGGTGAAGTATTTCGTAACGCTGGCATTAACCGTAGCTTCGTCGGCGTACTTTGCTATGTTTGGACGACAGGCGATCTTGAAACATTACCACGCGTTAAGTGAACCGCATTCGTTGACCGCCAGTCAAGTATTTTGGGTTGTTTTTTATCTGGCGATCCTCGTTGCGTACGCGAGATGGGTGATTCCGTAGGCGGGTTCCTGGGCGTCAATCAAGCGTCGGTCTGACATGGCGGCGGTGTTTCGCCGAAATCCAAATTGGATTGTTCAGGTCTGTGATAGTTGAGGGGGCAATGAATGGAATTCAAGCCCGGAATTGATAGACCGGAAGCCCCACTCGATTGAGCCTAGTCGGTTCAGCCAGCGATCTGGCCCACGATCAGCGTCTTCGGATAGGCGGTCAATCGCCTTCAAAGTCGACCACCGATTCTTATCCTGAGCTTGGCTCATGACTTTCGAATTGCATTTCGCCACGATCGTGCGTCGGTCTTTGACGAACGATCGTGCGATGAATGGGTTGCGTTTGCTGTGGCAATGAGCAATTATTAATTCTCCACAAACTTCCCAATGTTCTGGCTCACCGTGAAAAATTGTTTCATTTTATTTGCTTTGATTTTCTCAATCATATTCACTGGCCAGCCGGCATTGGCTTGGAACGGTCACGGGCATCGCGTGATTGCTTCCATGGCTTTTTTACGGCTCGCACCCGATCGTCGGTTAGAGATTGCCAATCGAATTAGAAAACATCCACGTTGGCAAAAAGACTTTGCCGACAAAATGCCGCCTGCCATCAAATTCGCGAACGCGCAAACGCAAGCCGAATGGATTTTTCAACAGGCGTCCATTTGGCCAGATACGACAGAGAGCTTCCCCGGTGCCGAACGGAAGAAGTACAGCCACGGGACTTGGCACTACGTCAACATCATCGCTTACTTGGATCCAAGCGACAAAAACGCAATTGGGCCAATTGAATCGAATTTATCAACGCAGCCGCCCAAGGGACTCACCGAGTACATGTACATGAATGTGATTCAGGCGATTGAATTCGCTAGGCTTCGAGTCGCTGGCACAGTGACGGTTTCGGCCGAGGATGACGCGTTGATGCTTTGTTGGTTGCTCCATTCATATTCAGACTTTCACCAGCCGCTCCATTCGACTGCGATGTTTTCAAAGACGCTCTTGCCCACTGGCTGCCGTGGTGGCAATTTGATTCCAACGACGCAATCCAAGAACCTCCACTCGCTTTGGGACGGCTTGCTAGGAAACGACAACGCATATCAAACGTGTCACAACCAGGCCGTTAAGATGCTGGCCGACAATGAGCTTGCTGAGAACGGCAGGGCGGCATCGTTCGACGTTACCACGGAAGCAGTGGCCAACGAATCGCATTCGGCTTGTCTAGTATTCGTGTATGCCGATGAGGTCAAAGCACACTTGCAGCGGCTCGAGCAAGCCGGAGAAACAAGGGTTGCCGAAATTAACTTGAGCCAGGTCTATTTGAAGGCTGCTGGGGCAACGGCTAAGAGTCAAGCAAACAAAGCGGGTTGGCGGTTGGGTGAAGTGTTGAAGGCTAACTAGATTGCCGCATTTCATGCGATAAAAGACGCGTCAATCAATAACGCCAAAGAGGCTCAGAACGTGATTGTTAGCCAACTTCTCGACGATTGATGGGCGTTGGCGGGACTTGACGCACGAGATCGCTGGGAGGTGCCAGTGCCCAAGGCAAAATGGTGTCTCGAGCAGCCAGCCGCAGGGGCTTTGGCGGAATCTGCCTTCGTGTAGTTATCCATCGCCTGACGTCGTCTTTCGCACTTTTCCGAAGCCGGAGTCGCAAGACTTCGGGAGGACCATCCGCGAATCCCGAACTGTTTCCCGTCCGGCTACAACTCACTTCTTTGATCAATCCAGGAACAACTCGCGTTCTACCGGTTTTTAATTTTTGAAAAGTGTGAAAGTCGAACTTACGCCCAGCGGAGAATTCAGTCATTTTCAAACCGATCGCTGCTGAATGCCGTGGTTAGGCACATGAACGGAATGGACAACTTGCTTTAGGAACTAGTTGTCTGCAAGAATTTCTTGACAAAAGGTTCACGGTCTTCAGAATCGTTGGTTCGAAAAACCATTAACCACCCCTTCGTCCACCAGAAATGATTCTGGTGATGTTGAGAAGACGAGTAGTAAAATCGATAGCCCATTTCGGTTTTCATCTTTAAGCCACCGTTTTGCTCTTCGTAGACGTCGCTGACTCGCCGGAATAAAGCCTCTTTCTCCAGTTCGGTGGCGCGAAAGACAAAAACGTCGATTTGACCGTCGCTCGATTGATAGGTCGCATGCCGACCGTCAAGATCGAAATCGAAGTCTGGAATTGCCGCGTCCTCGTCCTGTGAAGCTAACTTGTAGTTGGCGACCTCAGCTGGAAAAAAGTTTTCCAGCGAAGCATCCTCGGCAGGTGGTTGCCAGCTGTCGGCGAGTTCTTTGCGTTCTTGCTCAAGGGCAATTTGCTGTTTCCCCCATTCAAACATCTTCGGTGCCAATGACACTACGGCTATCCCAGCAATCAGCACAAGGAGCATGACGCCGCCACATCCAACGCCGAATACAATTGCGGTTTTCTTTTGCATGGTGACAGTGCCTAACTAATAATTAGCCCAAAGTAAAACGGAAATAGACTCCAGCTGGGAGTGATGCCCGCGTGTGAAATTGGTTTTGCGGTACCAGATGTTTTATGGGCTACTCGGTTGGCCGTCAAACCATCCGTCCGCTTTGGACTACCTTTTTGCTACAATCAATACCCCCAGGAAACAGCATCCAATTGCATCGCCGGTACTTCAATACGTTGCGTGTTATTCAGTCCGTTGACGTCCCAGCGCCATTCATGTCAGGATTGACGAGAATGGCGATGTCCGAGTTTGAGGCAATCTGAGCAGGTCGCTATTATGTTCACAGTGATAATGGTTCACTCTGCATCGACTCCAGCGATTCGTTTAATATTTAAAATATAGTCGTATGGGAGGCCGTGAACTTCTGCGCCTGCCAAGAGATGGCCAAGGTATTCGTGGCTCGGTTTCGATTCTTCAACGACATAATCCGCTCCGGCGACGTAAACCTCCGCCAGAAGTGATTCCCCTTTTTGCGTCATAAGTTCAAGCTGTTGCCGCTGATAATGCCCGCCAAGGACTCCTTCATGCACGTCAAGTTGCTCAAATGCTTTTGGATTACAGAGGTAGGCGACTCCCCAGACTCGATGTTCCGTCGATGGCATAATGCTGGCGTACACTTCGTTTGGTTTGCTTGCCAGCCTTCGAAAACCATTACGATAGCCAGCGTATTCAGTTCCTGATATTTCAGCAGGCAAGCTTACATTTGTTCTCGGCTTTTATTTTTTAGAGACAATTACTGTCTGGCTTTTTAATTCGAATCTGATTCATGTTTCTGCGTCTTTGAGCAATTCTACTTTTGTTGACTCTTCCGCCCCGCCAAGTTTTTTTCATTTACTTCCTTGGGTGTGGAAATCGGATGGCTGGTCCTGATTCATTGCTGATCTCGATTTCAGAGCAATGCATGAAATTGGTATTCCATCTAGCTACCTGTCGATGCCCTAAATCCCCAAGAAGGGACGGTGACCTCGTTGCCGATAACGTGCATAACCGATGTTTCAAATGGAGCTTCCTTGCGCCTGTCATCGGCGAGAATCAGCTGCCGCGACATAGTATGGCCTCAATGCCCAATATTTCATTGTGTTGTGGATAGAATCCGGTAGTCTTTTATTTTCAATCAATCTGTTTTAGCGAGGAAAAGATGTCAGAGCCTGTTCGAGTTGCCATGATCGGCCTTGGCTTTGGGGCCGAGTTTATCCCAATCTATCAAGCCCATCGGAACGCCGAGGTAGTTGCACTCTGTCGTCGAAATGAAGCGGAGCTTGCCAAGTCGGCAGATCAGTTTGGGATCGACAAGCGGTACACAGACTTCGACGACGTGCTCGCCGACCCGGACATCGATTTTGTGCATATCAACAGTCCGATTTCGGACCACGCTTGGATGTCGCTCAAAGCGCTCGACGCGGGCAAACACGTGATGTGCACCGTGCCGATGGCTACGACCCTCGACGAATGTCGCCAGATTGTTGAAAAAGTCAAGGAAACCGGCTTGAAATACATGATGGCCGAAACTGTCGTGTACAGCCGCGAGTTTTTGTTCATTAAGGAAATGTACACCAAAGGTGAACTCGGAAAGATCCAGCATTTGGCGGCTTCCCATCCACAGGATATGGACGGCTGGCCGAGCTATTGGGAAGAGATGATCCCAATGCACTATGCCACACACGTGGTGAGCCCCTGCCTTGGTTTGATTGACGGACTGGCTGAATACGTCAGTTGCTTTGGCTCAGGTGCGGTTCGCGATGACATTGCCGAGAAGTCCGGTAATCGTTTCGCCGTTGAATCTTGCCACATCAAGGTGAAGGATAGCGATCTCACTGCCCATGTATGGCGGTGCCTCTACGACGTGGCTCGGCAGTACCGAGAGAGCTTTGACGTCTACGGCACGAAAAAGAGCTTTGAGTGGACGCTGATCGAAAACGAACCGCACGTCATGCACACGGCAAAAAAGCCGGAACACGAGATCGCTGAAAAGGTCGAAGTCCCTGACTACGCTCACCTGTTACCCGAGTCGATTCGCAAGTTCACACTGCCGCAAGAGATTCATGACGCGGAGCATCTGTCCTTCCTTCAAGGCGGCGGTCACGGTGGCTCGCATCCGCATCTGGTAAACGAGTTTGTCAGCGCGATCCTTGAGGATCGCGATCCCCGGCCGAATGCCGTGACAAGTGCCAATTGGACGTGTGTCGGCATCTGTGCCCATGAATCGGCGCTCAAAGGCGGCGAGGTCGTCCAGTTGCCGGAGTTTACGTTGCAGACAAACCCCAAAGCATCGAAAGTTGCTCAATGAATGTTTTTTCGAAAAGACGTTTAGCTGGATCGTTCGCAAGCCTATTGATGTTCTTACTCGTCTTGTCCCCAAGCTTGTGCAACGCGATTGATGATGCCGATCCATTTGCTCTCTTGATCAAAACGCTCGAATCGTCGACGACTCCAAGCGTCCAAGCGGCTTTGCTCAAAGGCATGCTCAGCGGGCTTGAAGGACGCCGAAATGTCTCGCCCCCCAAGGGCTGGACTAATCTGAGCGAAAAGCTTGCCGCCAGCGAAAACGCCACAGTGCGGCAGCGATCATTAGCGTTGTCCCAAGTCTTTGGAGACAAAGCAGCGATTGCACGCGCGCTGGCGAGCGTTGGAAATCCGGCGATCAAAGCCGATCAGCGCCGTTCGACATTGAGATTGTTGCTCAATCAGCAAAACCAAGACGCCTCCAATCTGCTGAAGTCATTGATCGATGAACCCGCAATGACTCTCGACGCGATTCGTGGCTATGCGATTGTCGAGAACAAAGATGCACCTACAGTGCTGCTATCGCGATATTCAAAACTTGAACTCCAGCATCAGCGAGCTGTGATTGAAACACTCGCGGCACGAAAAGTCTACGCGGAAGCACTGCTGGTGGCTCTGCAGAATAATCAGATCTTACGCGATGACATTCCAACTCAGGTCGCCCGCTCGCTCGGCGAGACCCTAGGCAAACGCTTTACAAAAGTCTTTGGCACCGTGCGGGCGATTGCAAAAGATCGCACCCAGGTGATGGCTAAGTATAAAAAACTTTGTAATCCGACCGCGATCGGTGCCGCCGACGCTTCACGCGGCAGAACTGTCTTTCAAAAAACATGTGCCGCTTGCCACACGCTCTACAACGAAGGTGGAAAAGTTGGTCCAGATTTGACTGGATCGAACCGCGCGAATCTAGACTACATACTCCTCAACAGCGTCGATCCCAGTTACGACGTTCCTGACGCGTACAAGACGGTTATCGTGCTGACCGTGGATGGGCGGGTGGTTAACGGTGTCCTTGCCGAAGAAGACTCTGCGCGGATTGTCTTGAAGACGGCGGAGCAACCGAGAGTCGTAATCGCCAAAGAAGACATTGAGGAGCGCAAAGTTTCGCCCAAGTCTATGATGCCTGACGGGCAGTTAGAGCAATTGGAAAAACAAGAAGTGATTGACCTGATTAAGTATTTGAGAACAACCGAGCAAGTGGAGATGACGCGATGAACTTCAATCACCAGAACCAATGCAAGACCGAATCGCGAGCGAGTGAGGACTGCCTCCATCGATGGAGCGTTTGCCTGTTCGCGTTGGCGATTCTTCTTTGCTACGTTGTGCCAACGACCGCTCAGGATTCTAAAAATCAGCTTCCAAATAAACAACACAATGACAGCAACGCTCCGTTTTTGAAACCACACGAAGCCGTTGCTAAGATGGCGATCCCGGACGGTTTTGAAGTTTCTGTGTTTGCGTCTGAACCCGACATCGCGGAACCAATCGCGTTTTGTTTTGATGATCGTGGCCGCATGTGGGTCGCAGAGAACTTCAATTATCAGACTCGCAAGAAACACACCGACGAACAAGTGAGCCGGATTCAGATCCTGGAAGACACCAATGGCGATGGTGTCTTTGACAAAAAGAAAACGTTCACTGACAAGCTGACATTCACGTCGGGTCTGGCTTGCGGGTTCGGTGGAGTCTTCGTTGGCTCGCCTCCCAACTTGACTTTCATTCCTGATGCCGATGGCGACGACGTGCCCGACGGTCCGCCGCAAGTTTTGCTCGATGGCTGGGGCATCAACGATCGCCACGAAACTTTAAACAGTTTCATCTGGGGTCCTGACGGTTGGCTCTACGGATGCCATGGGGTGTTTACGCAATCCAACGTCGGCGTGCCGGGTGACGAGGACTCCCAACGGCAATTCATCGACGGTGGCATTTGGCGTTATCACCCCACTCGCAAAACGTTCGAGATCTTCGCTCGTGGGTTATCGAACCCATGGGGATTCGATTTCAACGACCACGGCCAGGGATTCGCCACTTGCTGCGTGATCCCGCATCTGTTTCATATTGTTCAGGGCGGTACGTATCACAAGCAAAGCCGGCAACATGTGAATCCCTACGTCTACGATGACATCAAAACGATCCGTGATCACACTCACTTGTCCGCCCATGGCGGAGCGAGATTCTATCTGGCCGACGCATTTCCGCAGCAATATCGCGATCGCCTGTTCATGTGCAACATTCATGAGCACGCCGTTCTGACTGACATCATGGAACCAAAAGGCAGCAGCTTCATCGGCAAACATGGTGATGACTTTATGCCAACGAACGATCTGGCTTGGGTTGGATTCAGCGTTGAGATTGGTCCCGAAGGCGGCGTCTATCTGTTGGACTGGCACGACACAGATGTGTGCGGCAACGCAATCAATTTCCCCAACAGCGGCCGCGTTTACCGAATCATGCCCAAAGGCGTCAAGCCGTCGGCGTGTCCTAACCTCGGGGCCATGTCGGACAGTGAATTGGTTGAGCTGCAGATGCATGCCAACGATTGGTACGTGCGTCAGGCAAGGACGCTTTTGCAGTACCGCGCGTCAAGCGGGAAATTAGAACAGGCGCTCGTTCATTCAAAGCTCAACGAGATGTTTGCTTCGGCGCCCAATCCGGCAAAAAAATTGAGAGCGCTGTGGGCGCTACAGGTGACCGGCGGCCTCAGGAAAGATCGACTCGCTGAATTGCTGAGTCACCATAACGAACATGTTCGCGCGTGGGCCATTCAGTTCTTATCCGATCCAAGCACGACCAACGCGTTTCAGGTTACAGGACGGGTCGAATCCGCCACCGAGGAAACAGCAAGCAGGCAGACGGGCAAGAGTGCCCACCCTACCAAGAAAGTACTTCAGCAGTTTGCCGTCATGGCAAAAACGGACCCATCGCAGGTCGTGCGTTTGTACCTTGCTTCGGCGGCCCAGCGTCTGCCTTTCTCCGAGCGATGGTCGATCCTGGCTGGGCTCGTCTCTCATGCGGAGGACATCAGTGACAACAATCTGCCGCGTATGTACTGGTTCGCTCTGGAACCGTTGGTGCCGCTGCACCCGCGTCAGTCGCTTGAACTCGCGGTGACTGGAAAGATCCCGGCGCTGCAGGAATTTGTGGCGCGACGGTTGGTCACGGGCGATGGCGAGCCCACGAAAATCAACCAAGTGCAACAGGTCCAACAGTGGAACAGGACCATCCAAACGCTGGCGAAGGGAATGCGAGTAAGTGCTGTGGGTGAGGGTGGCGTTGTCAGGCACGAGGTATTCCGAAATCAGGTGGCGGTGCAAACTCATCCGCTTGATCGCAACACACCATGCGTCCTCAGTCTGAATCGAGTCAACGTTCCCAAGGGGAAAAATACGACTCTTAAACTACGAGTCAGCCACCACCCGCACGGCGACTGGCAATTACGTGTCCTAGTGGACGATCAAGTCATCGCGGATCAAATCGTGGGCCCGAAGACCGTCGGAAAAGATGAGTGGCTGGATGTCACAGTCGACTTGTCGAAGTTCGCGGGCAAACGCATCAAGCTGTCCATCGAAAACCGAGCCAATAATTGGGCGAACGAATGGGCTTACTGGAACAAGGTAGAGGTCGTCACGGAGTGACAACCAACAAATAACCCCCAAACTTAGACTTGTACTCCAAGCTCAAGTTTAAGTGCAAGTTTAAGTGCGAGTTTAAGTGCGAGTTTAAGTGCGAGTTTAAATACGGAAGATGGAACGATAGACATGAGACAAACACAATTAACCGTCCTGATCATCGCCATGTTCATCGGCTTGGCCTTTTCCAATGAGGTTGCACTTGCCGACGATAAATCGAAGATCGTCTTCATTTCCGGTTCGCCCAGCCATGGCCCCATGAAGCATGAGCATCGCGCTGGCAACATGATCCTCGCGGATGCGCTGGAGAAATCTGGCTTGGATGTCGAGTGCGTGCTCGTCCCGCACTACGGTTACCCCAAAGACACCTCGATCTTTGATGACGCGGCGACCGTTGTGATTTTTTGCACAGGCCACAATGGACACGTGCTTAACTCGCATCTCGACGAGTTTGACAAACTAATGAAGTCGGGCACGGGCGTCGTGATGGTCCACTGGGCTACGGAAGCTGAAAAGGGAGAGCCCGGCGAGAAGTTCTTGGAGTGGATGGGCGGTTTTTGCGATCTTGATTGGTCGGTCAACCCGCATTGGGTACCGAAATTCAAAGACTTCCCTCATCACCCGATTGCCAACGGCGTCGAACCTTTCAGCGTCGACGACGAATGGTATTACCACATGCGTTTTGCCAAAGACATGAAGGGCGTCACGCCAATTCTGTCAGACCTTCCTGGGCCAGAAACCTTGCGGCGCCCAGACGGTGCACGCAGCGGGAACGCCGCCGTTCGCAAGGCCGTTGCGGCTGGAGAAAAGCAGGTTGTCGCATGGGCCTACGATCGTCCATCCGGTGGCCGCGGTTTCGGATTTACGGGAGCCCACAATCACGTTAGTTGGCAAGATGAGAACTTTCGCAAGGTTGTGCTCAACGCAATTCTCTGGACCGCGAACGTCGGCGTTCCCAAAAACGGCTGCCCGTCGCCGATGGTGAGCGATGAGCGAGTTAAAGAAAACGTCGACAAGAAAAAAGCGAGCAATAAAAAGTAAGCGCTGTTTTCAGAAATAGGTGAGCGATAAGGCCCTTTCGATTGACACGGCGAGTTTTTATTTGAGCGACCACCACATGTATGCTAGGTAGGGAAATGGCTTTGACGGACTTACGAGAAATTATGCCTGGTGACAAGTCGGTCGTTTTTTGGCCAAGCTCAAAAAGGGCCCCATCGCATTGCACACTTGGTTACGAGGGAAAGACACGACTTTGAATGACTACTACGTTTATTTTTCAGCGAAAGGAAGAGCCTGATGAAGGTAATCTACGAAACCAATTGTCGCACCGGCATTGCCATTCAACTGATCCTGTTTGTGACAGTCGCTCTGTCGTGCCTGTTTCCCGTATGCGTTCAGGCTCAGGAGCGGGGTCCAAACATTGTCTTCTTTCTCGTCGACGAT
>JBLINZ010000183.1:0-11135 GCA_047639375.1 Mariniblastus sp. | reverse complement strand
GTTGGGGATTTAACTTGCCAAGGGCCATGATTGGGGTAGTTTCCGTTTTCATCCTCAACGACGTGTCGCAAAATTCTGGGTTTGCCATTGTCGTAGCGTTGGATTACGAGGTCCAATCCGTCGGTGTCACGCGACGACTCGTCGACATTGATCATAGACGGAACGGCATTGAGGCCCGCTGCCAATGCTTGGCCACTGGCGCTTGGGTTTTGAACCGGACCATTCAAAATCGCGTCAAGCTGATCGGGGCCTTGTTGAGGAATGAAATAGTCAACGCCGTTTGAGTTTCTTGGTGTTCCATTCCGTGTCGCATTGGGCCCACGATAATTCGACTGGACTTGGATCGGCGTCCCTTGAGTGGTAAATCGTGGCGAGCCCTGTTGAAATCCTCCGCTTGGCAGGATCCGCGTGCTGGGCACTGCGTTGAGGCGGGATTCTGAGAATCCACGTGTGAATTGACTGGACGTCGGCTGCTGGGAGGCGGGGCCATTGAGCGAGAATTGGGTTTGGGGGGCGAATTCGGTTTGGGGGGCGAATTCGTATTCGGGGCGGTTGGTGGTGAAGCCAGTTGGGTTGCCGGCGTTTCCACCAATGGGGGCCAGTTGATTCGATTGCTTGGCCAGCCGCGGATTGGTGATTTGCAAAACGTCGGGGGCAACCGATGGCATTTGATTGGCCGCGGTGGTGGCTGTCGGCGGTCGAAAGACAACTTGGGCACCAGCTGAATTGAGTGACCAGCTAAAGCAAGTGACGGCGCAGCAAGCGATCGTTCGACACCACCCCGATCGCAGGGCGAGTGACAAGGCGTTGGCGTGCACGAAAGGGTTGAAAGAAGTATGCAAATTTAATCCTGACCATTGAAACGTAGCCGGAGAGAAAGGCGGCAGGTTCCCGTGTCGTAGTTATCGGTCACGGGAATTTCCAAGCTGACTCGATTTCGTGGCGGCTTTATGTCCACTTTAATCTGCCTGACTAGGCCGTCAGTTTGAGGATATATGACGGATGGGTGGGTTGTTGGGTTTAGGGCTTGTTGATTCGAATTCATGAATTTGCGATGCCCTTCTCCAGATACTTCCCGCAAGCCATTTTTGAACTGTTTGGTCTGCCTCGGAAGGTGGCGAATGCCCCGGTTTCTCGTTAGCTGAAAACCAAGGCTTTCGCGTAATTGGTGAAGGAATTGCCAAGCGGCAGTAGCTCGTCGGGCTTGGATTGAACTGACGTGCTCCGAGTCACGAATTCTTCCGGTAGCTTTCTCCGAGGGAGGTCATGGCACGCTCGCCAGTCAGGAACCGGTTCCCTCGGAATCCATAAAGAGCGACCAATTCAAAAAACTGGCCTTCGACGGCGTGATCGAGCAGGTCTTCTGCGGAGAGACAAACGCGACCGGTCCTGGCCTTGAGTTCGAACGCAATGTCAGCGATTCCATGATAGGCTCGGTAGATGACTTCGGTGCACACCAATTTGTCCGTGCGGCGGAAGTCGAACTCGAAATCATACGACTTGCCATGGTGTGTCATCGCTTGGGCGATCGCGTCTCGGATATCTTCAGGTTTAAGTTTAGGGCGAATGACGACGCATGAATCAACCGCCAGGGTGTCGTGGAGTGGCCGGAACAGCACGCCGTCCTTGCGGGCTTCGAGAACACAATTGGGGGGAGCACATTCAATGCGTTGCCAAGTTGCTCCGGTTGGGTCCAGCTGTTTTCGCTGTTCTTCGGTGCCGATGTAAAGCGCACCGTGTGGCCAGAATCCTGGCAAGAATAAATTAGAGGCAGCGTCGTCATGACGCGTGATGATGACATCCCCAGGCTCCAGCAGTCTCGCTAGCTTGCGTTGAACACCGGGCGTAACGCGTTTGCGTTTCCATTTCATCCGCAGTTCAGAGACTAGGCTGCCCGAAATTTGGAACAATCCAAACGTGACTTTTTTGAATCCAGAACGGGGTCGGCGAAGCAGCGAATGCCAGCGATACTTGGCGATCTGTCTGGCGTAGTAATTGAAACTGGATTCGACGAATGGCTCTTCTTGTCTGAGCAGCTTGATGACAGGTTGGAGTGTCGGGTTCGATTCGAGGGCGTCGACAACGCGTTTGTGTTTTTGGTAGTACTTGATCCCTTCCATGAACCTCATGATGTTCGGAGCCGACGTGACGGAGCGAAAAATCTTGGTGAACTGGCCGCGTGGGATCCCGTATCGCGGTTCGGCTTCGTCGAGTTTCCGCCAGATGGTTTTGTTGGAGCGGAAGTTGTCGACCATGTGCCTGGCGGTTCGAACCAGCATGCAGGCGGTGCAAAATGCAATCAGAAAGGCTTCGGGGGTTTGGGGCGAAGATCGTTTGAATTCTTCTAGAACCGGCTCTCGCAGATCTTCCAGAACGCTTTGCAAAGCTGCTCGCGTTGTCAAATAGCTTGAGAACAGTCTCCGAATTTGATCGTCTTCGTCAGGTAAGAAATAGCCGCGTTCCAGCGCGCAGGCAACGTTCTTCAGGGTCGATTCGACCGTTTGCTCAGTTGGAAGCAACGGGCCAATGCTCGTCAGCGCACGAGCTGATCCGCTAATCAGTTCTTCAAACGATGGTTGTTTTTCGGCATCCATAGATCAAACGTCGTGTATTGGAGGTGATGTAATACGCCCAATTTAGCAGTCTCAACAGGTCCGCAATTCTTTGAAGTCTGCCCCAAGTCGGTTCGCAGGCAAATTGTACACCGTAATCCAAGCCACCGGAGTTGGATTGCTGGGAGGCTTGGGGACGTAAGTTTACAAGATAATCGATGGTCATGCTGAAGTGCATATTGGCTCAGTTTACTTCGCCTGGCGTGGATTGAGCTCGTTCGTGCGGTGGTTCGCCATTTGAGGCATTCCCGGATTATGCCGAATTGGAGGGTTGTTTCCTGAGGACGCCCCATGAACAATCTTGGGGTGCTCGTGAGGGCAACTCAAAGATACATTCCGAATTCGACAAGCGACTTTGATGTCGCGATTTACTAGCACATGGATTTTTTTAGTCCAGAAAAACTGAAACGGAAGAGGATCGAGATCGATTCTTCGCAGGTTAACGCTAAGAGCGAGGCCGTGCAGAAGCGGCTGAACCGAATTCAGGAGAATTACCGTCAGCTCGACGAAGTCCTCGCGGAACTGGAATCGAAGATTGCTTTGGATGATCGGTTGAGTGCTCTGGATGACGCCGGGGTCGATTTTGAAGCCACGTTTGGCATCAAGAAGAAACGGAAATGGAAATCTCCGACGACCGAACGTAAGTCCTTAAGACGCGCTCCGGCGAATCCGAAGAAACCTCGTTAACGAGTGTGAGAGCCTTGCGTTTGTCTCCTGCCGGCGAATCGTTAACCGATCTATCGTCTTCGGATGTATTTCACAAGTTTTTTGGGAGGGGGTTTGGGGCGAGGAGCAAGCGGTTCTCTATTCTCAACTCGGCGCCTTGAGTATCACTTTCCCGCCGCAATCGACTGAGATTGTCGAGGTTTTCTGAATCTATATTTCCCCTTATCCCCAGCCCTTCTCCCCACAAATTCGGACCAAGCTTTTGCAAACGGCATGTCATACTAGGGAGCTGGTTTTTTGAGCTGGATACCTTTTTAGTGACTCGGTATTGATCATTGATCATTGAGGCAATTTATCATCGATTAACGCCCTTCAATAAGGCTGATTCACCCTGCCGGTGGGGTCGCACCGTGGATTGTTGTTTCGTGTAAACTGGGGATTCTGCTAGACTCTCAACTTCTTGTCGCGACGAAGCGTTTGAAAATGATTTTGTCGTCGTCCAGTTGTTCCAATCGCGTTCCCTCGGATTCAAACCGTTGACTTATTTGAAATTAGCGTCCGGTACCGTTCATGACCCGACCCATGGGATTGATGGTGAGGTGAGGGACATTTGGATTCGCGACGGGAAGATCGTTGAGGCTCCCGAGGTTGTCGTCGATGCTTCGCAAGTTAGGTCGATCGACGTCCGCGGGCGCGTGGTGATGGCCGGGGCAGTCGACATGCACTGTCACATTGCTGGCCCCAAAGTCAACACGGCTCGGAAGATGCAGCCCGAGCAATCGAGAGCGTTTGCTCAGCAGCGTGAATCGATCGAGAGCGGGGTTTTGCAAAGCGGTGCCCTGGGAAGCGTTCCCAGTATTTTTACCACCGGCTATCAATACACGGGGCTTGGTTACACCACTTGTTTCGATGCCGCCATTACCCCGCTCGCGTCTCGGCATGTACATTTGGAATTTGACCAGATCCCCAATGTCGATACCGGTTTTTTTTCGCTGGTTGGCAACAATCATTACCTCATGGATTGTGTGGCCAAAGGCGACCATGAAGGAGTCGAGTCATTTTTGGGATGGCTGATGAATCGCGTCGGCGCGTTCGCTCCCAAGCTAGTCAATCCCGGCGGGGTTGAGATGTGGAAACAGTCTCACACTGGAAATGCGAAAGATCTCGATCAGCAAGTCCACGGTTTCAACGTGACACCGCGTCAGATCATTCAATCGGTAACGCGGGCGTCGAACGCGTTGGGTTTGCCTCATCCCGTCCATATTCACACCAACAATTTAGGGATTCCTGGGAACTGGGAAACAACATTGGAGACGCTTAAGTCCGTCCAAGGACTCAGGGCACATCTGACTCACATTCAGTTTCATAGCTACGGCGGTGGAGGCGCAGAAGAAAGCACGCTGTGCTCCAAGGTCCAGCCGTTGGCTGAATATGTCAACGCGAATCCGAATCTCACGGTCGACGTTGGGCAGGTCATGTTTGGGCGAACGACAAGCATGACGGGCGATGGGCCGCTGGGGTACTTTTTGCAAAACGTGAGTGGCGAAAAATGGTATTCGTCGGACACCGAGCTGGAGTCAGGCTGCGGCGTTTCTCCGATTGAATACAAGAACAAGAATTTTGTTCACTCTTTGCAATGGGCGATTGGGCTCGAGTGGTATCTCCAAGTCACCGATCCGTGGCAGGTCATGATGAGTACGGACCATCCCAACGGCGGCAGCTTTTTGGCGTATCCGCAAATCGTCAGGCTTTTGATGGACCGCTCATTTCGAGAGGAGATGTTGGCCCAAGTCAATCCGCGGGTCCTGGAGCATTCATCATTAGCGGATTTGGACCGAGAATATTCGCTGAACGAAATCGCCGTCATTACACGGGCTGGGCCGGCTAAGAGTTTAGGGCTCTTTCAAAAAGGCCACTTGGGCGTCGGGGCAGATGCTGATATCTGCATTTACAATCCGAATGATAACTACCAGCAAATGTTTGAGTTGCCTTGGATGGTGATCAAGGCCGGTCAGATTCTGGTGGAAGACACGGAGATTCGCCAAACCGTCAGCGGCAAAACACTGGTCGCGAATCCTAAGTATGATACGAATCGAGATGCCCAAATTGAGACTTGGTTCAACGATCACTATTCTCTCAACGCAAATCATTACGGCATCGCGGCGGGTGAATATGAGCGGATCGAGTCGGTCTAGAGTTCCGATCGAGCGGGTTTGTTGTTGGTTGGGTAGCCAAAATGGAAACCCGACGCTCACGGGCTGCCATCCTCGCCTTTGGCTCATTAAATCAACCAGCCCGTAATCGAGGAAACGCCCTCGCTAGCACCTCGTCTGCAATCGTTGCTCACTGTCGTCTGCCGGCTAATGGCTAAACAAGTGTCTCTACGAATACGTCGAAGTGGATTTTTAAGGAAAAACATTCCAAGATCTTAATCAGCGATGCGAAAACAGAGGAGTGACACATATTAAACCTTGGAGAGAACGTGAGTATTGTCGTATTTTTGTCGAATTTGGTCGGGTCAGCGTTCGTGTCTAGCGTTTCCTTCCTACAGGATTCAGGCGATTTGCCGGCAACAGAGCCATTGCCCCAAAGCGCGGATAAAATCAAGGAACTGAGTGAAACCTTGAATCAAACTCAGGCTGTCCAAGAGGTGTCTGCTGGAATTCTTGAGCCGATTTATCGGCTTGCCGAATTGATGTCACACCCCTCGTTCTACTGGATTGCATTCGTTGTAATGGTTGCCGGAGTCGTGAGTTTCGCTGGTCAGCTGGTGTTCACAAAACTTTTGCTGCTGTTCAAATTGAAACTCAATATCAAAGAGATTCTGGGTGACTTGCTGGGGTTGGTGGTCAGTTTGACGGGGCTCGTCTTAACGACGCAGGCGGCAGCTCAGAATTCAACGTTTCCAGAAAATGCCGTCGCGGTGGTTTCGGCCACGATCGTCGGTGCTATCGTTGGATTTGTGTTTTATCTCTGGGGCCAAAGTCAAGAATTCCAGGCGGCTCGCCAGGCCCCTAAAACGGACGATCAACGTCGTCGTCGATAAGAAAGCCTTGGCTTGGTTTGATCTCATCCTCGCAGTTCCTCAGGATTGAGATGGTCGCCTTTCGCTCCGTCGAAAGAGTGCTAACCAACGTTGTGTCTCGCTGGTATCAACAACTTGAGTGATCGTGGCCGATCAGCTCTTTCTTGCCACTTGATTAGTGACCGGACTCGTCGGAATGTGTTGATTAGCAACCGATTCATTGAATGCTGTTTGGTAAGCCGACGCGTTGGCTTCGCCAGAAAACACTAAAAGTGTCAGAGTAGACGACAGGCCGCTTGATGTTCAACCGCAGATAAACGCAGATGGTCAGCGCGGGCCTATCGGCGATTGCGACGATAGCTGCGTCCACCTGCGGTTCATTCGTACATCGATTTTCCGCTGCGCGAAATCCGTAGTGATTAAATGTCAGCCTCGGAGCGAAAGGCGACTATCCCACTCGCTTACGAACGGGATTTCTGCTCGATCACTCTGGCGACTGGATTTAGGGACCTTCGCCGCTGGGCGTCAAGCCTGGAGATTGTTTGGCTTGGTTATTCGGAATTAGATCTTCATGGATACGCTTGACGAGGCCTTCGACTTGTTCCTGCAGGTGTTGAGGGGCCGACACGATCAGGCAGCGAGTGTCTGGCTGGTAGGTATATCGAACGTTTTCCGACTGTAGCTGCGTGCCCAAGGCTTCTGTTACGAGCCGATGAAGTAATTCTGGAGAGAGTTTTTCCGGGACCAATTGGGCAATCGGATAGACTTCCAGATCGATCGTTTGGGCGGCTTGAGCAAACGTCGTGAGGACGATTGTTGTTTCGTTTTCGGCACGGTGCGTAAGATTCATTGAGCGGGCAACTTCGGTGATGGTTTTTGCGGCGGTTGCCTCCCGGATATTGCCAGGCAGAATCGTTTGGGCCGTCCATCCCTCACTGGAAACGCTGGGCCAATCAATGAACACCGTGAGTCCCGTTAGTGTTTGGAAATGATCGAAGAATCCGCTGATTTCTTTTCGAATCGAATGGATCATCTTAGGGTCTTTTAGTAAGCCAGTGGAGGCAGACTGTCGGCGGGAGCGGGTCATATTCAACGCGTCAACGTCGGCCGGGGATTGGCTGAGCGTATGCGAGGCTTCCATTTTTTTCAGCAGGCTGCCGATCATCATCTGAACTCGGGCCGGGCACTTGACCACGATTTCGTTGCCGACCAATTCTATTTGGTCAGGTTCGTTAGGGCGAATCCAGGATTTTGGTTCAACTAGAATCTTGATCGTCTCCAAGATTCTGCGTTGGGCCATCTCGTCTGCTTCGGAGAAATTTGGCACACTGAATTTCGCCTCTGTCGGTTCCGAGCCCGGAAAGATTCCAATCAAGAATCCGTTGGCATCGCTGGTGATTTCGAGACCGACGGAATGTGAGATTTCGGTTAAAGCGGTTGCCAGGTTCTCGCTGGTGACGGTCGCCGAAACTTTCGGATTCGGGTCTTTGTTGGCAGCCACAATCGAATGTGCATCTACTGTGATTGGAACTCCAGTGATTGCATTGAGTGTCCTCGCGACACGCGATAGCGGCGTCCCCTCAAACTGGACTCCTGCAATTGGGGTTTCCATTTGGCGAACCATATCCAGTTTGCTCGGCTCGGGTTGCAGGACGATATATTTCGCCAGCCCGATTAGTTGGCGGTCCCGGATCGAAGCCGCCAGATCCTTCAAGTCGAGCATAGAAGTCCCCTGCTCTTCCAGTAGCGCAGCGAGTTCACCCAAATCAGATTCGAACGATTCGACCATCCCGATCGACGGTTTCCGCGTGTTCGCTTGAGGCGATACGTCAATTTGGTTCGGAGTGTTACCGGTGGGTCCAAACGGTGTGTTCGGAGGGGCGGTTCCAAAGGGAGTTCGCGGTTTGGAGGTAAGCGGATTTTGATCCGTCGACGAATTGTCGGGCGACGTTGAATCGGAGCCGGCCTGGTCGGTGGTAATACTGGGTGGCGTCCCCGTCAAATCAATCGGTGGAGCTGCTTCGCTGCCAATGTCTCCCGGAGGGGTGTCGCCCGTCAACGGCGGCGAGTCATCCACCAACGGCGCGTCGTTTACAAGGGGCGGAGGGTTGGCTGGGTCGTTGTCATCGAGCAGCTCCTGTTCTTGGTCGTTGGAACTGTTATCCAGCAGATTGCCATCGTCGGGAACAATCGCTTGGGCGTCCGGGTTGGCCGCGTCAGCAACTTGGACGTCAGCCGGTTTGTCGTCGGGCAGATTCGTCAAGACGGCGATCGTGATCGTGCCGAGCAAGAACACGCTGCCAAGTCCCAGCACGATCGTGGTCACCAACCGCTTCTTCTTCCGCGTGGCGTCGCTGGTCCATTGGTCATTTGGCAGCACCGCTTGGGTAGCGACGTTACTTGGCGCTGTGGCTGCGACGGGTTTCCGACGCTGAGTTGAATTGGGGTGGGCGGTTGGTTGAGCACGGTTTGGTTGGGGAGCACGGGCCGCGGGCCGAGCCGATTGCTGGGACGGTCGATTCGGATTTTGCTTGGCGGCCGATTGAGGATTCTTGCGCTGCTGGGACTTGGGGTCGCCCAAAATGTCGTCGATGTCTTCAAACATTCCACCCAGTGTGTCGGCGGTGGCGTCCAGCGAATCTGCGGGAATGTCCATCGAGGATTGTGACTCAGCCGGAGCCGGAGGAGCGACCCAGCCTTTGGGAGCCGTGATTCGCAGCATGGTGCCGCATTTTGGGCAAGCTAAAATCTGTCCAACCGCAGAGGCCTTAGCAACTTTAAGCTTCGCTGCGCAAGACTTACAGACTATCGAAAATGGATTCACCGGTACCTCTTCGCTTTTTTGTGGTCGCGTGACCAGACATGCCCCGTCGCATCTATTCTATTGGTTTCGACCTTCCTTGTGGCCGAATTCCACAAGAAGTTCCCGGTGATTTGCGTATTACGAATCGCAATCGTGGGTTTGAATGCCGATTATTCCGATCGGAACGCGGGCGGAAGGATATAGGACTTCTCGGCAGCGGCTTTGCGGGTCGTGACTAAAATCGCTTTCTGTCCGGGTTTTTGTGGGTCATCAGCAACGACCCAAATCAGTTTGCATTCCGGGTCGCTGGGCCCTGTGATGTCTTTGGAGGGATTAGCCAGCGTCATGATCGAGGTCAAAATTTCGGCAATGGAAACTTGTTTGAACAGCAATTCACTGGGCCGTTGGTTTTTCGTGATGCCTTCTTTTTCCAAATCGGCTCCCAGCAATCGAATGTTGAACTCGAAAGGCATTCGAGGGAAGTCATCGGAGATTTCGGATTGGATATCAGCCATCAGGACATTCAGATCTGGTGGGTTGGCGATGTTGAGATCTCGTTTGATGGCAAGCAGCTCGTCCAGCGTTTGCGGGCCTGTCGAAGTCGCGACCTGGGCGGACGACGATGTGCCGGACGAAAATGAGAGGGCGTGCTCTGAGGCGGCGAGCAAGTTGTGGGCTGCCATCGGTGGCAGCCAACAATTGGCGACAACCTGCTTGTTCTCGACATCCCAGCGAATGTTCCGATAAAAATTTGCCAGCATCCCACCGTACCGAATCCGAACGTTGTCCCAATAAGGGCTGGCTGGGATCCGAGCGATGAATCCCATCAAGTTATCTCGTTGTTGGCGCATCCTCTCTGCCATGACCGATTTTAGATCAGCCGCTTTGAGGTCGACATTTTTGTCCAACATTAACTCGACGTAAGTTCCGTTGTCGAGGTGCAGGCTCAGCAAGCCACCTCGCACGTTGTCAGGGACCATGACGCCCAATTCTCGATTGAAAGAAATATTGTCGAGCCCCATTAGCTTTTGGCCTTCTTCGTTGAAGAGCGACGTGCGTAAAAAGAGGATGTTGACGTGGCGATTCTGATCGGTCCAAGAGGCCACGTTGGCTAACGACGCCGGGAGGATGCTGGCGCCGACGTTCAGGGCGACTTCGTCTACAAGGTTTTGGGGGCCGAAGGCAAATTTCGAAATCTGCTGCTCTTGGGCAGTGACCGTTTCGGAAGATGATTTGGATGTTCCTTGATCGAGATCAGGATTCTGTTGGGTGTCGATTGTCGCCGTCGTGGATTCTTGATCCAAGTCTCGTGAATCGTGAATGATGTAGTATGCCGATTGCCCGTTGGCGGTATCGAGCACCGATTGTTGGTTATCCAGGACTCGATTCACCGGGCGATTCCAATTCTGAATCATTTGCGATTCTAATATCGGTTCGACCGTTTCCACAATGAAGTAGGATTCATATTCGAATGTCTCGTTCGTATGGAGTGAAACGGTGAGGCGCTCGATGTGCTCCAAGTCCAAGCCCAATTCGTCCTGCAACTGTTTGAGGCGGGTTTCGAACTTTGGCCCGAGGCTCTTGATGACGCGGTTTCCTTCGTCGGTTGCCACCAAATCGGCAGGGCGAAACGTGAACAGCATTTTAGCTGAGGGCGGCAAGTAAGATGTCATCATCGGAGGGCCAACGGTGGGAGTTTCCCACAGCGTTTGATCGTCGTCTTCGATCAGTTTTTGAAACACGATCGGGCGCAGCCGAACTGGGACTTCGGCGATCGGAATGTCGTTGTCGGATGAGAGGGGGTCTTGAACGGTGGTTGTTTTAGCTTTCGAGTCAGCCGGTTTGGTGGCGACCTTTTTGTTGGCGTTCATCAACAGCACGCCCGTGATTGCCGAGATGGCCAGCAGGCCTGCCCCGATGGCGACCGGCGTTTTCCAGCGGTTGCGTTTGCGTTGGTTAGCTGCCTCCGACGCGATCTTGATTTTCGCCATTCGGGCTTCGGAGACTTCCGGGGAGACTTGAGGTTCAG
>JBLINZ010000182.1:0-11186 GCA_047639375.1 Mariniblastus sp. | reverse complement strand
GATCAAAAAACACTGAGTACTGGCCACCTTCGGGAGAGATCCACATCCGATCTTCACCACCGTACAAATTGATTTGCGGGTCGTGAATGTCGCTCGAAATGGCTGAGTAGTTGATGTACCCGTAACTTGTTCCGTCGGCCCCTTGCGATGTCGAGGTCATGGTTCGACCTTGGTAGTCAGGGACCAACACGATCTCCGCCCCCTCGGCATTTCGGAGCACAATGGTTTCCACATGCGAATTCAAGAACGCAAGGTCTTGCCCAAAGTTCCTCTCGGACATTTTGTTCTCGGACGATTCTGAAACGGCCATACTCTCAAGATCCATATTTTCAGGGGGCTGAAACGCGACGAGCCCGCGAACGGGCGGTTCAGTCGTTTCCAAAACTCACTCAACAACCGCTGATACGCTACATTTCTTTCGCATTGCCGTCTTCGTCATACCGCATCATGCCGAAATAAAAGAACGCGAAAATGGCGATCGGAATGGCGGACAAAAAAATCATCGACACCCAAGAACCAACGATTCCAAATAAGAGAATCGTCAACCAAGCCCACCACGTGTCTTTCATCAGCCCTTGATAACGTTTCAACGCACCGCCCCAAATAACATGAGAAGTATGATCAATTGCAAAACCTTCGTACCCCTATCGTTTCACCCGAGCGCTGTCTCCCGCCATCAAAGCTTCGACCTCCTCAACTACCGCCATCGTCGTGTCTCCTTGTGTGGTCATGGCCAACGCACCATGAGCCGCACCGTAATCGACGGCTTGCTGAGGATCGCCAGTTGTCAAAAATCCGTAAATCAACCCGGATGCAAAACTATCTCCGCCGCCGACGCGGTCAAAAATCTCAAGATTCTCTCGGTGAGTCGCTTGGTACAGCTCACCTGCATTCCAACAGAGCGCACCCCAGTCATTGATGGTCGCCGACTTCACAGTTCGCAACGTCGTCGCAATGGCTTGGAAGTTTGGAAAATCAGCCATCGCCTGAGCGATCATCTTTTTGTAGCCCTCAATGGGAAGCTCTTTCATTTGGTCGTCCAAACCTTCGACATGCAGTCCCAAGCAAGCCGTGAAGTCTTCTTCATTGCCGATCATGACGTCGACGTACGGAGCCAACGAGCGGTTGACTTTCTGGCAGTTTTCTTTGCCACCAAATGCGGACCACAATGAGCTGCGAAAATTCAAATCGTAAGACGTGATCGTGCCATGTTTTTTAGCGGCTTGCAGGGCCTCAGCGATCACATCGGGCGTTGTCTCAGAAAGCGCTGCGTAAATCCCGCCGGTGTGGAACCAGCGAACTCCCAACGTTCCAAAAATGTGATCCCAATCAATATCGCCGACTTGGAGTTGAGAAGCGGCAGTATGCCCGCGGTCGGAAGTCCCCAAGGCGGCTCGAACGCCGAATCCGCGTTCCGTGAAATTCAATCCATTGCGGCAATCACGGCCGACGCCGTCGAAATCCATCCACTTAACGAAATCCATATTGATCCCGCCCGTGAGAATCAAATTCTCAAGCAAACGGCCAATCTCGTTTTTCGCAAAGGCCGAAACCAAGGCCCCCCGCAATCCGAAACAGCGCCGCAATCCGCGGGCCACGTTGTATTCACCGCCGCCTTCCCACACGTCAAAAGTCCGAGCGGTTCGAACGCGGCCGTCCGCAGGATCCAGCCGAAGCATGACTTCGCCCAGTGACAAAATATCGAAACGGCATTCTTCCGCGGATTTAATCTTCATATCAGTGTTCTTCTTGACGTTTTGCTTACATCACTTTTTCAACGTGATTTGAAGCAATTGACGGGTTGGATTCAAAGTCCAAAAGTCTACACCATATGGACAAAAACGGTACCTCTCCTGCCAACTAACCGGTGAACACCCGTTTCTGAATCGAGCGAGTGCCTCCTCCATGGCTCAGCCGAAATTGGAACAAAACGATCGGAAAAGCTGCAAGAAACAGGCTGCTTTGACGAATAAAATACAGTATAAATGTCATCCACGAACCGTCTGAACCTCGGAACTGTAGGCCAGAACTCTTGGCGAAGCGACTTGGAAGGCGGGGCAAAATTTTTGCCCCTGATTTTTTGATACGTATTATTTGAATTGAGGTAAGCGTGACAATCGAGTTTACGTGTCAACACTGCAACACATTGTTACGAGTTCCTAAAGAGCATGCAGGCAAACAAGCTCGGTGCCCTCAGTGCCAAGAATTAAACGTCGTGCAGCCAGATTCGCAGCCAGATTCGCAGCCGGTAGTGTTTACGTCAGGTCCCACTTCAAGCCCAACAGCCGGTCAGGCCCCGTACGCCCCCAATCCTTATGCAGGCGGACAGGGCGGCGTTCTACCACCCGGCCGAATGCAAGGCTACGCCACGCCCCATCGAGGCGGATTGGTCCTGGCGCTTGGAATCGCATCCATTTGCTGCAACGTGATGGGCGTGCCTGGCGTGATGGCTTGGATTTTCGGCCGCAATGATCTCAAAGCAATGGATGCGGGACTCATGGACCCCGAAGGCCGTGGCCTCACGCAAACCGGGATGATCATCGGCATGGTGATGTCCATCTTGGCCTTGATCGGAATCGCAATCACGATCTGTTACATCCTATTCTTCATCATTCTCGTGGCCGGGGTCGCCGCCAACGGAATGTAGGAAACTCGAAATCGTCGATTGTCTACTTAGACGATTTCAATTGCAGGATCACACTTTGCCAATCCAAACCGGGCACGTCGTACTGAGCGACAACTCGGATGTCGAGTTTTTTCAGCAGTTCCAGCTCATCGGCTTCGGCTTTTTCCTCGACCCATTTGGGGCCCTTCACAGCCAACAATCGCCCCAGCGAAGGCCACACGCCTTCGAACCAGGTGCCCATTTTCTTGAGCGGCCCAACGGCTCGGGCGACCGAATAATCGAAGTGGAAATCCTCCAACAGCTCCTCGGCTCGGCAATGATAGATCTCGCAAGCCACGCCGACGGCCTCCGCGATCTCTCCCAGTGCCGCGGCTTTCTTTCCCACCGAATCGGTCAACGAGATCTTCAGGTCGGGACGAAGAATCGACAAAACCATGCCTGGCACGCCGCCTCCTGAACCAACATCGAGTACGCTCTTGCCCTCAGGAATCAGCTTGGACAATTCGATCGTGTCCAGTAAGTCTCGAGTCACAAACAACTCGTAGGTCGTATGCCGAGTAAGATTTAAGTCCTGATTGATCTCCCACAGGGCTTGGCAATAGTGCTTGAGTTTCGGATAGGCCTCGTTGGGCACATCCATTTCAAACATCTCGATAGTTTTCTTAAGGCTTGCCACAGATCGTTTTCAAAAAAATAAGTTTGTGTTGGACGAGGTATACAAAATCTTCCCGTCGGGCCTGAATACCTTAACACAAAGAGGAAATGCCGGAAGCCATCGGCCCCAAACCCTCGATAAAAGGGCTTGTTAATTTAAGGTGGGATAGACTTCTAGCCTGTCATTTGCCCAGCAAAACGAACATGGGCAATTCAACCTCGAAGATTCTGGCGGCCTGAAAGCCTATCCCCACGGTTGCCTGCGGTCCCCGAAGCCTCAGATCGCCACGTTGGATTCCGAGATGATCTGAGCCGCATCGTTGATGATTAGGGGCAGATCATGGTACTCAGCAAGGGTGAAGAATCGGGTCAAGTGAAAGAAAATGGGAGCCGCAAAGCACAATGAATCGATCCGATCCAAGACTCCAGCATGCCCCAAAACCAGAGTTCCGTATTCTTTAACGCCGCGATCACGCTTGATCGCCGACATCGTCATGCTGCCCGACGAAGCCATTGAGCTAATGACCAGAGCCATGAATCCGGCTCCATACCAAGTAAACGGGGTTACCGGCAACACGATTTGGATCAACATCCCAACCAACGAGGTACAGCAGGCCGCGCCGATCAAGCCTTCCCAGGTCTTGGTCGCGTTGACAGCAGGGGCGATCAAATGCCGACCAAACAAACGGTCCCAGGCAAAATGAAGCATATCGCTGACCTGGACAATCACGATGAAAAAGAACAGCAGGCTAGCTGTCGAGGTTTCCCAGAGTTCCCATTTCAATTCGTATGAATTCCACTTGGCCAATTCAAGATTCAACAAGGCCGCCGCGTGACTCAATGAGTAAACACAAATCAACAATCCGAATTGGATCTTGGCTGTTCGCTCTAAAAACCGCTTGTGATCACCAGTAAATGCGATTCTAGCTGGAATGAAAAGCGACGCATAAACCGGAATCACGATCGTATAAAAATCGTAAAGGTTGTATCCAACGAGCACGTATTGAAGCGGCGTGAATCCCAGGAATACCCAAAACAACGTTCGATGGTCGCCACGTCGTGTGGGCGTCATCGTGATAAATTCCCGTAACGCCCAAAACGAAACCAAGCCAAACAACACAACCGTTACGACTTTTGGCAACAAAAGCGAAACCACCAACAGCACACAGATCGTAAACCATGACGTCAATCGCTTATTGAACGTCCGAATGATTGCTGGATCAACGTGCGACTCCGGTTGTCGTTTAAGCATCTGCCCAACAAACAACAAGATCGACAGCGAGGCCAACACAATCAAAACCAAAATTAAGGTCGGATTGTCGAGCCTATTGGTCGACTGTTTGGCGAGCAAACAAAATGTGAACGCGTCTATCACGGTTGATTGAGGGTTAGAGGCAAATCAATATTTTCGAGGGAACCCGAACAGGCTGGCATTCACAAGCCGAGGGGAAGATCTCGGATTGGGGCGAAAGAGTTCAGCAGCCGAATCACACCCTTATATTATGCGGCGAGTGAACCAACATTCATAGGATAGGAGACTCGTTTCGGCAAACAAAAACCATCAAAAACAAGGATCGCCCTTGGGAAATTGTTTTGTCAACGCCTGTCGGCAAGGTCCAGTGCGTAAATCAGCGACTACGTCTCTTTTAAAGCGAGCACTGCTTCGCGTGCGCGGCTGAGAAACTCGTTTTTTGTTTCACCAGATTCCAACCAAATGGGAGAACCAATCGAAATACAACTCAATAACGGGACCGGGAGGAATTCGCCTTTGGGCATGACCCGATTCAAATTGTCGATATGAACCGGCACTAATTCCAAATCTGGCCGCTTCTTGGCCAGGTGAAACAGTCCGCTTTTGAATTCGCCCGTAATCCCAGACGGATTACGTCCTCCTTCTGGGAATACGATCAAGGAGTCGGTGTTGCCAATTTCACGCAGCATCATATCGATCGGACTGTTGTGGACTTTGATTTTCTTCCGATCAATCAGCAAGACATTGAAAACGGACGCCATGTAACGTCGGACCGGGCCGCCTGACCAATAGTCAACGGCGGCCACTGGACGTGTCAAATTCCGAATGCTCTTGGGAAGCGATGACCACAAAACCAACGCGTCGAGGTGGCTGGTGTGGTTGGCGAAGTAAATTCTCTGGCATGTATCCGGCTCGCAATCGACCCAGCGGACCGTCGCGCCGCTCAGGATCTTTGCGACCGTGGCAAGCACGGGTACCGTGATCTGCTTCATCAAACCTAGCCAGAAAAATGGGGAACGGAAAACGCTCATTGTTCTCAAGATCAAAGCGTTTTCAAGGCTCTTGACGATTTAGTGCTCGAAAGCCGTGTTTTTCTGTGCTTTCTCCGTGAACCGCTGGGTTTCAATGGCCCGACAGCCGCTTGAGTAAGCAACCTCAACCAATACTCAGTGATGGCTTGTTGATTATTTGTCCGGTTAAGCGGAATCAATCAAAGCCCGAATGAGTAAGCGAGGCAGAGCCCTCGTTAGTGGCCCGCCTTCGATCGTAATACCTCCTCGCTAACTAGAATTTTGCGTCAGGAGTCATAAGGTATTGCGCCAAAAGAAGTTAGCGCTCTCAATAGTCACATTCGTAATCAAACAAATTCCATGCATCTCATCATCCGGTGGTGTAACTGCCTCTCAAGCCCCGGCTGCTCCGGCTGCGATCTGCGATCCTTTCAGGATCGATGGTCGCCTTTCGCTCCGTCGAAAGACAATCAAACGACGTTGTTTCTCGCCGGTAAAAATTACTTGACTGATGGCGACCGATCAGACCTGCAGCTCGATTGACCCCGACCGATCAGACCTGCAACTCGATTGATGACTTGGCGCGTGAGATCGTTCTGATTCGCAAGCGAGCCCTTGAATGCTGGCAGTCGACGAGCGAATTAGTTATTTGTACCAGCGAGAGGGACTGTCAATCGACACTCTTTCGACGGAGCGAAAGGCGACCAACCTGCCCGCTGACTAGGATTTTGCGCCGGGAGCCATAAGGTGTTGCGCCAAACAGAGCTAGCGCTCACAACACTTGGCCATCAAAAACAAACGGTTGGCCGCCTGAGGTCAAAAGAAATAATTGAGAACAAAATGTCATATTTTGGAACTCAAATGATGGTAGATCGTCTCGCCATGGAACGATACTTCGGTGATCTGACAAATCGCGCAATGGGCCGCACTTGTTTGCCAAGCTGGGTGCGAACACACCCCAGGGTTCAAGCAAAAATGATTATCATCAAAGCAAAAAACGCACACAAATTTATTGACTTGCACTGCTTGATCCAAAATCCTATCACACGTCGGGCTACCATTTTCGCCTGCGGCTCACTGCATCGACAAGCCGGTGATGGATTGCGAAATTCAGCGAGCTAAGGCTGCCTGATCCGCTTGGTAATTCCAGCTGACGAACCCAGATTCGTCATCCAGCGGGAGCCCGCACTTCTCTTGGTAAACATTCTCGATCAGCTGCATGTACCCCTCGGTCATGCTGTCGAGTGAACTGTTGGCCACGATATGCTGGCGGCCGTTCAAGCCAAACGTTGTTCGTGAGGGAGCGTCTTGAAGCAGCGACACCCACCGGTCCGCCAGCGAAGCTTGATCTCCTGCCGGAACCAAGAACCCATTTTGCCCTTCGAGTACCGATTCATCGATCGAACCGACATCGGTCGCGACGACCGGACGACCGCAGGACAACGCCTCCATGATCGAGACAGGACTGGCTTCGTTGTGCGATGTCAGCGAAAACACATCGAGCATCGACAGCACGCCGCAGATATCAAGAACGGAACCTAAGAAGTGCACCCGGTCTTCAATCTCAAGCTCGTTGGCCAGCCGCTCAAGCCGTTCTCGCTCTGGCCCATCACCCGCAATCACAAACTTCGAACTTGGGACTTGGACTGAAACACGCTTCGCAGCACGTAAAAACAGATCGTGATTTTTTTCAGGACGGAGCGCTGCGACAATCCCAACCACCGGTGCCGTCCGGGAGATCCCAGTTTTGTCACGCCATTGATCGCGACTGTCTTGAGAGAACACGAATTTTTCCGTGTCAATTCCGTTGGGGATCAAAAACACTTTTTCCTGCGGAAATTTTTCGTCGTTGACTTGGTACTCCGCATGTTGCCGGGCCACTGCGATAAAACCGTCAGTGATTCCGGTCAGTAGGCGATTGAGTTTCCCAACTCCATCCGGCCAACCCGTCGAATGAAGCGCTGAGAGAATCACTGGAACACCGGCCAAACGAGCACCGAGTCGCCCCCAAAACATTTTGTCGCCGGCACCGATTGTGACCAGCGCGTCAATCTGCTGATCGCGAAACAATCGCTTCAATCGGCCTGCAACCTCAAAGTCGTACTTATGGCGAATCAAGTTTTCAAAAACAGGAATCTCCCTGTCCAACACTTCACCCAAAACGTCTTTTTGTTTCATGCATGCGATCGTTGGCTCAACCCGCGATCGATCCAATCGCCGGACCAAATTCACCAATAGCGTTTCGGCTCCCCCGATCGGCATGCTGGTCAGAAGGAACATCGCTCGGAGCGGTCGGGTTTGTAGTTTCTTAAGCATGGCGTGTGAAAAAAATTGACCGGGTGAGTGGGTCCAATGCGAGCCATTCATTGCCGCAGGCTTTGGTTGATTACGAAGTCGGTTCAGCCAGCGAGCCAGTCAGACTGACCGGTGGCATGCCCCCACTGGGAAGCAGTATCGCCCCCCGTCGCTTGACGAGCGACGCGATTCGCTGATGCTCTTCGGGTGGCAATGAATAGTCGTACCGGTCGGTGTTTTCCATTCTCGGATCAAACGTCAACCAGTTCCTTATCCGCTCAAAACTGGGGTCTCCATGGATTCGCTGGAGATGGAAAGGATCGCCACCGATCTCATTCCAGCCCTGATAGGCTGAGCAGACGCCGAGGAAACCGGCTTCTTTAAGCATCGAGAACACAACCGGATTCAAATTTTGAACGTGTCCAAACGGAAAAGCAAAATAGCGAACCTTACGCCCGATCAATTCCGCTAAGTCCTCGCTGGCCGTGATGACTTCGTCGACCAACGTTTGCTCGCATGTGATTTTCCCGAGGTCGACATGCGTCCGCGTGTGCCCGCCAATTTCGACCCCCGCCATGTCCAACGCACGTAACGACTCAACTGTATTGGTTGGAAGTGGCGTCCCTAATTCTCGGTCGTGTGGAAACGGTTGTTGCTCTTGAGTGTGATACGTCGTGACAAAATAGGTCACGGGGATCCGCCGTTCGATCAGCAGCGGTAACGCAAAATCGCAGTTCTCGGCGTACCCATCGTCAAACGTAATCGATAGAGTTGGGCGGTCGTTGAACCCGCTGCAGATTCTTCGCTGGCTCTCCTCGAGATCGACAATCTCAAAATTTTCCTGGAACCAATCGATCTGCTTTTTGAATTCGTCGCAACCGATCGTCCAATCGTTCTGTGGATGATCAGCGACCCGGTGATAGAACAACGTTATCACGGGAAACGTTCCGTCACGGCGCATTCGGCGTTGCTGCTTTAGCCGGTACGGCGCTGTGGCCATCCGGTAAGCGTCGATGAGTTTGAGTTTCCAATTGGGCATAGAACAGTGCCTGTCTCATGATCGGTCAAAAGTGGTTTCCTAAGTGTTAGTCACTGATCACGATCGGGCACGGATTTCTTGCAAGTTTCTGAGACTGACCACCGTCTTAATCGGCATGACCGGAATTCACACCGAGCCACTCGATTTCAATTCAACGACTGCCGCTAGCGAGTGGCTATCCAAGACCTAGAGTTCAAAAACTGAGAATTGATATCGGCAGCTAGAAACTCGATGCAACCACCCCACTCCAACTATCACCTTGAGACCAACCCATGTCCGTCAAACGCAATTTGTTTGGAATTAAAATTGACGCGATTCGAATGGCCGAAGCCGTTGCCAACGTTCGCAACTGGATCGACGATTCAACAAAACAGTGTCGGTATGTGGTCACTCCCAACGTCGACCATGCCGTGCTCCTGCAATCCAACAAAGGACTGTGTCAATCTTACGAAGATGCCCATTTGATTCTCGCCGATGGGCATCCAATCGTCTGGGCGTCGCGGCTATTGCGGCAACCGTTGCCAGAACGCGTCGCCGGTTCAGAACTAGTTCCCGCTCTGTTCGATGCTTGCAACCAAGACGGCGGCTTGAAAGTGTTCTTGCTAGGCGCCCAACCCGGCATCGGGGCGATCGCGGCTGCCAACATGAAACAACGCTGGCCCAATGTGGAAACCGTGGGCGTCTACAGCCCGCCCATGGGATTCGAAAACGACCCGGAAGAATCCAACTTCATCCTCGGCAGAATTGCTTTATGCCGTCCCGATGTGGTGATCGTGGGGCTCGGTGCGCCCAAGCAAGAAATCTGGGTTAATAAACACTACCAGCATATCAATGCCAAAGCCGCGCTCTGCGTCGGGGCCACGATCGACTTCTTGGCCGGCGAGCAAAAACGCGCACCCGTCTGGATGCAAAAAAGCGGAGTCGAATGGCTTCATCGGATGTGCAGCCAACCCAAACGACTCGTCAAACGATACGCCAAAGACGCCTGGGTGTTTCCACAACTCGTGTGGAAGCAAATGTTCTCGCGACAACCAGGATTTTAACAACCAGGATTTTAACAACCAGGATTTTAACAACCAGGATTTTAACAACCAGGATTTTAACAACCAGGATTTTAACAACCAGGGTTTAGACAGCCCAGGGTTTTAACAACCAGCGGTTAGACAGCCCAGCTACCGGTTTCGCCAGAATTCGATTCAATGGGATGGCAGATCAATAGCAGGCCAACGCGTCAGCAAAAATGCGAGCTTGTATCGTTTAACGATTAGCCGGCAGTCGACCCGGTTTTGCGTTTCCATCACGCCATTGTTCACAGGCTGGCGGGGCCCTGAAAGCAAGTCAAACTATTAATCTTTCACCGGCACTAATCTGACTTCATACAACGTCGGGCAGAGCTTGCCGGTGACCAGCATCGTGCGTTTGCCAGGGATCGCGGCGATTCCATTCAAGAGTCCATCGACAGGACGTTCTCGCTTGGGCCACAGGCCCCCCAGCTCAATGATCATCGTGACGTCACCCGTTTTGGGATCAATTTCGTACAAGAAATCACTCTTGTAGACGTTGGCGTACACTTTCCCGCCCGCGTACTCCAGTTCATTCAGTTCGCCGATTCGTCGACCGTCGGCCCGACGAACTCGCACCGTGCGAAGCACTTTATAGGTCTTCGGATCCAGAAATTTAAGTGTTGAACTTCCATCGCTGAGAATCAATTCGCTACCATCACTGGTCAGCCCCCAGCCTTCGCCGGAATATTCAAATTCCGAAACCTGTTTTAGCGATTGGTCATAGATAAACGCCTTGCCAGATTTCCATGTCAATTGAATGAGTTGGTCACCTAAAACCGTCAATCCTTCACCAAAATACCCGTCGTCCAACGGCTCTTGAGCAAGAATATCGCCTGTCTTGAGATCGATTTTTCGAATCGAAGATTCTCCGTAGCGTCCCGTGCTTTCCCAGAGCACGCCGTCGGCGATCACGAGTCCCTGCGTAAACGCAGTGGCATCGTGTTTGGTTTTTTTGATGATTTCGTAGGTGTATCGGGGAATATCGGTTTTGGGTCGAAGAGCGACGGCCAAATAGGTTCCACCCACCGAAATTAGCAGGAACAACGCAATTAACCCCCACCGCATCGGTCGTTGATCCGAAGGCAAATGTCCGGTTGACGATTTGGGAGCAGTTCGTTGTGGGTTTTCAACAGGTGGAAACCCGGATGATCTGCGTTTTGGTTTTTTCGTGGCCATCAATGTTCAACTTTTAGTCTGATCAAAATTCACAATTAACACGCCAATTCATTTGAACCGCCCATCGCAA
>JBLINZ010000181.1:0-11206 GCA_047639375.1 Mariniblastus sp. | reverse complement strand
CCGATTTGTGGAGGGGCCGATCTTCACAAACATCCTTTTGGCAGACGAGATCAACCGCACGCCGCCAAAAACGCAAGCAGCGCTCCTGCAAGCGATGCAGGAGCGTGAGATCACGATCGGCCGCACGACTTACGATCTTGAGCCACCTTTTTTCACGATTGCCACGCAGAACCCAATCGAGCAGGAGGGAACTTATCCGCTTCCTGAAGCCCAGTTAGATCGATTCATGTTCAATATCAAAGTCGGCTATCCAACGGCCGAGGAGGAAGAACAGATCTTATTGGCGTCCAGCAAAAACGAAAAACAGGAGGTTCGCAAAGTTCTCTCGGCCAAAGCGATCGTCAACTTGCAAAAACTGGTTGATTCCGTCGCCGTTAGCGATTACGTGATCAAGTACGTTTCGCGGTTGGTTCGGGCGACTCGTCCCAAAGACGAACTGGCTCCCGGGTTTATCAAGGAACTGGTCGATTGGGGAGCGGGGCCTCGGGCCGGGCAGTTCCTGATCTCGGGTGGGAAAGCCATGGCGGCGATGGAAGGTCGGTTTTCCGTGGGAATCAAGGACATCCAAAAGGTTGCCTTGCCAGTCCTTCGCCATCGCGTCAGTACTAACTTTCAAGCCCAAGCCGAAGGGATGACCGCCGAAGACGTCATTCAACGTTTGTTGAAAGAAATTCCTGAACCAGTTGTTCCCAAGTTCGAGAAGTAAATGTCAGTCGAAAAGTACCTTAAACCCTCGGTCATCAACCAGATCAAGCGTCTGGATTTGCGGGCTCAGTTTGTGGTCAAAGGGTTCTTGCACGGCTTGCACGCCAGTCCATTTCATGGATTTAGCGTCGAGTTTAGTGAGCATCGCCGGTACTCCCAAGGCGACGACTTGAAGGACATCGATTGGCAAGTTTACGCAAAAACCGACAAGTACTACATCAAGAAATTTGAGTCGGAGACGAACATCACCGGTTTCTTGGTGATGGATTTGAGTTCGTCGATGGGCTACACGTACCAGCAGGAGTTGACTAAATTCGACTACGCAATTTGCTTGGCGGCAGCGCTGGCCTATTTGATGATTTCTCAACAGGATCCGGTTGGCTTGGTCACGTTTAACGACAAAATTCGCGAAAGCCTCCAGCCAAAATCAAAGCGCACCCAGTTGGGGAATTTGCTTTCGATGCTTTCGAATCTGGAGCCGAGTGGTACCACGGATTTTCAACATAGTCTGGGGCAGATGTCAGCGCTGTTGAAAACTCGCAGCCTCGTGATGATCTTTTCGGATTTCTTGGTCGACGAAGAAGAAACACTCAACGCACTTTATCGACTCAAGCACGGCGGCCATGACGTGATTCTGTTTCACATTCTTGACGAGGCGGAAGTTAATTTTCCGTTTCGAGGCATGTGCCAAATGCAGGATCCGGAGACCAAGGAAGAACTGAAGATTGATGCCGATGGAGCCCGCAAGGAATACGTCGCGCGGGTTCAGGAGTTTCGTGACGGGCTGGCCCAAGATTGCCGCAAGAGTGGAATCGACTACGTCGCGTTGGACACGAGTATGCAATTCGACAAAGCCCTGTTGGAGTATCTGCTCAGCCGAAGGGCGAGGGGATAGGTATGACTTGGCTCAATATTGCCATCCTCGGCGTTGGGGCCGCGCTCATCGCGGTCCCAGTGATCTTGCATTTTTTGATGCAACCGAAACCCAAGGAAATGATCTTTCCCGCAATGCGGTTCTTGAAGGAACGGCAACATACCAATCGTTCGCGGATGCGCGTTCGACATTTTTTGTTGTTGCTGATGCGGTGCCTGTTGATCGCGTTGGTCGCAATGGCATTCGCTGGGCCTTCGGTAGCGTCTGCTGATTTTGGCAATTGGTTGACGTTGGGTGGGATCGGATTGAGTGGATTGATTGTCGGTGCGATTTTGTTGCTGGCCTTTTTTCGCCAGACGAAGAACTGGTTATTGATCGGAATCTTGGCCGCACTTTTGGTAGGACACTTAGGGTACGGCGGTTGGGCAGCCAGCAAGTTACTCGGCTCCGACTCCACGCGACTACTCGGCAATGATCAGGCACCCGTGGCGGCCTTGATCGTGATCGACACGTCGCCTCGAATGGACTACTTACACGATAACAAAACGCGGCTGGAAGAAGCGAAATCCGTGGGAAGTTGGTTGATCGGCCAGTTTCCCGTTGATAGCCAGGTTTGCGTGGTGGCCACGGATGGAGACAGCCCGTTTTTCTCGGTCGATGTCGGGGCGGCTGGCCGGCGAATTCAAAAACTCAAAACGAGTTTCTCTGGCGCCTCAGTCCCCGATGCAATTCTTGATGGGCTGCAGACGTTGAGCAAAGCGCCCCAGGAGCGCAAAGAGGTTTACGTGGTTTCAGATCTTACCAATCGCAGTTGGTCCGGCGAGAACGCTAAACCGATCATCAAGCAACTGGAGCGGAGTGTCGACACGAACGTGTTTTTGTTCGACGTGGGTATCCAAGACGCCACCAATCTAGCGTTGACGCAATTGGAATTGTCGGGTGCCGAGATTTCGCGAAACGGTCGCTTGGTCGTTTCGACTGAGATTGTTCGGCAAGGCGAAGGCGTACAACGATCGATAAAAATGACGGTCGAAAAACGAGAACCGCCCAAGCCGGTTATCCGCGATGGCGTGGCTTTGTTCCCAGACAAGACATTTGCGATTCAGTCCGTGACGAAGGAGTTGGAGCCGAATGGTTCGGCGGCGGTCAAGTTTGCGTTTAGCCAGCCGTTGGAGGTTGGGACGTATCACGGTCGAGTGGAGATCGAGGGAAAAGACGGATTGGCGATCGATGACGCTCGATATTTTTCGTTTCGCGTGGGCCAAGTCAAGAAAGCAATGATCGTTCATCCGGACGACGTGGACCCGCGTGTGATGGAAAGCTTGTTGGCGCCCAAAACGGCGATCGAAATCGGGACCGCCAAATTTGAACGAGAGACTTTGTCCCAAGATGTGTTCAATGCACTTGAGGATTTGGACGACTTCGACGTGATTTATTTGCTGGACCCCGAACCGATGTCCGATGAGATCTGGCAGCGTTTGGAGAGCTTTGTTCAATCCGGTGGAGGGCTGGGGATCTTTCTGGGACATAATGCCTCGAAGGACGGGATCGCTCATCCTAGTTTCGCCACGCCAGTCGCCGCCCGAGTTTTGTCAGGTAAACTGGAAACGCAATGGTTCAACGAGCAGCCGGATTTGTTTCTAAGCCCACGTGATTTGAGTCATCCAGTTTTTGAGGCGGTCCGAGGTTTGGAAACGGACGTGGCTTGGAATGCGTTTCCGATCTATATCCATTGGGGTTTGGAGCCGTCCGCGGACGATGAGCTGCCGACCCAGACGTTGCTACGGTTTGGGAACCGTGAGCCTGCCGTCATCGAACGCCAAATTGGGTCGGGCCGGATATTGGTGATGACGACGCCAATTACGGAAGGGGGTTACAGCGAGGACCGATTTCGCTGGAATGATCTATTTGCGGGGCGGCCGTTGCCGGCGTGGATGCTGTTACGCGGCATGGCCTCCTATTTAGTGCATGGAGACACGCGTTCCTTGAATGTTTCGATCGGAGGTGTCGCGACGTTTGATAATGATCCTCGGCAGTTTCCTGAGTCGTATCAAGTGTTTTCGCCAGCGGCTGATAAACCGCCGGCTCGGTTGAATACCGTCAACGGAAAAGTCCGATTTCGGTTCATTGAAGCGCCCGGTCATTATCGGCTCAAAGGCGTGATGGATGATGAGGTGGTCATGCGAGGATTTAGCGCGAATATAAGTAATGCGGTTACCGATCTATCGAGAGTCAAACCGGATCAACTTGATTCCATTCTGGGAATCGACCGATACCAGTTGGCGACTCAAAAAGAAGAAATTCAACGACAGCAGGGAACGACTCGACGCGGACAGGAGTTTTATCCGTTGCTCGTGTTGATGATGCTCGTCGTGATGTCTGTCGAGTTTTTAATGTCCAATCGTTTTTATGGAAGTTAGCTGACCTTGGAGTCGATCACATTCCAACCCATTTTGACGCCAGTCGTGTTAACGATTGTGTTTGCGTTTGCGCTATTGATGCTGTTGATTGGCCCCTCGTTTGCGAAGCTCACGGCGCGCCGCCGCTTGACATTGACGCTCTTGCGAACGGGCGTAATTTTGCTGGCGTTGTGTGCCGCGGTTCGGCCGGGCTGCGTCAAGACGATTGAGAAAAGCCAAGCGGCGGTGTTGCTGTTTCTGGTGGACGTAACGCGTAGCATGGAACTGCCGCACATCTCTGACGATTCGACCCGCTGGGCGGCAACGGTCGAGATGCTCAAAGAGAATGAATCGCGGTTCAAACAACTGGCGGACAACGACATCGATGTAAAGATTTATGGGTTCGACAATCAGACGACGGTGTTTGAGATTGTGGATGGAGTCGTGAGTCTGCCTGCGGCGCCAACGGGCAGCGAGACTGATATCGGAACGGCCATTTATAATGCGAGCTTGGAGGCTCGCGACCAACGCGTGTTGGCGATGTTTGTTGCCAGCGACGGTAGGCAGAACGTGCTGGAGCCGGATATCGAATTGAGCCAAGCGACCGATGGCTTGATCGCGCGCGAGGCGCCCTTAATCGCCATTCAACTGGGGATGCCTGGTGATACAGGGCAATTCGCAGATTTGGCGATCACCAGTTTTGCCGAACAGCATGTCGTCAACAAGAAAAATGACTTGCTCGCTCGAGCCACGCTGGTCGCCCGTGGCTATGCCGGACAAGACGTGAATGTCGAGTTGATTGTGACCGACGCCGCGGGCGCCGAAACTCGAGTCGCATCGGAAATCGTGCGGCCGTCAAGCACTGACGAGGAAATGAATGTCACGCTCAAGTATCAACCAACCGTGCCGGGTGAATACCGCATCAAGGTCCGGGCTGTGCCGATGCCCAATGAGCCGGCGCGTCGAAACAACGAGCTGGACGGATTCTTGACGGTTCGCGATGAAGGCATGCGGGTATTGTTTATCAATGGACCGTTGGGCAACGAGCAGTTGGCGCTGCGACGGTCTTTGCCAGCCTTGGATTTTGTCATGCTTGAATTTGAACCGATCTACACATACGCCAGAGAGAGAGAGTCACGATGGCCGATCGCGGAATTTGAGGCGAAATTTTCCGACCCGATTTACGATGTGTTTATTCTATGTAACGTCGATTCGACGACGCTCACGCAAGAGTCTTGGCAGGCGCTGACGGATGCGGTATTGATTCGTGGCAAAGGGTTGCTGATGTTGGGCGGATCTCATAGTTTCGGCGCGGGGCAGTTTTACAAAACGCCTTTGGCTGAAATTTTGCCGATCAAAATGCAACCGAACGAAGAACAGAAGTTTGACCAAGACGTTCGACGTGATTTACACATCAACACGCCTTTTAAATTGCGGCCTACCAAGAACAACTTCTTGACACGCATTTCTGATTCGGGGAACCGCGAAGCCTGGAGCAAGCTGCCTCCGTTGCCAGGTGCCAATCGAATCGCCGTCAAACGAGGGACCGCGGAAGTATTTATCGAGAGTGATGACGATGTGAAGCGGCCAATCCTGGTCGGCGGACCTGTCGGCGGGAAAGGGCGTGTGCTCGTATTCGCGGGAGACTCGACTTGGCGGTGGAGGCGGTATGGATTCGAAAAAGAATTCAATCGCTTTTGGAGACAAGTTGTCTTGTGGTTGGCTTCGTGGGATTCGCGTGACGACGAAACTGTCTCGATCAATCTCCCCAAGCGCAGGTTCTCCCCCAAGGCAATCGTAAAATTCGGCGTGGATGTGAAATCGATTGACGGCGAACGCGTCAAAGGCGTTGAGTTTGACGCGACGTTGATGCTGCCGTCTGGCGATGTCACCTCTATTTCGGTCAATCAGTTGGGCGATCAATACCAATCGGAATTAGATCCTGAATCGCTGGCGGCGTCGGGGCTGTATCGTATCCGGATTGCGGCCAGTCGCGGTGGAGTCCCGATTGGCGTTTCGGAACGGGAGTTCGTGGTAATGGATCGCGACAAAGAGAAATCGAATCCCGTTGCGAATCCGGAGCAAATGAAACGGTTGGCCGACCAAACCAGTGAGTTTGGGGGGCGGGCGATCGCGCCAGAGCAGGTCGCGAGTATCCTGGATGGTTTCATCAATGACCCTCCCATGACGAAGATTGAGATTCCAACGCAGCAGCGTTTGGGGGGCGATTTTTGGAGTTCGTTTTGGTTCCTTGTGATTTTCGTTTCGATATTGGCGACCGAGTGGTGGCTCAGAAAAAAATGGGGTTTGGTTTAAGGCGGGAGCAAACATCCGTTTTGAATTGAATCACCTGCAATTAAATCCCTAAAACTTAGTTTCACATCGAAATGTTTTGTTGTGGATAACGAACTAGGGGAGGTTGAGCGGTCAAAATGGCCTCCAATCAGAGGCGATTTTTTTCAATCCTCCGCTGTCGAAACCTCGCAGAAATCGATAAACTTGAGCTTGGGCTCTGATTTTGCCCCTTCGAGTTCCCTACAATCACGAACCCTAATTCAGGTAGTTTGATGGCAGACAACCCATTCAATCAGTCTTCCAATCCGTTCGAGTCGCCTGTTGAGGCAAAACCAGTTTTGGGTGCTCAGTCGGTACCGCCGGTTGCTCCAGGTGGGCTGACGCCTATTTTGGTGATCTGTTTGATCTTGGGCGTCTTTGGACTGATGGGAAGTTGCATGGGCGGTGTCGTAGCTTTTGGGATGCCATATATGGCAGATTTTATTCAGAATTCCGACTTGCCTGAACAAGAGAAGGCAAAACAGGTCCTTAGTTTGACTGCCCAAAAGCCAGCAATGTTTCCTACGCTGATTCAGTCAATAGTGAATTTATTCGTTGCATCGCTATTGGTGATTGGCGCCATCGGATGTTTCAAGAGAAAAGAGTCGAGTCGAGGACTGTTGCGGACCGGACTGTTGGGCGCAATCTTCTTTTCATTTTTGAAAATAGGTTTGGGCATTTATGTTTATTTTGCGACCGCCGCTGCGATGAAGGTAGGTTTGGAAAAACTTCAATCCGATCCGAACTTCCAAGTTGAAAATGATCCGCTTGCCGATTTCAGTCAAATTTTCGGCATGATTGGCATGGGGGTTGGCGTTCTTTTCGCCGTTGGACTTTTGATATTTTATTTCTGGGCCAGAAGTTATCTCGGCAAACCGTCTGTCGAACAGCATTTTGCCGAAGCGACACAATATCGACTTGGTTAAAGCCTTATCGGACCTTGTAAGTCCACGTCTCCGAAGAGTATTTTTGGTTTACTAATTGGGCCGTCAAATCTTCGGGCCAATCGTCAATCAGGCTAAATGCTTGCCATTGGTTGGCGATTGCAACTGCAAGGTCTTGCGTGCTGACTGGCAATTGGGTCAGGAATTCCTGATGCGAGCGGTCGGCACGATAGTTGGGTTGCCGAATCGGTTGTCCTAAGCAGTTAGCGATCCATTCGATCTCAAAATCGCAGATCATGGTGCCGTGGTAGATCAGCCAGTCTTGTTTACAGCGCAGGGCATTCCCTGAAAACTTGCGGCCTTGATAGGTCAAGTCGGACGTTCCACTTAAGTCAGTTGTGACTCCCAGGCTGCCAATCGCCGCTTGCATTTGCTGCATCACGAACTGGTGGGCGTATTCTAACATCCTGAGCTCAGGTCTCTTTCGATAGTCAAGCAATAGAGCGTACATCAGACAGCCTGGTCCCGTGACGATCGATTGGCCGCCGCTGCATCGGCGGAAAACCTCAATTTGATGCTGTTGGCAAAAATCGAGGTTGGCTTCCGTCGCAGCGGGTGAACTCCGCCCCAAGACGACCATGGGTTCGGTCGGTTCCCATAGTCTTAGGAGCTCGGTAGCGTCCGGCTTAGCGTCTGCGGCTTCAACCAAGGCTTCGTCCAACGCGATGTTGGCAACTGCAGGGTCGAGGGTTAAATCAAGTAGTTTCATGGCGCGGTGGACAAGACTAAATCAATTGGGAATTTGGTTTGGGATATGTGCTGTCAAGCAAGCGAAAACATTTCTTTTTGCAGCATGCCAATCAGAGCCAAAATCATGGCGTGTTCATACAGCACTTGCCGTGAGATCAGGCCGTTGGTCAGCGAGCCCACTGCCCCGCCCCTTTGTTTCGAGTTGTGTTCAAGGAAAAACTGATCATTTGCGTGGCCCAGTTCGATTCCCGATTCAATCAGTTGTTTGATCTTGGGTGGAATTGCAAACGAGCCGCTTTTGCCAGAGGACGTGTTGCCTTGCGCATCGACAATCACCATCCAGGCGCTCGCGAACAACGTGGAATCGATCGTCTCGAGGCCGCCTTCAATTCCGACATAGTAATCGAAATCCGGCTGTTGCTCGCGGAGTGTGTGGGCGCGATGGGAGGCGCCTTGCAATGTTTCTTGATTGCTCATTGGTTGATCGCAGACGCCGGAGGGCACCGAAAAACCGGTGGCCTCAAACACTTGCGTTGGAAAAACCGCTTCGAATCCAGCTTGTGCCGCTTGGATCTTGACCGGGTTTCTTGAGCCGACGGCGATTCTGGTTTTTTTGTCCATGCACCAATGCTACCTTTGTAGATTGGGTAGGAACAGGACCATGTGATTCGTGTCCACATTCTTGAATTCTTCTGCGAAAGGCAGGTTGATGGCTGGACGTATTGGGTTGAGTTTTCACTCCAGCCATTTTTGGGAGCGATTAATTAGCTGCGCCGGCCAAGTGCTCAGTCCAAACCGGAATCCGTAGCGCAAGTTTTCAAGACTATCGGAATTGCGACTTGTCGAAACGCTTCCTCTTGTCTCCACGCCCATTCTGAAATACCCATCCGATGCCTATCGAGTCCTGGTGGTTTATCCCTTGTATATGCGAGAGCTACAGCTGGTCGCGTTGTTGTTGTCGCGATACTTGTCAGAAGTTTTGGCAGGCGCGAATTCTCTGGAAATCTAAATCCCAAAAGTCTTAACGACTAGCGTTTCATGCGTGCGGAGAGTAAGAGTCATTCGATGGTCAAATCACCGGGGGAGTTTCGGCCGCATTCGAGCGATCTCGGAAGGCACGAACATTGACGTTCGGCCGCGTTTGGGCGATCGGTGGTCGAGTAGCGCGCATGAAAAAACCCGATGCAGAACCTGGCTGAGTCCGTACATCGGGTTTTAACTATCAATTAGTAGATTGCTGATTAAACAGCTTACCTCTTGGAAACGTTTTTGATCGAGCCAACAAATTGCTTTGAGTCTCAGATCGTTCCAACGAATCTTATAAGATCTTGCCCACGGATATTCAGTCCTAAGACTGAGCTCATTTTGTCACCAAAATGAGTTTTCTAAATTATCCTTAGAAAGGAGGTGATCCAGCCGCAGGTTCCCCTACGGCTACCTTGTTACGACTTAGTCCCAATCATCGAGTTGACCTTCGGCGCTAGTCTCCGTAAACGGTTAACATCGCGACTTCGGGCCCCCCCAACTTTCGTGGCTTGACGGGCGGTGTGTACAAGGCTCAGGAACACATTCACCGTAGTATGCTGACCTACGATTACTAGCGATTCCGGCTTCATGCAGGCGAATTTCAGCCTGCAATCCGAACTGGGCAACGTTTTATGCGGTTTGCTTGATCTCGCGATTTCGCGTCGCTTTGTACGTTGCATTGTAGGACGTGTGCAGCCCTAGACATAAAGGCCATGAGGACTTGACGTCATCCCCACCTTCCTCCGGTTTAACACCGGCAGTCTCTCCAGAGTCCCCGACATTACTCGCTGGCAACTGAAGATAAGGGTTTCGCTCGTTAAGGGACTTAACCCGACATCTCACGACACGAGCTGACGACAGCCATGCAGCACCTACGTAAGAGCTCCCCGAAGGGCACTTTCTGCTTTCACAGACTTTCTCAAACATGTTAAGTCTAGGTAAGGTTCTTCGCGTAGCCTCGAATTAAGCCACATCCTCCACCGCTTGTGTGAGCCCCCGTCAATTCCTTTGAGTTTCAGCCTTGCGACCATACTCCCCAGGCGCTGTACTTAACACTTTCGCTACGTCCGAGAAGATGTGGGAGTCCCCACGGACTAGTACAGATCGTTTACAGCTAGGACTACCGGGGTATCTAATCCCGTTCGCTCCCCTAGCTTTCGTGCCTCAGCGTCAGAAAGATCCCAGAGAGCCGCTTTCGCCACCGGTGTTCCTGATAATATCAACGCATTTCACCGCTCCACCATCAGTTCCGCTCTCCTCTGATCCCCTCAAGACGAGTGGTTTCAAACGCAATTCCACGGTTGAGCCGTGGGATTTCACATCTGACCTACAAGTCCGCCTACGCACCCTTTAAGCCCAGTGATTCCGAATAACGTTTGCACAGTTCGTATTACCGCGGCTGCTGGCACGAACTTAGCCTGTGCTTCCTCCTAGGATCGGTCAAAATTTCCTCCCCTACGACAGCTGTTTACAACCCGAAGGCCTTCATCCAGCACGCGGCGTCGCTCCGTCAGACTTTCGTCCATTGCGGAAGATTCTCGACTGCAGCCACCCGTAGGTGTCTGGGCAGTGTCTCAGTCCCAGTGAGACGGGTCATGCTCTCACACCCGCTAACCATCTAAGCCTTGGTAGGCCTTTACCCCACCAACAAGCTAATAGTAAGCAAACCGCTCCAAGGGCAATAAATCTTTGGTCCGGAGACATTATTCGGTATTACTCACGCTTTCGCATGGCTATCCCGAACCCTTGGGTACGTATCTACTCGTTACTCTCCCTTTCGCCGCTGTCCTTCTCAAGAATCAACCGAAGTATCTTCTTAAAAATTCTCGCTCGACTTGCATGCCTAATCCACGCCGCCAACGTTCATTCTGAGCCAGGATCAAACCCTTCAATTGTATGCTTGCTATGAAACCGAAGTTTCATAGACGACTAGCAAAAAGTTACTGAAAGAACCGAAGTCCAATCAGAGCCAATTAAATAAAGTTCGTATAGCTTCACCCCAGAGGGGCTAACTACAGACCAGTTTAGTTTGACCGGGCCAGGTAGCTGGAATAAAATGCTACCTAGCTTGGTTCACAAGATCTTATAATTACTTAAATTCAAAAGAATTTAACAAGAGGTATCTACTAAATTGTCAAAGAACAAATGCTTGCCACTTGTGCAAGCTTATTCGCCAAAGCGAATAAAAAATGAGCAGTTTTAACCCTGCTCATGAGAAGCCAATCTTAGCGGAC
>JBLINZ010000180.1:0-11208 GCA_047639375.1 Mariniblastus sp. | reverse complement strand
CGTGATCGGATTGTCGAACTTGCCAGTGGCAGTAGGAAGTAAAAAAGCCGCCCCGCACCCTGGGCCGAATAGTGGCTATGTCGTGTACGGCGAAGGTGGTTATTTCCACGGCCAACGCGGCAACGGAACAGCTTACGATAACGAGGGCAAAAAAATCAAAGAATTCGGCGGGACCCGTGGCGACGTCCTCCATCAAAAGAACTTCTTGGACGCCGTCCGCTCACGTGACCGTTCCAGTTTGAACGCCGAAGTCGAAGTCGGGCATCACAGCACCGGCTGGTGCAACTTGGCCAACATCGCCTACCGAGCCGGTTCGAAATTTTCGTCAGACCAAGCGAAAGAAGTTAACCTCAAGCAGTGGACGACTTTGATTGGCGAAATGGAAGCTCACACGAAAGTTCATGGGATCAAGATGGAAAGCGATCAAGTTCGCTTGAGTCCGATGCTAGAACTGAACACTGAGTCTCAGCGGTTCGTCGGCGAGAATGCTGCCGTTGCCAACAAGTATATCAAGCGTGAATACCGCACGGGATACGAAGTCCCTGAACTTGCCGGGGCGGCGTTGTCGAAGTAGATCCATTCGATCGCACGAATAGAATTGGGCACAGGTCGCATGGCCTGTGCTTTTTTTGGCGACGAAGAGCTGACCCGTCAGGCTTGAGTCGGCAGGCCTAGACTACCACGGCTTCGATCCCTTTGAAATGCTGAATCAAAGCTGAGTTCCCGCCACTTTTCTTGGCCGCATACATAGCTTGGTCAGCGTGATCGATAAGCCAATTGATGTCTCGAGTATCGCCTCGAAGAGGTTGGTAAAAAACACACCCAACGCTCATTCGGATATTGATATCTTCGCCAGAAGACGGCATGGGAGGAATCTTAGAAGCGATCCGGTTCGCAGCGCTCTCAAAGTCTTTTTTCGTTACCGATTGCATGACCACGATGAACTCATCGCCTCCAATTCGAATGGCAGCATCATTCTGACGAATGTTTTCCTTCAGCCAATCGGCAATGTGTTTGATTGCACGGTCGCCTGTGGCGTGGCCATAGGAATCGTTGATCAATTTGAATTTGTCGACATCCATGAACATCAACGCAAACGGTTTACGTTTCTTGATGCAGCCTTCGATCGATTGTTTCAAGTGCTGATTCATGTACCGACGGTTGAACAATCCTGTCATGCTGTCGAGGAAGAGCTCGTTCGATTCCGGATGCAACTTTTTCTTAGCAGCCTTGGGCCATTGCTCAAGCCGGGCTTCACTCGCCATCGAGTTGAGTTGGTTTTTGATGGCGATTTCCTGCAACAGGACTTTGGCGTCGTGCACGACATCGTCTGCGGTTCGACTATCCCCAATGTTAAAGTCAAAGACGACCGAGAGCTGCGTGACGCGACGATTGACTTCACTCAGCAAGTCCACGGTTTGGCTTTCGGAGAATCCGAATTCCGTCTCGAGAAACTGCATCCAGTTGCTGAGGTTGGAATCAAGCGTGCTGGCCGAGGTTCTTGAGGAGTTTAAAATCTCCGCGCCCAGATTGGCGGCTTGCAGTATCGATCGCAGACGATCCGTCTTCTTACTCGCCTCGCTCTTAGCGTGCAGGTTCGGTGCCATCTGATCATGATGCCGCCGGATCGCTTCGATGAAGCCAATATCCATTCCCCAGTTCTTGATGATCTCGGTCGAGACATCCGTGTGACAGAATCCAAAATGACTTCGTTCCCCCGTGACCACATTGGGAAAATCGAAACGATCAAGCACATGATTGAGGTAATCTTCGGGAGCCTCACAGATCATCGCCAAAATCCCAATGTCTTGCAGCATTGCGGCTAAAAAGCAGGTCGCCGATTCAATTTTCTTGGGGCCGAGTTCTTCAGCAATCATTTCCGCAAACACAGCTTGGGTCAACGAGCTGCGCCAATGTCGCTGGAGGATATGATCCAACTCCACTTGGTGAGTTTTGTGTCTCGACAAGTGGAAACCTAGTACAAGCGTGCGGATCAAACTGATGCCCAGTTTAGGGATCGCGTGCTCAATTGATTCAATTTTGGGTGAGAAAGCAAAGAGCGCTGAGTTCACGGTTTTCAGGATTTTGCCGCTAATCACCGGGTCGGTTCGAATGACTGAGCTGACTTCCTTGAAATTCGGCGAGTCCTCTTGCGCAATTCCGAGGAGTCGGGTGGCGACAGCGGGGAGCGTCGGAAGCCGCTTGCTATTGGCGAATTGCTCGATGGAAAACATTGATTTCTCGTCATCTTGGGCGGTTAAGATTCTAAGTCCGCCAAATAAGTGGAGGGGTTTTGAAAAGAATGGGTTAGGGCAATCCAGATTGCAAACGCGGAGTCTCGAAAATCACTCCATTGGACGAGGGTTTTCCCTCAGCCAGCACTTCGCGTTGTTCCAACACGCATCATCAGCAGGCATCGGCTGCAAACCCGGAGCGGTTGAAGTGAGCCACACGACCATTGATGGCGAGCCACTAGCGAGGGCTTTCCCTCGCTTACCCATTCGAGTTACCCATACTGCGGTAACGCAAGTCGTCAAGACTTTCGGCCTAAGCTCCTCTCCCTCGCTAACGCGCTTGTTAGCTTAATACCCAGTTAAGTGGGGGCAATCATAGCCCGAATGCGTCAGCGAGGCAGTGCCCTTGCAAGTGGCCCGCCTCCAATCGTAGTGTTTCCTCGCTAACTAGGATCTTGCGTCAGGAGTCATAAGGTGTTGCGCCAAAAGAAGTTAGCGCTCACAATAGTCACATTCGTAATCAATCAAATTCCATGCATCTCATCATCCGGTGTTGTACCTGCCTCTCAAGCCCCAGCTGCCAGCTGCGATCTTTTCAGGATCGATGGTCGCCTTTCGCTCCGTCGAAAGACAATCAAACGACGTTGTTTCTCGCCGGCAAAAATTACTTGACTGATGGTGACCGATCAGACGTGCAACTCGATTACCCCCCGACCGATCAGCCCTGCAACCTGATCGATGACCTGGCACGTGAGATCGTTCTGATTCGCAACCGAGCCCTTGGAGGCTGGCAGTCGACGAGCGAATTAGTTATTTGTACCAGCGAGAGGGACTGTCAATCGATACTCTTTCGACGGAGCGAAAGGCGACCAATCTGCCCGCTGACCAGGATTTTGCGCCGAGAGCCACAAGGTGTTGCGCCAAAAAAAGCTAGCGCTCACAACACGTGGCCACCGAAAACAAACGGTTGGCCGCCTGAGGTCAAAAGAAATAATTGAGAACAAAATTTCATATTTTGGAGCTCAAATAATGGTAGATCGCGTCGCCATGGAACGATACTTCGGTGATCTGTCCAATCGCGCAATGGGCCGCACTTGTTTGCCATTCCGGGGTGCGAACATACCCAGGGTTCAAGCAAAAATGATTATCATCAAAGCAAAAACGCACACAAATTTATTGACTTGCACTGCTTGATGCAAAATCCTATTACGCGTCGGGCTACCATTTCTTCATTGAATGAGTGGCTATTGCCATCGGGTTTCCATTTTTCTGATTCGCGAACTCAAAATGTCAGCCTCGGCGCATAAAAAAAGACGGACATGATTGACATGGTCCGTCTAGGAGAATCTTGAAGCGCCAGTCCGGCTAGGCTTTCTTTTTCGTTTTCTTTTTCGTTTTCGTGGTGGTCGTGCCTTCGGCTTCGAGGGCAGCCTGTTCTTTAAGCTGTTTCGCGGTCAGTTTTTTCTCTTTTTCTTCGATGATGTCTTCTTTGACTTTCTGTACGAAGTGAGGCGGTTTGCCTTCTGGAGAGAGTTCGGCGGCGCGTTTCTCCGCGGCCTTGCGTTGATTGAACTCATACAGCGCGACCCGCTTCATGGCGTGATTGAAAACACCCCAGAAAAGTTTGCGGCGAATCACTTCAGCAGCCTTGGTCCGCGATTTCCGCTTCTTCTTTTTTACGGGAGCTTCTGCGGCTTCAGTCTCATCGACAGCTGACTTTTTTGTAGTCGTTTTGGCAGTGGCTTTTTTGACAGCCGCTTTTTTCTTGGTAGCCTTTTTCTTGGCCATTTTGGTCCGTCTTTTAATTCTTAAATCGAAAATCGTAAGAAACTAAGATCGATTATCTTAGCGTTTTTGGCTATTTTTGAATAGCTGTCGTTGGGAAGACTTATTGCGGACCGGGCCAACTCGATATGATACGGTTTTTCGCAGCAATTGCCGCTTAAGGTGTCTCGGCATCATCGACGGGAATTGCTCCGGGGGGTGGAGCTCCGCCGCCCTCTTTGACGTATTTTGAACGTTGTTTGGCGTACTGTTCGTACGACAACTCTTGGAAAACCGGGGAATTTGGAGCTTCCGACCCCGCTTGCTTGGCCAATTCTTCCTCCAGCATTCGCTCGAGGTACTTTCGACACCAGCCACATCCGGTCCCAGCCCCAAAACACTGGCTCAATTGGCTCGGACGCCTTGGTTTCTCAACTCGGATAAAACTGACGACTTTCCGCCGTGTGACGTGAAAACAGAGGCAAACTGGATCGTCAGGCTTCATGAGCGGATAAGGGATACTTGTTTCAAGAACAGGAATAGTCCTTGCCATCGGTTTTGCGGTGGCACTAGCCAGCCAATCACTAACGGCTGAAACTAGATTATAGCAGAACCAATCCAATCTGTTTTTGAGAAACCTCTGGCGTTCTCAATGGTTAAAAGACACGATGGAGGGAAGGGCGAGCGGTTTGTCCATCCGGAACGACTTTTACAACGTCCAACCCAAAACTCTCCACATTCGATTGAAAATACTTGTCCACTAGCGATTCATCCATCCAAAAAGCTGTCAAATACGAACTGCTCGATCCTGACGTGCGGTTGATGCTACAGGTGCGCGAAGGCAATGCGGCAGCGTTTGAAAGTTTAGTGGAAAAACATCAAAAGCGTTTGGTGATGGTGCTAGAGCATCTCGTGTCCGATCGAGCACTTGCCGAGGATTTGGCTCAGGACGTTTTCCTGCGAGTCTATCGAGCTCGTGAACGTTATGTGCCGACGGCCAAATTTTCGACTTGGCTGTATACGATTACCCACAACGTTGCCAGCAATTCGATCCGTAAGTTATCCCGTCGAAAGGAAGTCAATTTAGTTTCGTCGCCCTCGGGTTCGCTGCCAATTCGTCCGCTGGATACGATGGCGAAGGACAAAAGCAACTTGATGCCGGCCCGTTTGGCAGCTCAAAAAGAAATGGCGAATGTGATATGCGAAGCCATCCAATCGCTTGGCCCCCGACAGCGAATGGCGATGCTGTTATCGAAGTACGAGGGAATGAGCTACAACGAAATTGCAGAATCCATGGAGCTGACGACGCAAGCGGTCAAATCGCTGTTGTCCCGAGCACGGGGGAACCTCAAAGACACCCTTGAACCGTATTTGAATGCCGGACGATTGCACAAGCAAATAGAAAATAACGATGAGAAGAGCGACTGAACTGAGAAGAGCGACTGAACTGAGAAGAGCGACGGAACTGAGAAGTGAGGCGGCCCTCTAGCACGGGCCGACGATCGATGTTGAGCGACTGAAGCGACGGCAAATTTTCAAGCTAGAATTTTACTTAACGCACATGCAGGAACGCTGTGACTGATTCAGAACAATCTAAAACTGAATTTTCGATCATTGAGGAATTGACCGCTTACCTAGACGGCGAGCTCGATCAATCGTCGATGGAACGCGTCGAAATACGACTGGGCAAAGACCCTGAGTATCTCGCCGAAATGCAGGCGCTTCAAAAAACGTGGGATTTACTGGATGCTGTGCCGCATGCCGAGCCTGGGGCATCGTTTACGAAAACGACAATGGAGTTAGTGGTAGGTGAGGCCGTTAAATCAGTCAGGAAAAAGCGTGCGAGCTGGGTTTGGCCGATTCGAATTGCAGTGATGCTGGTGATCCCATCCTTGCTGTTTGTGACAGCTTACGGAATCATTCGTCAATTGCAGGCCCAGCCGGACCAAATTCTGATCGACAATTTAGGGTTGATTGAGAATTTGCCACGGTACGAGGCGATTGAGTACGACATGGAGTTCCTGGACCTGCTCAGTAAGCGATCACCCTTTCCGGATTCTACTTTGATGGTAGATGAGAAGGGAGCGTTAATAGGAATGAATGACGGTCCAATCGAATCTAAATACCTTGTCCCAGATTCTCCCGAGCAGCGCCGGGTATATGTTGAGTCGCTTGACGTGCAGCAGCTTGTGAAATTGAAACGCAAGTTTCAAGACTTTCAAAAACTGACGCCAGAAGTGCATTCGCAACTGAGCCAATTTGACGCGACGCTTAACGCCAGTGAAAATCACGAAGAGCTATTGATGACCTTGCAGGCGTATTATGACTGGTTGCTGAAAGTTGAGTCGGGCGAAAAATCTCGCCTCCGCGATTTGGACGGCAAGGATCGCGTCGATGCAATTGTCGCGATTCGCAATCGACAATCGCTTGATGCGTTCGGGAAAAAGATGCTTTCCCAACTGCCAAGTCCGGATGACGCCGAGCCGATTCTCGGCTGGTCAGAAAGCCTGTTCCGGCTGAACGAACGAAGCATTCGAGAGCAGTTCGGCGTGGCCGTCGTCAAATACGCACAATCGATCGGACTTGGAACACCGTCAGCTGATTATGTGCGACGAAAATCGACGCAGGGAAACTTACATATCCTGGTTGACTTTTTGATGCGAGTCGACCGGTCGTTCGTCGAGAACATGCTCATGAAACCTGGTGACGTGCAATTACTTTACAACTTACTTTCGGAAAAAGCCAAAAGAGAATTCGATGACCAATCGAGCGATGGACAGCGGGATCTGATTTTGAACTGGGTCGAATCAGTCATTCAATCGAAACGTGGTGTCCCAATTGAACTGCTGAAGAAGTTCGAACGCCGACTGTCGCGCGAGCAGCGCGACAAACTCGCGAAAATGTCAACGGAAAACTATGTGGCCACCCTACAGCAAATGTTTCTCCAGCAGGAGAAATCCAACCTGCCCATTCGCTGGGACGATGAGAGCATCGACGACATTCTTCAAAAGCTTAAAAGACGAAACTCTCAGTAAATTGAGGACTTTCACGCTGCTTTTCGTCTAATAGACTCGTATCCTGAGCGTCTCCTATTTACGACCCCGGGAGCCTAAATTCTGGCCCCCCAATCGCCAAATTCGGATCGAAATACCGATTTCGATCGTGGATTGTCGATTGATCTCAATAAAACGCGAGTTTCCATGAGACTCGGTCCAGCCGGAGACCGTCTATAATGAAAGGCGGACTGAGTGAAAGCTCCGCGTTAGTTCATCGCAATTGGGAAAAGTATGGCGAGCCAAGTAAAAACTCCAGCACGATCCGCAAACGCCCAACAAACATCCGCTTCGGTGCGACAAGCCCAAAAGGTCAAGGATTACGTCAACGTTGAGCTCGAGAAAACCCGCAAGCAAGTCAAAATAGTTGACTTGATCGCGAGCGTGCTCTTGATGCTGGCCTCGGTGGTTGGGGTCTTGTTGTTGCTCGTTATCGTCGACGCTTGGATTTGGCCGCTCTCGACGTCCGCTCGCTGGGCCGGCTTGATCTTGATCGTCGGCGGTTGCTTGGCGTATTCGGCGATCGCGATACTGCCGTTGTTGCTCAAGCAAATCAATCCTGATTATGCTGCCAAGATGATCGAAGAGGCCAAGCCAAGTTTTCGCAACAGCTTGATCAATTACGTCTCATTTCGAAAGCGCCCTGACGAAATCAAGCCGGCTGTATTCGATGCCGTTTCGCGCCAAGCCGCGGCGGATCTGGCTTCGGTGCCGGGCGATGCGACCGTCGACCAGTCGAAACTGATTCGACTCGGGTTTGTGCTGATCGGTCTGACCGTGTTTGCCGTCGGCTACAAAATGCTCTCCCCCAAAGATCCACTACAGACGTTGGCCCGGGTGGTCGCTCCAGCCGCTCAAATCGCTAAACCCGCGGTGGTGCGAATTGAGGACGTCCAACCCGGCGACACAGCCGTGTTCTTTGGCGAACAATTAGTGGTAACCGCCACGGTCCGTGGGCAGCATCGACCGGAAGACGTTCGCTTGGTCTATTCCACTCTCGATGGTCAATTGTCCGACCAGACCGTCTCCATGAAACCAACCTCGAGCCCTAGCCAATACGAAACCAAGCTCTCGATGGCCGGCGGTGGAATTCAGTCGTCGTTGCAGTATCGAGTCGAAGCGTTAGATGGGCAGTCGCCAGACTACACGGTGACCGTGAGGCCGAATCCCTCGATCGCGATAGAATCGCTGATCCTGTCACCACCCGCCTACACGAAAATGGCAGAGCGAACGTTGACGGGAGTCGGCGATATCGAAGCCATTGAGGGGACCCAGGTCACGGTGCACGCCGTCGCCAATCTCCCAATCAAAATCGCTTATATCGAGTTGTTAAAAGATGTCGGTGACGCCAACCAGGCGTTTGGGAATGTGGGCGATACCGATCAAGAAAACCGCTTCCGAACCATGGGGGCTTCGATCAAGATGGCCGTCGAGGGCAAGTCGGCAGTCGCGCGATTTCCGATCTTTCTTGATACAACAAGAACCCAAGCGTTCGCTTCGCATTACCGTGTTCGATTTGTGAGCACAGATGACGATCGAAACAGCCAGCCAAACGTCTATCCCATTCGAGTGATTCCTGACTTGGCTCCGGAAATCAAGTTCCGCAATCCAGTCAAATCGGATGTACAGTTGCCGATCAACGGCGTCTTGGCGATCGACGTTCAAGCCAACGACCTTGATTTTGTACTCACCGAGATTCGACTCAAAGTCGACCAAGCCGGAAGCAAACGGTTGGATAAGAGCCTGCAAATGTTCTCGACGGATGATAATCGCCGCGCCACCGCTAGGTATTTATTGCGGCCAAGCGAGATGGGTTTAATAGTCGGCGACAGGGCGGTGTTTGTCGCCACGGCTGCCGATAATCGAGTTTCGCATTCCAGCGGCCAACCCGACCCAAACGTCTCGCGGACCGCCAACTATTCGGTCACGATCGTCGAGTTTGATCAAGAGACGGAAGAGGCCAAGGGCGAAGACCCAGGGGAAAACGCAGACTCCCCCAAGAACGATGATCCATCAGAGCAAGACGGCAACGAAAAAGGTGATCCCAAGGAGAACAGCGGCGATGATGGTGGTGCATCGGGAGACGAACCTGGAGAGCAAGATGGCGATAGCGGATCTGAGAGTGAGTCGGGGGAAGAAGGCGAAGCCGGCAGCGACGAAGGAACCGGCCAATCGGGAGGAGCTGCCAGTGACACGCCTGAAGGTGATCCTGAGGCGAATGGGAGCGAGGGCGCCCAAGGTGGCGCCGGGAATAACGATCCAGGCGCAAATCAACCATCAGATCCAAAAAATAACGCTGGCGATGGTGGAAGCGGCGATCCATCTGGCAACGGTGATCAATCGGAGAAACCAGAAGGCGGTACCGGCTCCGCGTCAGATGGCACATCAAACAATGAAGGCGATGGCAATCAGCCGCCCGATCAGAACCAACCACGTGAGGGAGGCGAGCCTCAAGACTCAAGTGACGACGGGAATAGCGGCGAGGGGACTCAAGACAGCTCACTGACCGAGGGGGCCAAAGAAAAAATGTCTGACGCACCTCCCGGGGCTCAGATGCAACAGCTCGAAGAGTATTTCGACGAGGAGGACGGACCGGACGAGCCTCAGGATTCGGAGGCTTCCGACACGCCCAGCGATGACAGTTCGACTGACCAACCGACCAAGCAAACCGGTGATCCTACCACCGGCGATTCGGGGAATTCAACCGGAAACGATCAGCCCGGCACCCCCGAACAAGGAGCTCCTGGCGACGGGAACCCTAGCGAGGCAAAACCTGATCCTGCTGAATCGGAAGATCCGAAATCGAACGATCCAGAGACCGGAGATCCGACGGAAGGCAATCCCAACGAGCAAAAAGCCGGAGATCCTGAGTCCGGCGAGGAGCTCGGCAAACCATCGAATAACAACCAACCGACTGAGAATCAAAGTTCATCCCAAGGGTCACCCGAAGGGAACCAGGGACCAGATCCGGATGGCCCCAAGAACGACACCCAAAAACCCGCTGAGGATTCGGATGACAATCAACGAGCCCGCGAGCAATCGGCTAAGTCAGGCCTGGAAGACGCAACCGGCAGACAGTCGCAAGACCCAGGGGGCCACGAAACGGACAAGACTGGCAATGAATCCGGTGGAGCGGATCCAGGTGAATCCAAGGACGGCGACGACCCCGGTGAAAATCCAGGCGAGTCCGATGCCGGCAACCCCGGTAGCGAGCCCGGAGATGGCAATTCGAAAGCTGACTCACCTCAAGGCAACGAGCCGGGGCAAGAAGGCAGCAAGGGAGACTCGGGGCAGCCCAAACCTGGCGATGGAACCGCCGGTGACAGTGGTCAGCCCGGTGGAGAATCTGCTCAGCCAAGCGGTCAGCCTTCCGAGGCCAATGGTGGTGAGGGTGATTCAGGCGATTCGGGCTCAAACTCTCCTTCCGACGAGCAAGGCGAACCCAAGCAACCGAGCCAGCCCAAACCCTCAGATGGTAATTCAGAAAACACCGGCGGTGGCGGAGGAGGTGGTGGTAGTGGCAATGAAGCTCTTGAACGCGACGCCAAGAATCTGGAACACGCCCGCAACGCCACCGAGTTGGTGCTGAAGAAATTGGCCGATCAGCGATATGATCCTGATCCCAAACTCTTAGAAAAAATGAACTGGACCAAGGACGATCTAGCAAAGTTCCTTGATCGCTGGGAAGAGATGCGACGCGCTGCTCAAGCGGGTGGCGACGCTGAAAAACGCAAGTACGATCGCTCGCTTCGAAGCCTCAACCTGCGTCCCAAAAACGGCGGACGAATCGTCGACCAACTAGACGAGCGGTCCGAGGGAATCAGCGAAGACAGCCGGGTCAATCGCCCGACTCCCGAGCTGGCACCAGACTTCAACGCGTTCATGAAAGACCTCAACCGAACCGTTGACGACAACTAAGCGAGAGTCAGGAACCGCATATTGCGGGGGGACGGCCGCTCACGGCTCGCGACAGCTCGTGAAATGGCCCAAAATGGCAGCCCGATCGTCAAATGGTTTGCCGAGGTTGATAAAACCGACAAGCCGTTGACGAGTTTCGCTACTGCGGATTGCAGGGGTGTACACGGCTAACCGAATCAATCAGCCCTTAAGAGTCTGGTTACCCATTCCACCAGGAAGTTCCCACAGCAAGGATGACG
>JBLINZ010000179.1:0-11322 GCA_047639375.1 Mariniblastus sp. | reverse complement strand
GGTTATCGTTGGTGCACCCGTGCCCAACGTCAATCCTGCAAATCGTTCAAGCAAAGCTAAACAAAGCTCTAGCGCGATTCGCTAGAGGGCTCGGCGGTATCGCTTTTTCGGCTTGGCCGGCGGCAACATTGGGCGGACCTCGTCGATTTCGGCTTGCAACGGGTCGGCTTGCAGCTGAAAGTTGATCAACTGCTCGATTTTTGTCAGCTCACTGCCCTGCTCTGGCGTCACGAAGGAAAACGCGACGCCTTGTCTGCCCATGCGGCCCGTTCGACCAACGCGGTGCACGTAATCGTCGCTGAGTTCAGGGATATCGTAATTGATGATGTGCGACACGTTCGTGATGTCGATGCCTCGACCTACGACATCGGTCGCAACCAAGTACCGAATATCACCGCTGCGGAAGTTTTTCATCATCCGGTCACGGGCGGATTGGTTCATGTCGCCGTGCAGCGTCCCGACCGCTTCGAACAGGCCAGATTTGTAGAGCTTGCGGTACAGACGTTCGGTGCCGAGTTTCGTGCGACAGAAAATGATTGATTGTTCAGGCTCTTCGCGCTGTAGCAGCTTGACGAGGATGTCGTACTTCATCTCGCCTGGGACGGTCAAGAAAAACTGCTCGATCGTTTTGGCGGAAACGCTGTCTTTGGAAAAGTTGATGACTTTCGGGCGATACATGTATCGTTTCGCCAGTCGACGAATCGGATCTGGTAGCGTCGCACTCAGTAGCATCGTCTGGCGTTCCTTCGGACAGCGTCGAAGAATTTTTTCAATGTCGGGTCGGAATCCGATGTCGAGCATTCGATCGGCTTCATCGAGCACCACAAACCAGAGCTGGTCAATGTTCAGCGTGCCACGATTGAGGTGATCGATCACGCGTCCCGGAGTGCCAACGACAATGTGGGCGCCGCGAGCGAGTTGGTTGATTTGGCCTTTGATTGGCCGTCCACCATAAAGGCAAACGCAGTTGACATTCTCCTGGTCGGAAAGCCGTTTAAATTCATTTTCGACTTGAACAGCCAACTCTCGCGTGGGAGTCAAAATCAGCGCTTGCGGTTTGGGCTGTCGGACGCTCAAATCCAGCTGTTCCAGGATTGGGATCGCAAAGGCCGCGGTTTTTCCCGTACCGGTTCTAGCTTGACCAATTACGTCATATTCTTGCATCGCGAGCGGGATCACCCCCGCTTGAACCGGTGAAGGTTTTTCGTAACCAATTCGGGCGAGCGTTTCCAGCGTCTTCGGGGAAAGTCCCATGTGCTGGAAAGATAAAATTTGTTTGCGTTTAACGACTTGTTTAGCCACAGTAATGAGACGATTCGCCTTGTTGAAGATAATCGGGAATGTTCAAAAATTCCTACCATGTAGGTTAGTTGGACGGACCAAGCGATCAACTAGGCTATCCCGGTAGCTGTTAGTGGTCAACGTTAGTTCTGCGGAATCCCCCGCCAATTCGGCTTTTCGTGATCGGATTCGGGACTGCTTTGTGGCAGATTTAAGCAAAAATCGACAAACCAAAATCAAGACGAAAGTCAAATTGGATGATAGACAAGATAACCGAAGCAATTTTGCTGGCCCAGAGTGACCCTGCTCAACTTTCGCAAATTGCGTCTCTTTCCCAGTCGCTCACGGCCATTTCTCACGATGAAGTCAACGAACTCCTGGATCGATTGCTTGATTTTGGCGAAGAATTGCAAGCGTCGAGTGTTTTGGCGACCGAGGACGGGGCCACCGAGAATGACAAAGTTCCGATCGACCAGCTGATTCAACCGGTGATTCATCAGCTGATCCAGCGCGAGCTGAAGCTGATCAAGGACGAGGATCCCGATCGTGATTGGGACGAAGTGCGGTTCCAGAGCGTACAAACGTTGTATCGGCATGCTCCTGCCGAGAGCGATCTTCGAAACCACTTGCTTCGCTGGCTTGCGTTGGAGGGTTCCGAGGAGTCGTTGCAGATCTGGACCGACCTAATTTGCGACGATCCGCCTGGCCATCGATTGGGAATTTTGTTGGCGTTTTCTCCCTTGATGCAGCCCGAGTTTCAGCCGCCGGCTTGGATGCTGTCTCAGTTAGTCAATCATGCAACTGGCCATTCGCAGATCGCACCCGCGGTTTTCGATTTGTACAACTACTATTACCGACACGGCAAGGTCAAGGTTCATCCGGCGGAAGAACGTATCGATGCACTGACAGAATTGTTGGGGCAGTTGGTGGGGCAGTTGGGGAAAATTGAAGATGGAAACTTTCCTCAAGCGTTGGGGGCCAGTCAAATCAATCAACTCGTTTCGGACTCAGTGGCATTGATCGTGGCCTTGTGCGACACGTTTGCTCAACTGAAGCATGAGCCAGCGATTGGGAAGCTTCATCAGGCGTTAACGTTGCGTCATCGCCGTGTCCAGACAGAAGCGGCGGCCGCGCTGGCTCGAATGGGCGATGAAGCCGGGAAGAAAACGTTGACCGAATTGGCGGAGCAGCCGGTCGCTCGCTTGCGTGTGCTGGCTTACGCCGAGGAGCTGGGGTTCAAGAACGACATTTCATTGGAGCTACAGGGTGAAATTGCGTTGGCGGAAAGTCATCTCGCGATATGGCTGTCCGAGCCAGCTCAAATGGGGTTGGCGCCCAGCAACATCGAATTTCTCGAAAGCCGGGAGATGTATTGGCCCAGCTACGAGCATCCCGTTCATTGCTATCTATTCAAATATACGTACGGTGCTGGCGAGCAATCGCATGCGAATACTGGGATTTGCGGGCCGTTGACCCATGCCTTCGCTGCCGACCTGCGGCATCTTAGCCACGATGATGTGTATGCGGCGTTCGCAGGATGGCAGACCGTGCACAATGAAATTTATCAAATCTCGCTTAACCGAGCGCAACAGCATTTCCCCAATGAATGGCGGCGGTTGATCGGGAATCTCGAAGCCGAAGGATTGGATAGTTTTGATCCGCGAACCGCTGCGAGCTTTTTTGGAGAAGTGCTCTTGATCGCCGATGCAACGAAGAACGGTGAGTCCGGAACGGCCGTCGTGGATGGGCAAAAAGCATTTTGGTTTTCGCATGGGAACCATGACGCGCCCATCGACTGGCAAATGGCGTATTCAATTTGGCGGGGGCAGCAATTGCTGGCGAATTTTAACGAAAGCGAATCGGCCTAAGCCCGGGTTGAGTCAGCCAGCTCGAACAGATGGGCTGCGGATGAGGCCAAAAATCAAGGCCCCTTGCTTCCCTGCATTGAATGTCGCTCTATACTTAGGGCCTAAGATCGCCATTTGTGATCGCGATTGTTTCTCGATAACTCAGATTGTGAAAATCTATGGATACTCCCGAACGACAACATCGAATTCTGATCGCCGACGACAACGAAGCCAATCGTGAGTTGCTTGAAGCCTATTTAGTCGATCTGGATTGTGTGACGGAAACGGCCGAAGATGGGCAGCAGACGATGGAGAAGGCGGTGTCGTTTGAGCCGGATCTGATTCTGCTCGATGTGATGATGCCGAAGCTCAGCGGGTTTGAGGTCTGTGAGAAAATCAAAGGCGACGACTCGCTGAAGCAAATCATGATCCTCATGGTCACCGCGTTGAACGAACTCGGCGATATTGAGCGTGCCGTCGACGCTGGAACCAATGACTTTTTGTCCAAGCCCGTCAATCGGATTGAGTTGGTCAAACGCGTTGAGAACATGCTAGAGCTAAAGGGTGTCACCGACGAGAATGAGCGGCTAAGGCTGTACATTCAACGTGTCGAAGAAAGCGTCTAGTGAGGACGGGCTTTACGGCCTTTCGTTTCAATGCTGTAGCAGAGTGGCTTGGCAAGCGATGTGGAATGAGCGCGATGCCTCGCATCAGTGTCGACTCGCACGGGAAAAATTGCCCGAGCCACCAGTCAGGGGAGCAGACGGCGCTTCTCCGGGATCGGGACTTCGATTGTGCGGTATCGCTCACTTTCGGCCCCGTAAATCGCCGCCCGAAATCATAATCTGATCATCAGGATTCAGCCGCAAAATACCCAAATCCTATTGTTTCATTCGCCCAATCGGATATGATATTGAGACTGATTCTCATTACCGCTGGAACATTCAATGTCAGTTGTAGCTCCAAAAAATACAATTGTTGAAATCCCCTCCATTCCTCTGAAGCAACTGTGCCCCGGTTGTTTGGCGACGGTTGAGTCGTTGCGTGGCAGCAATCATGAGATTGCCCGCATGGCCGAAATGGGCTTACGCTGTGGAGCCGTCATTTCTGTAACGCGAGGCGGAATCACGTCCATCGTCCAGCTTCTCAATGGCAGTCGATTGTGCGTGCGGACGTCCGGCGATCTGGAAATTTTCGTAACGCGGGTAAAGTGATCGATCCCGTGGTGATTGAATCAATTCACTTTTCTTTATCTGCTCAGGTTTCATTGGTGTCCCAGCCGAAACCCAGCTGAATTCTGATGGCCAAAAAAAACAACGCAGTTCCAACGCCTAAGCCCACTGACGGTTCGTCAAGTAAACAAGTGGTGGTGCTTGGGAATCCCAACACCGGCAAGTCGACGTTGTTCAATGCGTTGACGGGCGTTCGGCAGCAGACGGGGAACTTCCCAGGCGTGACGGTCGAAAAGCGCACGGGCCGGATCGAAGTCAATGGCGAGACGTTTGTGCTGACGGACTTGCCTGGAACCTACAGCCTCGCTCCTCGGTCTCCTGACGAGATGTTGACCGTCAATGTTCTGTTAGGCAAACCGCCTGCCGAGTCGGAACCTGATTTAATTTTGTGTGTCGTTGACGCCAGTAATCTTGAACGCAATCTATTTATTGTCAGTCAAGTGTTGGACCTACATCGTCCGACGGTGGTCGCGATCAACATGACCGACGTGGCCACGCGCAACGGGATCGAGATTGATACCCAGCAGTTGCAGAAACTCCTCGGCGTTCCCGTCGTATCGATTCAAGCCAAGCGTCGGCGTGGGTTGGAGGAGCTCAAGTTGGCGATGGGCTCAGCGATCCAGCAGGCACCCAATATCGAGCATGATCCATTCAGTGATGAGCTCAAGCAGCGGATCATACGCCTGCAAGACGCCTGTCCCGACGATTGCGGCTTGAAGCGATTTGCGGTGACGCGGATGTTGTTCGACACCGATGGCTTCATGACGGAGCAGTTGAAAGCCCAGGTCGACGAGCGTGCGTTGGAGACGTTGAAACAAGAGCAGGCGGGGATGCAATCGGATGGCCATTCGATTGCCGAAAGCGAATCCCACGCCAGGTACAGTTGGATAGCCAACAACTTGCAATCGTTCGTCAAGCAAGTCACGCCCAAGCGGACGAGGACGATAACGGATCGATTGGACGCGTGGCTCACGCATCCGGTTTGGGGGATTATCGCTGCGGCGTTCGTGATGATCCTGTTGTTTCAGCTGGTTTTCTGGGCGGCCGAGCCAGCGTCGACCATGATTGATGGACTCAAAGGATTTTTGGCTTCGTTCGTCACTCAAGTCATTCCGGCGGGAACGCTGCATTCGTTGTTGGTCGATGGGCTGATCAACGGAGTGGGTAGCGTCTTGATCTTCCTGCCGCAGATTCTGCTGTTGTTCTTTATTCTTGCGATCCTGGAAGACACCGGCTATCTCGCTCGAGCTGCTTTCTTGTTAGACAAATACCTCTCGCGAGTGGGGCTGAGCGGGATCACTTTGTTTCCGTTGCTTTCTTCGTTCGCTTGTGCGATCCCGGGAATCATGGCAACGCGCGTGATCAAAGATCGTCGAGAACGGCTGATTACAATATTAATCGCTCCCCTGATGAGTTGCAGTGCGCGTTTGCCGGTCTACGTTTTGATGATCGCGGCGTTCGTTCCCAATCAGGCTTACCTGGGCGGATTGATTGGCTTGCGGGGGCTGACGATGTTTGCGATGTACATGGTTGGCATCGTAACTGCGGTGTTGGTTGCGGTGGTGTTGCGGAAGACGTTGTTGAAATCGGGGACTTCATCGTTTGTGCTGGAGTTGCCGTCGTACAAAGTTCCCAGCGTGAGAAATATTGGGCAGCGAATGTTCGAAGGTGGCTGGACGTTTGTGCGTGATGCAGGCACGATGATTGTTGTCGTGACCATCATTGTCTGGGCCGCAGTTTACTTTCCCCGAAATGATCTTGCTCAACTTCCTGCCGACCTCGCCCAAGACGCGGTGTTGGTTGCGGCCCAAACGATCGAGTTGGCAGCAATCGCTGATCAGGACTCGGATTCAGCGTTGGCCTTGGCGGAAACCATTGCGATGTCCCAAAATCGGTTGGATGCCTATCAGTTGGAGAATAGTTACCTGGGGCGAACGGGGAAAGTGATTGAGCCGGTCGTCAAGCCGTTGGGTTGGGATTGGCGAATTGGAAGTGCGGCGATCGCTTCGTTCCCGGCTCGCGAAGTCATCGTCTCGACGATGGGCGTGATTTTTGGACTGGGAGCCGACACCGACGAAGAGTCGCAGTCGCTTCGTGAGACGCTGAAATCGGCGACTTGGGAGGGCACGGATCGTCCATTGTTCACGCTTCCGGTGGCTCTTTCGATCATGGTGTTCTTCGCGCTTTGTGCTCAGTGCGTTTCGACGCTCGCGGTGATCCGGCGAGAGACGAATTCATACCGTTGGCCTCTGTTCACGTTCGCCTACATGACCGTGTTGGCTTATGTGGCCGCCATGATTACGTTCCAAATCTCAGACAGGGTTTTCTGAGATGGGCATGATCAATCAATTCGACTGGCAAACGGCCGTCGCCCTCGCGATCGTCGCAACCGCGATCGTCGTGTTTGCAGTCAAGTCATGGCGAACTGTGTTTGGAGCATCCCCCGGCGGCTGTGGGACGTCCTGTGGCAGTTGCCCAGCGTCCACGGGAAACGCGGATGGTGCGTTGAAGATCAAGCCGTTGGTCCAGCTAGGGGCCAATCGAACCGATCCTGAGTAGCGAAAACTCGTCAAGAGTTTTGGCCAATGGCAGTTCCGAAAGTCATGACGACTGTCGCTACGGCTTGCGGTGCGGTGAGTTGCGTCGGGCGACGATCGATTGAAACAGGACGGGGCCCTTTTTGGCGAATCGAAAAAACTCGGTGTGTTCGTGCTGCAGGCCCGCGTTGGGGAAATGTTTGCTGTAGTCGTAATTCTTGTGCAGGGGCACCAAGCCAATGGCCCAAAACGAAAGCATGGCCATTTTTAGATAGACAATATTGAAGGCTTGAGCCAGCGGATTGCCTTGCGAGCGAGCGACATCGGCGATCAAGTAGTGCCCACCAGGTCGCACTAGTTTCGCCGAGTAGTTCATCATTTTGAGCATGTCGTCCAAGCGAAACACGTTTAAGAAATAATTGGCAGCGACCACGTCGTAGTGGTCCAGGCGATCGTGATCGAAGGCGTTTTGGCAGATCAATTCAGCCGTCAATCCTTCCGCGGTGAATTTCCGTTGGACTTGGTCTAGCATGCCTTGGGAAATGTCGATGCACGTCACTCGGGCGCCATGCTGGGCGGCCATCACGGCGTCTTCTCCGGCCCCGGCGCCCAGATAGAGCACCTTCTGGCCGGGTGAAATGTGTTTCAGCTGAGCCTGCTTGCTCTTGCGGATTTGGTTGGTCGAATAGAATTTTGCGCCTTTCTCGTAGAACCAAGCGGCACGGTCGTAGTTGCGTCCAAGTTGTTTGTCGTGATCTGACACGTTGAGCGTTCTCGATAGGTTTGACGGGCGAGCCTGAATGCTGTTTTGACTCTGCCTCGTGTTTAGTGGTTTAGCCAATTTGAATAAAGCTCAGGTCGCCGGTGGCGGAGAAACAGTTGGCGAGCAGGAGACTTTTTGGTTTCGCCCAGATCGAGTTCGTGGAGTAGAGCCTCGTCGGTCCCCTGCCCTGCTCGGGCCACGACATTGCCCATCGGATCGCAGACAAACGACTCGCCGGCAAACGTCAATTTATCTTCCGGGCCTACCCGGTTGCAGAGCGCCGTGAAGTAGCCGTTTTGAAATGAGGCGACGCGAATTTCGGCTTCGTATAGCCCTTCCGGCCATTCTCCGACGGATCCGGCTTGGGGGATGATGACGAGTTCGGCGCCTTCCAAGCCCATGGCCCGCATGTATTCTGGATAGTGTCGGTCGTAACAGATGGCGACTCCGATTTTTCCAAACCGAGTCTCGTAAACCGGCGCTCCGTGATCTCCTGGTGCGTAGTACCCTTGTTCGTGGAAACATTCATACTCGGTGATGTGGATCATTCGAGTGACACCCAAGATGGTTCCGTCCGCATCGATGACCGGCGAGCTATCAAACGTCTCGTCGCCGTCGGATTCGAAAAGGTTGAGCACGATCACGACGCCAAGTTCGGCGGCCAATTGGCAGAAAATTTCCGTCGTCGGTCCGGGAATTGATTCGGCGAGTGCTTCGAATCCCTGTTCGGCCGGAACCTGAGGGTAGAAGGGTTCGAATGCCAACTCCGCAAAGCAAATGACGTTGGCCCCCTCGGCGGCAGCTTGGCGCGTCGCCGTGATGCCACGCTCCAGGTTGTCTCGCTTGTCCCGGGACGCGGACTGTTGGATAAGGGCAATGAGCATGGCGTGGCCTGTCGGGAGCACGAATGTGATTTTCAGACTCAATAACCTAACAGGTCCGAATGCTTGGCAAAACGGATGCACGTTTTGCGATCGAGTTTTTCGAGGCTGCGTATCCAAACGCACAATGGACTCGTTCGTTGATGACGGTTGGTTTAGTTTGTGAAGAACACCCAGTAAGATTACAGTATTCGAATTTGAATTAATCCAAGAGTGGTGGTGAGCGATGGTCTTTTTACGAGCGATGATTTTGAGATGCGGGGTTCTTTTGTTGGTCTCCGCAGGACTGGGGTGTCAGTTCGAAGATGGCGTGATGGCGTCTGAAAAGGGGCAGCAAGGCCAAGACGACAAAGTTGAAAAGGCTAGACGGGCGGCGAAGCTGGCGGGCGAAGCGAACGAATCGTTCTCTTCGGGGGACTATAAAACTGCCATGAAAGAAATTGCCGAGGCTTCTAAAATCAACCCCGACAATCTGTCGTTAGAGTTGTTGCGAGGTGACATTGCGTTTGCCAGTGCCAACATGACTGCTTGTGTTGATGCCTACGACCAAGTCATTCGAATGAGCCCTCGATTGGAGCCGCAATTGTGGCAGCGTGGGTTGGCGTTGTACTACGCCAGTCGGTATGCGGACGGCGTCAAGCAATTTGAGACGCACCAGACCGTCAATTCACAAGACGTAGAAAATGCAGTTTGGCATTTGTTGTGTGCGGCTCAAGTCTCAGACGTGGAGCAGGCTCGCAAGAAACTGATCCCAATTCAAGGCGACACGCGCGTGCCGATGTCGCAAATTTACGAGATGTTCGCTGGCAGAATGACGCCCGCGGATGTGTTGGCAGGTGCGAGTAAGACGTCCAGTACCATTGCACCGGACAGCTCGCGTCAACAACTTCAACGATATTACGCTCATCTCTATATCGGGCTGTATCACGAAATGCTCGCTCAGCCAGTTGAGGCCAAAGCGGCGTTGCTCAAGGCGGCTGAGATCAATCCGCTTGGCAAAACGAACTTCATGGGGCAAGTCGCCCGGGTGCATCTTGAAGTGATGAAATTGAGGGGCGAATCAGCCGACAAGCAACAACCTCGGCTGGAAAAATAGTTGGCTCGCTTGAAGCTACGGCAATTGCTCGCGTCGAAATTTGGGCCCAGCGAGTTAGCTCGGCCGAATCCGTCTAGCCAATGAGCGTGCAAGCAAGGATGCCAGCGGCTAGGGAAAGAACCATTAGCGTGTATCGCTGAGTGACTGGATTGTTAAGCGTATTTAGTTTTGCTGCGACGGTTTTCATTTTCTTCCCCTTCGTGATTTTAAGTAACGAAGGGCTAATAAACTAATGGCGTGCCAAATCCGGCGTGTTCTAAGAAGTCGAATTTTACTTAGGGAAAACCCCAGCGATAGGCCCTAAAGGTCGTTCATCGCTTTTTTCAGCGAGTCGAAATTGTCATCGGAACGAACTCAGTTTTTGACACGCTTTGCACCTTGGTTTTATGACGGATGCCTACCGCTGAGGGGGATTTAATGGCGAACTAAGCTACCTTGATGGCCCGTTGCGGGGTCCCGCAGCTGGCCACTTGGTGTGATTTACCAAATCCGCACAGTCGTAACCGGAAATCAAACAAAGCTTTGCCCATCGTTGTGAACTGAATTTGAAGAAAAAAATTTCAGCGGATTCGCGGTTCTGGAAAACAAATCTTCAGCGGCAGGTCAGACGAGTGATATGTTTGATTGAAAGCAAGTCACTTCTGCATTTCAAACGGAGGACCGCCTGATGAACGAGTTATCTTCTTTGACTGAGTTGAAGCCGCAAAGTTTCTGGTAGTTGGCTCCTGTCAGAGTGATTGTGTGTTAATGAAGTTTGTTTAATACAAAGGATCAGACTTCGGCCGGCAAATTTGTTGGGCCACGCGAATTAGATTTTGCTTTTTCATTCACCCTAGGCACCCGTTCAGTTGCACCACTGGCGGGTGTTCTTTTTTGCGCGCAAAAAGAGTGCAACCCTGAGAGGTTGCGACTTTTTCGAAGGCGCTTAGCTCGATGCCAGGTTGGGGTTCGACGGGCAATAGCGAGTCGATTTGGTGGAGCCGCGGGCCGTAAGACACAGGTGTTGTGTGCGTCCGTTGTGCTGGGCTTTCCACGCCGAAAGCGTATTTGAAGATCTAGCAGCACGTAATTTCCGCAAACGTGACGCTCCCAAGAGGGGGCTCCCGCGTTGGTGGCTCGACCTCCGTGATTGTTCGTCCGTGCTGACACACTTTGGAGTTGCAGACCTTTGTGCGGAAGACGATTTTCGTGTGAGCTTTTGACTACCCATCACGGGTTGTCGTCCGCCAATCGCCTAGGTTTTCAGATCGCCGTTTGTTAGGCAGCATGTTGCGATGACTTGCCGCCACGAGTTCAATGGCGAGTTGACTTCGCCAGATAAAACTAAATAAGTCTGGTTGGGCCACAGGCGAGTAGATGTTCAACCGCGGATAAGCGCCAATGAACGCAGATGTCGTCGCGATCGCACTGTCTGCGATCCTCCAATGTTGGCATGTCTACCCCTGACTTGATCTGTTTCCAAGCAATGGTTGTAGATCCCAAAACGATTGAAAACCTACCGATCATAAAATCGGCAAAGTGTTCAATTAGTCACCGGATTCGAAGTCGGCTTGCTGATCAACTTTAAGCACGCGAAGCTTGAATAGAAACGAGTTGTCCACTCAAAGTAAAATGTAATCGCCGGTAGATCTGCGCGGACCATCTGCGGTTCATTCGGACATCTGCGGTTCATTCGGACATCTGCG
>JBLINZ010000178.1:0-11346 GCA_047639375.1 Mariniblastus sp. | reverse complement strand
TGCTTGGCCGCCTCAACCGTGATCACGCTGACAAGCATCCTTGGCACGACGACCTTCAGGCCCGAATGGAAAACTACGAGTTGGCGTTTCGTATGCAGATGGAGGTGCCTGGACTTTTGGAAATCGCTCAGGAAGATGAAAAAACCAAAGAATTGTATGGCATCGGAAATGAAGCCACGGACTCCTTTGGACGCAAATTGCTCCTCGCTCGGCGGCTGGTTGAGAAAGGCGTTCGCTTTGTTCAGGCCTACACGGGAGGATGGGACTCGCACGATTTTTTGGAACGGGCCCATGGCGCACGAATTAGAAGCGTTGACAAACCGATCACTGGCCTGATCAAGGATCTCAAACGACGAGGGTTGCTGGATGACACACTCATTGTCTGGTGTGGTGAGTTTGGCCGGACTCCCGATAACGGATTTCGCCAAGGCGGCGAGGCTTACGGTCGCGATCACAATGCCAAAGCCATGACCATGTTTTTTGCCGGTGGGGGGGTTGCTGGAGGCACGACGGTAGGTGCCACTGACGAGCTAGGCTCCCAAGCGGTCGAGGTCGTTCATCCCATTCGTGATGTTCATGTCACGCTACTCCACTTGCTTGGACTTGATGACAATCGATTGACCTATTTCAGCGGAGGCCGTTATAAGCAGCTGTCGCAGTTTGGCGGGAAAGTGATTGCTGAGTTGATCGCTTGAGGATTCGAGTCGGGTCAACGGAGACTCAGATTGGGCTGTGTTTTCTGTTTTGATGAAGAATCACCCTGGCCAATTAACAACGCTGACTATTTACATCTCACGGTACTTTCTCGATAATTTGAGGCGGCGTGGTGCCATGAGTATCTCGAAACAAAACTGGAGTCGATTTTATGCTGACTATGTTGAAGTTAATCTTTAGCTCCCTCTTCGTGATCTCGTTCACAGCCTCCGCGTTCGCATGCAACGAACCCAATATCGTCGTCATTCTTACCGATGACCAAGGCTACGCTGATTTCTCTTTCAATGCGCATCACCCTCAAGAGGTGCAGACGCCTCACATGGACGCGCTCGCGGCGAATGGCGTCTACTTCTCGCAGGCTTACATCTCCGGCAATGTTTGCTCTCCTACTCGAGCCGGACTCATGCTTGGCCAATACCAGCAGCGCGTCGGTGTTTACGACGCGGGCACTGGCGGTTCAGGCTTTGACCCAACGACACCCATTTTCCCAGCCATGCTGCCCGATACCTATTACTCCGGAGCTTTTGGAAAGTGGCATTTGGGACTCGACGACGATTTTCCAGCACTTAAGTGGCACCCACTCTCACGGGGCTTCGATTCCTTTTATGGATTTATGGGCCGCGGTGCTCATGATTATTTCGACCTTCATCCTGATAGCGAGGGCAAGTTCAAACATCCGCTCTATCGCGATCGAAATCGCATCAATGACGAAGGTTATCTCACCACGCGTTTGACCGAAGAAGCAGTTCAGTTCATTCACCAACAGCATGAGAAACCATTCTTTCTCTATCTCGCGTACAACGCGGTGCATGCACCTGCTCAAGCACCCGAAGCTGACATCGAAAAATATCGGGCCAAGTATCCGCATCTCTCGGAAAAACGAGCCATTCTCATGGCGATGCTGGAACATCTTGACGATGGCGTCGGCGATGTTGTTAAAGCGCTCAAGGATACCGACTCTTTCGACGATACGCTGTTGTTCTTTTTGACCGACAATGGAGGTGCGGGCGCGATGGAAGCCAATAACGCCCCTCTCCGAGGACTCAAAGGGCAAGTCTACGAAGGCGGCCATCGAACGCCCTTTGTCGTTTCATGGCCCGCTCGATTCGAAGGTGGCCGCGTCATCGACACGCCCATCATTTCCCTCGATGTTCTCCCCACCGTCCTCGACGCCGTTGGCCAGCTCAAACCGGACAACACCTTTGATGGAAAATCGCTACTCTCTCTGATTGAAGGGAAAACGAAGAAGCACCACGCCAACCTCTTTTGGTCCGAAGGGGGTTCCACGGGAGAGTGGGCTGTCCGCTCCGGCGACTTCAAGCTGCTTGGGTTGAAGGATCGTCGGGAATTGTACAATCTTGCTGAGGATCCCGCAGAGTCGAACGACCTGATGGATGAGAATCCTGAACAAGCAGGTGAATTAGAAAAACGTTACAACCACTGGCTCAGCCAAATGGCCATGCCTGCTAACGGCGCTCCCAAACGATTTGGCGATGCGCCGGTCCAAACGGACAAGGCCAGCAAGCGCGCCAAACGAAAGGCCGACCGTTCAGATAAGTAGCTCTCCATTAATTTCCCCATCAACGCCGATTCACGCTTGCGAAGACTCCAAATCGCCAAACGGAACTACCATCATTGCTCAAGTCGAACAGCCAAGTTCGATGCAATATCCGGGGATTGTCCCTAAGCCATTTCAGAACCCGATCCCACTTTTCAACCTCGCTGACGATTTCACTGAGTCGACAGATCGATCCCAAGAGTTTCCAGAAATCGTAACGAAATTGAGAAACCAGTATGAACAGTTTCTAGCGACGATGCCTGCTCTGAACGACTAGTGGATATCGAAAGCAAATTCGGTAGTCATGACGTGACGGATGAAGGAATCCTAGTTCGCTTTTCGGTTCGCTTTTCGGTTGGCTCGAGCTTTGGCTTGTTTTGTCGAGAGTGCCGCTCGCCACTCGGCCAATCGCGATTCGTACTGTGGATCGTTGGCGAGGTTGGTGCGTTCGTGCGGATCACTATCGAGATTGTAAAGCTCCTCTCCCCCGCTCGGCCATTTTCCGTATCGCCAGTTCTGACTGCGCATCGCGTAACCCAAAGCGTCACCACGTTTGACGACACTGTATGAATGTGATTTGGAGCCCGCCTGGGTTGGGTTCTTGAGGACGGGGACCAAGGAAGTTCCCTGCAGATGCGCGGGCGCGTCCAAGCCGGTCAATCCTGTGAGTGTCGGGTACAAGTCGATCAACTCCACGATCGCATCGCTCTGGCTGCCGGGTTGGGTCATCCCAGGGACACGAACCATGAACGGAACTTTTGCACCAACATCAAACAGTGTTACCTTGCCCCACAAAAAGTGATCTCCCAAGTGGTAGCCGTGATCCGAGGTGAAAATGACGATCGTATTTTCCCATAGTCCTTCGTTCTTGAGTTGTTGGAAAACTGTCGCAATTTGAGCGTCGATGAAGGAAACGCAGGCGTGATAGGATTGCATGAATTCTTGCCGTCTGGCTACGTTCTCTACCCCCAATGCAAATCCAAAGGAACTAAAACGTTTTACCATCGCGTCCTTTGGGAGCGTGTCCCAAAGATTCGTGGGGTCACGGTGGAACGGAATCTCATCGGCTGGATAAAGATCGAAATACTTGTCTGGGGCGAGGAACGGGACGTGGGGTTTTTGGATCCCTAAAGCAATAAAGAAGGGTTTGTCGCCATAGCTTTTCTCTCGCAACCAAGTCGTGACTTGTCGGACATTCTTGCCGTCTTTGTGCTGTTCGTCTCGCAAACCGCTGCGGCCATGTCCGGGGGGAGTTTGCGCATCGAGCGGAGCGATTACCGCCTTTCGGATTGCCTTCCACTTCTTTACGTTTTTGCGATCCTCCACCGAACCGTGTTCTAGCTCGAATCTTTTTCGTGCTTCCACGGCAACGGCCAGTTCGTCGTTTTCAAACTTGTGATACTCGTCCCAAGCGAGTTCGCCGGGTTCATTCTTCGAGTTGTGAAAGATTTTGCCGACGCTCCCAGTCCAGTATCCGTTCTGCTTGAAGTGCTGCGGAAACGAAACTGTGTTCGGTCTTGTTATTCGGATGTCATCCGTGTTGTTGAGTACGCCAGTTGATTCGGGATAAAGTCCGTGTAGAAATGAGGCGCGAGACGGACCGCATACGGGATACTGACAAAAGGCCCGGTCAAACGACATGGCCTCTTTGGCAAACGCGGCCAACGTCGGCGTGTGAATGGCTTCGTAACCCGAAGTCGAAACGTGTGTGTTGAGATCGTCGCACACGATCAGCAGGACATTCGGTCTTTTCGTTTGAGCGGATGCTTGGACGGCAAACGCAATGGTCAACAAGACGCCAAGGAAGTTATGTTTCATCGTTGACTCTACTAATAGATTGAGCGGATTTCAGGCCGTTGTGTCATCTGGACTCTGATTCAGTTAAGACGGCATGGGGCCACATGAGCAAACCGATGAAACAAGCTTGAACGGCAGTGTCGAAGGGGAAACGAGCTCCTGATTGGAACACGCGCCGCCTGATTGGCCGATTAAACAAACGACCGAATCGTTCGTCATCAGTCCTGTTTTAGAACGCTTTGAGACTTTTTAATCGACGCTTCCCCGGTGGCGAAGAGTTGACGGATTTGCAAGGGCGTCAACGCTTTGTTGAAGATAGCCAAGTGGTCAATGCTGCCGTCCCAGAAACCACTGTCCGGCCTCGCTGGAGATAGCGAGTCGTCGCCCAATTTGTTTCCAATCGCCAGCTGTTTGATGCGAGGATTCCCATTCAAACCGTTGTACGGCGTTGCCGCGACCTCTTGACCATTTCGATACAGTCTCAAGACGCTACCGTCTGCTACCATGGCGACATGTTGCCAACGATGCAGAGGCAGGGGGATGGTGTCCATGACAATCTGTTCCACGTTGTCGTTGTCGTTGATATGTGCTTCTAGCACACCGGACAACTCGAAAAGGCCGAAATGAAACTGCCCTCGACGGTTTGGCTCGCGGCTCTGTTCCCAGTTTTTTGCGATACTTCCCCACCATGGCCGCGTTTCTGCGTAAACCCATGCCACGACGGTTAGTTGATCATCCTGCGATTTGGGATAATCCGCTGCAACGGCGTAGGTTTCCGTATTCATCCCATTCATCCGAAATGCGGTGCCCCCGTTAAATCCAGGGGCCCAATGTAAAAACTCCGTGTTGGACGTAAAGACATTTGCGTGTGCAAGGTCGTCAACTTCGTTGCGTAATGTCCGGCCATCGGCTTCGAGCCGCATGAGGTAATAGACGTCGGGCTCCAACTTCATCACATGGTTGCGGTATTCCATCGGCGCGGTGTCGAAGTTGCGAATGAAACGTTGATGGTCGATGTCGATGCCAGCTGGAGTCGACGTACGGTGATCGATTCGCGTTGCCTGTCCGCCCAACAGTCCAATCTGCCGCAGGTGTTTGTCCGATTTCGGCTTGACCAAAATTTCGCCTCGGAACACGTGGAATTCATCATCTCCTTGGCCGTCATGGCTGACTTCAATCGCAAACTCGGTTCCCAAATCGACCATGTCGGCAGATGGGGTTTCAACCGTGAAACCTTCGCCTTGCGGGGACACGATAGCGGATAGGCGACCACTACTTAGCACCATTCGCATTTCAGTTTCGATCTCAAAAAGTGCCGGTGATTCAACAATCACCTCGACTCCATTGCCAAACGTTAATTCGACAAACCCACCGGTCAGATCGTAAACACCACTTCGAACTTCGTCGCCGACGCCCAAGTTCAATGCTACTTCGGGCACCGACAAGCGAGCGCCATGGCTCTTGGAGACTACGGCAAGTATTTCGCGGGTTTCCCAAGCCTGGGGAGGGGCCGGCTCGGAGGGTGTTATGGGCTCGGTACGCGCGATGGGGGCAGTGTTTTTTATCAACCGTTGATATCCAAGCCATCCTCCAGATACGGCAAGCAATAGCGTCGCGGCGATCGCAATCGCCTGCCAAGATCGAGAGTTAAATGATCCAAGGGAATTGGGTTTTACCCGTTTGGTGGATAGCATCGACTCATCCGTTTTACCTTCGGTGAGGACTCCATGCTCCCAAGCCAGCATGGCATGCATCTGGCAATATTCAACGTAGCAAGCTTGTGCTTCGGGGTCGTCGCGTAGGAGCTCGGCCAGCCGCCGTTCTGTCTGTTCGTCGATCGTCCCATCGAGTTGAGTGATAAGCAACGCGGTTAGTTCTTCAAATTTTTCATCATTCATTGTTGGGTCTCCGCTGCCAGATTCGCGCTAACACATTCAATCAGATTCCTGCGAGCTCTAAAAAGTGCTTGTTTGATTGCGTTGACCGAAAAGTCTACTTCCGTGGCGATTTTCGCTACGTTGGCTCCCACGCTATATCTTCGCCGAATCAAATCTCGTTGACGATCATTGAGTCCTTCCAGGCAGTTTCGCATCAGTTTTTGCCGGCGCTCAAACGTTTCGTCATATTGGCCAGATACTTCCGCCAGGTCCCTAATTAGGTTGTCGTCAAAAACCAAGCGATCGCGTTGGATTTTCTTTCGATGTGCTAAGACTTGAAAATAGGCGATGCGAAACGACCAAGCGATAAAGTTGGTGCCCAGCTCAAACGCTTCTGCTTTCTCCCAAAGAATCGCATTGGTCTGCTGGAGCACATCGTTCGCTTGATCGCGATCAAACACCAATGAAAGAATGTACGCGTAAACGCGACTCTGGTTGGTTGTAAGCAATTGAATGAATTCGGCAGTGGCCACAAATTTGCCTTCGGTATTTTCGCTTTTCATAAACCTAATGGCTCCAGCCTGCATTTTTTTGAATTCCCACGTAGCAAATAGCCAATTGATTGGCTGGGTTACGGAATTTGCGGGTTTTTCACGATTGGAATGCTTCTACCTGCCGATCCGCAGGTTCGCCAAGGGCCAGTCGAATTGAAGAAGCAGCTGAAAGGCCGCGCTGGGATTCTAAAATCCGCCAAATGCCAACTCAACGTGCCCAGGAAGGGCATTTAAAGGTGCAATTATGAGTTAGTGCAGCGGATGAGAGAATAGGACAAGATAGCATAGAACAGAATTTCCACTCAAATCGCTCTGATTCTGTTCATCTTGACAAAAATGTACGGTCTAGATGCCGCAACGTGAACTCGGTTGAAGTTCCTTCAAGCTGTCATGCCCAAACGGCAACGCTGGTTCTTTCGGATTCCTGCCAGCAAGTTTCGGGTCGAAAATTGCATTACCAAACGTCTGCTTTGAGACAGGGTTCCGGTGGTCAAGAATAAGATTCGGTGTCGATTTCCCGACCTCCGATTTCAGGAAAGATTGATTTTCTCGCAAGACATGATGTGACTGACAACACTGAGCTCGAGCATGCATTCGATGCCGAGTTGGAGGACGCGATTTTGCCACTGCTCAAACATGATTGCTCAGTAGATTGTCCAGCCTCATGAAGCTAGCGCAAACTTGCTCCGAGTCGTGTCGTGTCGATTGACGATGTCTACTAAGACAATGTGCGAAGGCAATGTGCGGTGCGGAATTGAAGCGATTAATAGCCGTGCGTTGAGGGTGAACAAAGCCGCATAGAATCCTCTGGGGGCTTCGAACTCTCAAAACACAAACCGCTGGCCTTAGTTTGGCTCATGCCCTGCCCTGCCCTGCCAGTAAGACCAAGCTTGGCCCATTGGATCATCGACCGACAGCAACGGCCGCCATCATTTTCCACGAATCGAATTCAACCGTTCGCCGATGGATGACACGAAATCCGCTTATTTCAAACAAGTCCGTATGTGTTGTGAGAACACTGGCACTTCGCTAGACGGAATGGATTCTTTGGCTTGCTTCGATCTAAATCGTCGGATACTGGTTCGAGAGGGATTCCAAGTTGGCTTTCGGATGTCGCAAGTCGCGTCTGCTACTGGTAAACTGAATTGCCTCAAAACCAATTCTCGAGAATGACATGATGAATGCCAAGTTCAAGTTTATCGGTGCAGTAGTGTTCGCTCTTATGACCGTCTACTCAGTCTTGCCGGCACAGGAGCCGGCACAGGAGCCAGCACGGGAACTGCCAAGAATCTTCAGCGGCGATGACCTCGGAGGATGGAAGATTCCGGCCAATAATGTCTGGTGGAAAGTCCACGATGGCATTTTGGAGGCGACCAGTGACGCCGACAAAACCGGCTCAATACTTTGGACAGAGAAGAATTACTCTAGTTTCATCTTGGAACTCGAATTCAAAATGGGAGATGGTACGGTTGACTCCGGAATTTTCATTCGAAACGACCGTGAGCAAATACAGATCGGCATCTCTGGTTCTTTAAAACGAGACATGACCGCATCGCCTTATATCGCTGGCAAGGGCTACCCGGTTGAGGCCGAGGGAGTCAAGGAGCTGCTCGATGTTGAGAGCTGGAACCAGATGACAATCGTTGCCAAGGGAAATCGTTACACGGTGTGGCTCAATGGCCAACAGGTCATGACCTACCTATCCGAGTCGGCTGCGGATTCAGGCCCTGTGGGAATTCAGCTGCATCCCAACCGCACGATGTCGATTGAGTTTCGTAACCTTCGTCTGGCTGAACTGCAAGATGGCGTCGGCAAGCAAGAGCTGAATCCCGAGCTGCGCGTCGGAAATGCGCAGACACCGGAACAAGCCAAGGCTGAACTGAAGCAGTTTCGCGAGTCGTTCGATACATTGGCCGACTGGGAGAAACGCAAAGCAATCATACGGAACGGAATTCTCACAGGGGCAAAACTAACAACGCTACCTAGGAAGACGCCGTTGAAACCAGAGTTTACCAACAAGCGGAACTATGATGGCTACACGGCCGAAAGCGTGGCCTTCCAAAGTTCACCCGGATTCTATGTCACTGGCACGCTCTATCAGCCCACGAATTTCGATGGCCTGTTAGCCGGGGTTCTCTGTCCGCATGGGCATGACGGACGATTCAAGCAGTCGCGGCAGGCACGCTGCGCCGTCCTTGCGAAAACGGGAGCGGCTGTCTTTCTTTATGACATGGTTGGCTACGGAGACTGGAAGGAAGCAGGTTGGTCGCACCACGACACGCCGGAAGTCTTGCGGCTACAAACATGGAACAGTATTCGAGCACTCGACTTGGTGCTGTCCTTGCCAAGCGTTGATCCGAATCGAATCGGCATGACCGGATGTTCCGGAGGAGGCACTCAAACATTCTTGCTGACGGCGATCGACGATCGAATCGCTGTCGCAGCGCCCGTCTGCCAGGTGTCCGCACATTTTTTTGGTGGCTGTGTTTGCGAAAGCGGCATGCCTATCCACTGGAGTGAAAAACACAAAACCAATAACGCCGAAATTGCCGCACTCGCTGCCCCTCGCCCGCAGTTGCTCGTTTCCAATGGAGATGACTGGACGAAATTCACTCCTGAGACCGAGTTCCCGTATGTAAAGCAGGTCTACCGTCTTTACGATGCGGAAGACCGAGTAGCCAATGCACACTTTCCCTTGGAAAAACACGATTACGGTGAGTCGAAACGAATGGCGGTCTATCCGTTTTTTGCGAAACATCTGGGCCTCGACCTGCAACGAGTCACCGGCGTAGATGACCTAGTTGACGAGTCATTCGTTCATGAGGAATCGTACGAGGAGATGCTCGTGTTTGGAGCGAAAAATCCCCGTCCCGCCGATGCTGTCAAACCAAACTCCATGCTGCCGCATTCCCAACCGATTGCATCGGTTCCAAGGTGATGATTGAGCAGCAGGAGGCTGATGGAAACGGCACACTATCTGTTGAAGCTTATTGGTGTTGATCGCGGGCCACCTCTGCTCGGATACGTTCACTCCATTAATCGTTCGAGCTAGATCCATCTACTCACCAAAATTCACGGTGACACTATCGAGAATCGGCTTTGACTTATTCTCGGTTGTGTCGGTGATTTTAACTTCGATTTGGAAACCGAAACCTGCGGGCAGCTTTGACAAGTCAATGGACGCAGGCGTTTTCTTGATCTGTTTTGCAAACCCCTTGGTGTAGTCGTAAGTCTCTTTGGCGGCCTGCCACTCGGTCCATTCGTCAATTTTGCCATCGTTGTTCGTATCGACCCCAACCCGTGACTCGACGGTTTCCACCCAAGGCCCAGGGCTGGCAAAGTCTTGTTTTTGCTGGGTTACCAAATAGAAGCGGCCTTCGGCAAAACAAATGTCAGGATCGGGGTGCCCCTGACCAATGCTATCGCACCACGTGAACTCCTGATCGAGACTTGGTGAAGTGAACCAGCCGACGCTCATTTTGTGTCCACCCACAGGGTCGAAATCTCCGAAGAGATAGTACTGCCCCGCAATGCAAATCGACGCCCAATCGCCATACGCTTCTTGTTCCGGCTGATGCACTTCGTACTCAGCGATGTTGGTGTCCCATTCAGGGTGGCTTTTCCAATGTGGATGCTTGTATGTTTTTTTCTCGCCTGTTGGCTTGGTGCGATTGTCAATCACTGGATTCATAATCTTAAAATCCTTGATCCCATCTTCGCTCACTGCGTGGCCAGCAAGCGGTGAATCCCAAGAACGTTTGCCGGCATTGATTGGGCTCCAATCTTCGTAGATCACATGGAATTTCCCCTCGAGATCACGAATGAGGCCGCTGTCTGAACCGTCTGAAGGATCTTTGAAAGCGATTCCCATGTTCTTGCCCGGCACGCCATCCATCAAGTTGTCGTCGATATACAAATGTGGGTCTTGATCGTTTGGGTAGTCGTAGTAGATGTACAATTTTCCATCTACGAATTCAGCTGTCGTTACCCAGCATGAAAAGCGTTCGGTCACCGAGCCGTGATGCACCCAGTTGACCATGTCCCGGCTTTGCCACGCGTGATAGCCACCTTTTCCGGGCTTGAGTCCGCCGGCTGCATCAAATTGATTCGCGTGCCGAGTGGTTTTTAACGGGATGTCGAAACCCTCGAGCGTCGCAGATTCGGACTTGAATTTTGAGAGATTCTTCAGCTCTTTTTTGTTTGGCTTGCCGTATCTTCCGAAGAGCCAATAGTTGTTCGGGCCGAGACTCAGTGCGACCGGCGCATCTTTCAAATTCGCCGGCCCGATGTTCTCGACAGGTTCCCAGTTTTGCCAAATTGCAGATTGCTCAAACACGATAGAACTCGCAGAACGTTTCTTGTCAAACGTTTTCATAGTGCTTTGGAATGTCGCGTTCTTCTCCGTCGGCAGAGCCATTCCTGTTTTGAATTCAAGATTGGATTTCGTGTTGGTGCTTGCTTCCCAGGCGGATTGGCTGTCGATGACCCATGCACCTTCGGTCGTTTGGGAGCTAAGCAAACATTGAGAGCAGGGGAATCCAGCGGTGAATATGAAGCAAAAAATTGCAAGCGTTCGAAGACTCATCTTCTGGTCCGATCATATGGAAATTCGTTGGATACTCAGCATCTCTGCAAATTCTGAACGAGCGCAGTCTTGCAGTCAATTTTAAAATTGTACCAGCGAAACAACTCGCAACTGGTCTGATTGCGTGCCGAAACAATGAAAGTGCAGACAGAACGTGAATTTTTTTTTCTACCACGAAAGGCAGAGAAGGTGATGCCAGTCGTTGATCCAAACGAACGTGTGAAGACGCTGTCAACACAATATCCGTAATCAAACGCAATG